>DASTDH010000072.1:0-24321 GCA_035710445.1 Chthoniobacterales bacterium
CGAAAACTCGTGGAATTGCCGCCCAATGATTCCACCCATGAACAACAGAGGAATAAAAACAGCGACTAACGAAATGCTGATCGAGAGCACCGTGAACCCAATCTGCTTCGCGCCCCGGAAAGTGGCCTCCATGGGAGAGATACCCTGCTCGATGTGGCGAACGATGTTTTCGATGACAACGATGGCATCATCCACCACAAATCCCACCGAGATCGTAAGCGCCATCAGCGAGATATTGTCCAAACTGAAATGCAGTAACCACATCGCTGCGAAGGTACCAGCCAATGATAAAGGAACCGCAGTACAGGCGATGAAGGTGGTCGAGATTCGCCGCAGAAACAGAAAACAGACCATGACAACGAGTCCGACGCTGATGAGCAAAGAAGTCTGGACGTCGGCCACCGAAGCACGAATCGTCAACGTTCGATCACTCTGAATATCAAGATGAATCGCCGGCGGAAGCCAGCGGCGGAGCTGAGGCAGGATTTCTTTGATGCGATCCACCGTCTCGACGACGTTGGCATCGGCTTGCTTACGAACGAACAATACCACTGCCCGTTTGGAATTGAACCAGGCAGCCTGCAGGCGATCCTCGGTCCCATCGAGAACCCGACCAACCGCGCTCAGGGTGATTGGCACACCGGCCTTTTGACCGATGATTAAATTCTTATAATCAGCGGCATTAAACAATTGATCGTTGGTGTTAACGGTGAAGCTGATCTGGTCGCCATCAATCGCGCCCTTCGGTTCATCCTTGTTCTGGCCTTGCAAAACCGTCCGTACATTGTCGATACTGAGTCCCATGGCGGCAAGAGCGGCTGGATCGACTTGCACTCGAACCGCTGATTTAGCGCCTCCGCCAACACCGACCTGGCTTACCCCCGGTATCTGGGACAGGGCCGGAACCAGCAGCTCAGTCGCTTGGTTGTAAATCCGTGAAAGCGGGACGGCATCCGAGGTCAAAGCCAGGATCAACACCGGCAGATCGTTCGGGTTCGCCTTGCGGTAACTCGGGGGGTTCGGCAATCCGGGCGGAAGCTCATTTTGAGCCGCATTGATCGCGGCCTGGACGTCGCGCGCGGCGGCATTGATATCTCGAGACAAATCGAACTGAAGCGTAATCACCGTGCCATTCAATTGACTGACGGAGGTGATTTCGTTGACGCCAGCAATATTAGCGAAACGCCTCTCCAAGGGAGCCGCCAGAGAGGTAGCCGCAGTGGCCGGGTCCACACCCGGATAATTCGCCTGAACATTGATGGTCGGGAAATCAACTTGCGGTAATGGGGCTACCGGCAGCGAGCGATAGGCCACCGCACCGGCCAGCATCAACCCGATGGCCAAAAGCGAGGTAGCAATCGGACGGCGAATAAATGGCTCGGAAATGCTCATACGCTACGACGGGGAATCCGGATCGGTTCTTCCGCAATCCGCATTCCGCATTTTCTGCTCAGTGTGTCATCACGGGCTCCAGTTCGACCGGTTTAGTCGGTGGCTGCTTGCGCCGCCGGCTCAGGAATTTTCCAAGTTTGTCCATGTACAAATAGATCACCGGTGTGGTGTAAAGGGTGAGAATCTGTGAGACGAGAAGCCCGCCCACAATCGTAATGCCGAGCGGCTTGCGCAGCTCTGAACCAGTTCCTCCCTCGATAGCGAGAGGCAACGCGCCCAACAACGCGGCCATCGTCGTCATCATGATCGGGCGAAACCGCAAAAGGCAGGCCTGATAGATGGATTCTTCCGGGGTCTTGCCTTCTTCTCTTTCAGCGTCGAGCGCAAAGTCGATCATCATGATCGCGTTCTTCTTCACGATACCGATGAGCAGAATGATTCCGATGAGCGCGATCAAAGAGAAATCGATGTTGAAGATTAGCAACGCAAGCAGCGCACCGACGCCGGCGGAGGGCAAGGTCGACAAGATCGTGATTGGGTGAATGTAACTCTCGTACAGGACACCTAACACGATATAGATCACCACAACCGCAGCCAGAATCAGATACGGCTCGGAGGCCAGCGACCGCTGGAACTCAGCGGCGGTGCCGGAAAAACTGGTCGCAATGGTTTCCGGCATCCCAATCTTCGCCTTAGCGGCTTGAATCGCTTTGACTGCTTCACCGAGCGACTGTCCCGAACCCAAGTTAAAAGAGACAGTAATGGCGGGAAACAGGTTCTGATGCAGCACCGAAAGCGGCGCCGTAGTCGTCCGCAACGTCGCAAAAGCCGACAGCGGAATCTCCGGTCCGCCGGTGGTAATTGCTCCGTTGGCTGTAACCGAACCACTGGCGGAAACGTTGGCCTGGCTCGATCCAGAAGCGTTGACATAAATCTTGTCAAGCGCGTTAGGAGAGGTGGTGAACCCGGGTTGCGCTTCCAACACTACCCAAAATTGGTTCAGCTGTGTGAAAATGATCGAGATTTGCCGTTGGCCAAAGCAGTCGTAGAGCACGTTATCGATTGCATCGATTTGGACACCTAACCGGGAAGCCTTTTCCCGATCGATATCCACGACCACCTGCTGCCCTTCCGACTGTTGGTCGCTGGCGACATCACTCAGCGCGCGCGACTTCTTCAATTCTTCAAGAAATTTCGGCGTCCATTGGGCCAGCTCATCCGAATTGGTGTCCTCCAAAACATACTGATACTGAGTACGGCTGACTCGAGTATCGATCTGCAGATCCTGCACCGACTGCATAAAGAGACTGATCCCCTGCAAATCCTTAGTCGCGTCGCGAAGCCGCGCCATGATTTGCTCGGCGCTGGACGCCCGTTTTTCGCGTGGCTTCAGAATGATATATAGCCGGCCGGTGTTCACCGTCGCGTTCACAGTTCCGGCCCCGACAAACGCCGCCACACTTTGAACGTCTGGATCTTTTTCAACGATATCGGACACCTGCCGCTGTTTCTCCAGCATTGCCTTAAATGAGATGTTCTGAGCAGCATCGGTCACCCCGATGATTTCTCCGGTGTCCTGCTGCGGCAGGAGACCCTTTGGAACAATCAGATAAAGATAAATGGTCAAAACCAGCGTCGCGATTGCGACCAAGAGGGTAAGCAGGCGATTCCGCAAGACCCAGCGCAATCCCACTTCGTAGAAATGCAACATTCCGTCGAACGCCCGTTCACTCCATTGGTACAGACGGCCACGCTTTCGTTCGTCGATCGGCTTCAGAAATTTCGCGCACATCATCGGTGTGAGCGTCAGTGAGACAACCGCCGAAACGATGACGGCTACGCTGAGAGTAATCGCAAACTCACGGAATAAGCGGCCGACGATGCCGGTCATGAAGAGAAGCGGGATGAACACCGCGATGAGGGAGACGCTCAGCGAGATGACGGTGAAGCCGATTTGGCGCGCACCTTTCAATGCGGCCGTTAACGGCTCTTCGCCCGCCTCAATGTAACGAAAAATGTTCTCGATCATTACGATAGCGTCATCGACCACAAACCCGGTCGAGATCGTCAGCGCCATCAACGACAGATTGTTCAGGCTGAAGCCGACCAGGTACATGATCCCAAATGTGCCGACTAGAGAAAGCGGTAAGGCGACGCTCGGAATAATGGTGGCCCACAGTCGGCGTAAGAACAGAAAGATCACCAGAATAACCAAAGCCACGGTGAGAATGAGCGTGAACTGAACGTCTCGCACTGAGGCGCGGATAGTTTCGGTCCGGTCTGTCAGGATAGAAACATGGACGGTTGGAGGGAGCGAAGCGGTCAGCTTGGGAAGCAGTCTTTTGATGCGATCAACTGTCTGAATGATGTTAGCGCCCGGTTGTCTCTGCACATCGAGCAATACCGTCGGAGCAGTACCAACCCAGGCAGCTAGCTGATCGTCTTCCACTCCATCGATCACATCCGCGACATCGCTTAGATGAACCGGCGCTCCGTTCTTGTAGGTAATGATCAATGGTCGATATTGGTCGGCCGTGAGCAATTGATCGTTTGACCCGATCATGTAGGCTTGCTTTGAGCCGTTAAAGCTTCCTTTCGGTGCGTCTACGTTCGCTTGCGTGATCGCGTTGCGCAGATCCTCTGGACCCATGCCGAGTGAGGCCAGCGCAGCGGGATTGAACTGAATACGAACAGCCGGTTTCTGGTTACCTTCGATCGTGACCAGTCCAACCCCAGCGACCTGACTCAGTTTTTGCGCGAGGAGCGTGTCGGCGTAGTCATTGACTTTAGCGATTGGTAAAACGTCTGAGTTAATCGCCAAAGTAAGAATCGGCGTATCAGCCGGATTAACCTTGTTGTAGACGGGAAGATTGGGCAGATCATTCGGGAGATAACCTCGGGCCACGTTGATCGCTGCCTGCACATCTTGGGCGGCGACATCGATGTCGCGATTGAGATCGAATTGCAAAGTGATCGTGCTGACGCCGAAAGAACTGGTCGAAGTCATCGAAGTCAGCCCGCTGATCTGATCAAACTGCGATTCCAGAGGAGTCGTTATCGCCGAAGTCATCACTTGCGGACTTGCTCCCGGATAACGAGTCACGACTTGAATCGTGGGAAAATCGACCGTGGGCAGGGACGAAATCGGAAGCATCGAATATCCAAGCAGACCCAACAGGATGACTCCTGCCATGAGCAGCGAGGTAGCAATCGGCCGCTTGATGAAGGGTTCCGAGATGTTCATAAAACTGGTAGGGATCGGCCCCGGTCCGTTTCGGGCGAGCACGAACTCGTCCCTACCGAAAAATCACTTAGCCGCCGCTGGTACTCGCTTGGGGTTGTGCGCCCGACGTCTCATCGGAAGCAGCGGTTTTCTGACCGCCGGGACGATTTTGACCCGAGCCACGTGATTCGCCGATACGTTGCGGTGAATTACCGGGAGCGGATAAAATGACCTTCGAACCCGGCTGTAGCTTGTACTGTCCATCGACGACGACCTGCTCGCCTTCTTGCAAACCTTCATCGACCAAAGCTAAACCGCTATCGATTTGATTCACCGTGACCGGTCGCATTTCGACGGTTTGATCCGGTTTGATCACATAGGCAAACGAGCCGTTTGGCCCCCGTTGAATGACCGAAGCTGGAACCACTAATCCATCTTTACGCGTAGTAACCAGAAGTCGCGCGTTCACAAATTGACCGGGCCAAAGCTTTTGATCTTCATTCGGAAAAGTGGCTTTGAGCTGGATCGTGCCGGTGGTTTGATCGATCTGATTATTCACCACAGCAAGTACGCCCTCGCTCAGCGGGTTGGTATTGTCACGGTCAACGGCGAACACTTTGAGCGGTCCCTTTGCCGCTTCTTGGTTGACCTGATTAAGTTGTTGCTGCGGTAAGGTGAATAGGACCGAGATCGGCTTGAGCTGGGTGATGGTGACGATGCCGTTGGAATCAGACGCATGAACAATGTTGCCCACATCTACCTGCCGGATGCCAACTCGGCCCAAGATTGGAGACGTTACCCGAGTATAGTCCAAGTTCACTTTCGCACTCTCGATATTGGCTTCGTCCGACTTCACCAGCGCCTCAAACTGATCGACTTGAAATTTGGCTGTATCGTAGGTCTGGTGGTCAAGCACGTTCTTGGCTAAGAGCTCGCTATCTCGCTGCAACACCACCTTGGCGTTGTCCAGCTGGGCCTGGTCCTGGGCGCGTTTGCCGATTGCTTGATCGTAAACCGCTTGGTAGGGCGCGGGATCAATCACTGCTAAAAGATCGCCAGTCTTCACTTCTTGCCCTTCCTTGAAGTCAATTTCCTTGATCTGGCCGTCAACTCTGACTCGAACTGTCACCGTGTTATAGGCCTGAACGGTACCGATCCCATTGAAATAGATCGGCACATCCTGCTTCTTGACCGTCCCACCAATCACCGGAACAGGCGCTCCGGCTGCTCCGATCGGGCCAGAGCCGTCACCGCGGTGTTGAGGGTGCTGCGCTTGCCCCTGCGATTGCGCCGGATTTTCCGGAAGAGTAGAGACGGAGGGCCGATGCAGATACCACCATACGCCGGCGATTCCAATCAAGAGTAGGAGAAGAATGATCCAACGAGAACCGCGCATATTCATTTCCAGGATCGTGTCGGAGCCAATAACCGGCTTGGCTGCGACCCCGGATAATACACGGTTTTCCGACCGGCCGGTAATGGAGAAAAAATGCATTCCCTTGTGCTCCGTGCGGATCGCGTCGGTTTTCTTGCAAAATTCATGGTTTCTTAGGGCTAGATTTTCAGTGGCTCCTCTTCAATCCCGGACTCAGAGGGTCGTCCCCCGGATGAGTTGCACCTTTTGTGCCGAGTATACGAACAACTGCGTGATCAGAGACCTTCTCACGCATACACAGACGCATTCGCCTTCCCGAGCCCGATGCGATTTCCGTTAACGGTCAGAAGAGACAAGCAAGCGGCTACCAACAATGGCCGAAGGTTATTCTCGGAAATGCGGATCCAGCATCTAGTGAGTCTCGACAGTTCTGCTCCACCGGTTCCGATCCATCACGAGCAAACATTCATTGTTCATCAATCCAACGCTCGATTTCAGCGGAAAATTACTCAATCCCTCCGGAAGGCCGAGCACAATGCTTGCCCAATCTTTGTACTCTCCAGACACGATATCCGATAGAAAATTCGAATCACGTGAGATCGGGGTCAGGAACAGCCCGACGATCGGCGCTCCTAACGACTCATCGTTATGGTACTCGTAAAAGTCTTTTCGCCGTGAAGGCAACCAGAGCGATTTACGGTCGGCATACCAGGCCATTGCCCAGGGCATGTCAGAGGCGACAATCTCGTCTGGCTTGGTCAACGCTCCGATCATTTGCATCACCCCCGGCGCGTAAGGGGGAAACTGAATGCGCGGGCCGCCGAGCGAAAATCCGAACAGCGTTGGCAATCCGGTGACGAGAAAGAAGGCGGCATAAATCCCATATCGGTAGATCGACTGTTCCAACTTGAGTCGGTAGAACAGCACGATAACCATCGCGTATCCGTAAATGGCTACCACGGGCCCAAGCAAAATCAGGATTTGATTGGGACTCAGCGCCTGTCCATTCGTACCGATAACAACCGAACCGGTAAATGCTCCGAGCAACATCAGAAATACCTGCCACTTGAAGGCGTTGGTCTCCGGTCGTTTGAACGGATGGAACAAGGCAGCGAGAAATAACGGTGCGACTGCTATGCCGCCTAACAAGAGATACAGAGAACCGAGCTGCTCCTTGAAGTTGATGATCACACGTCCTCGAAATGCAAGAGGAGCAATCTCCGAAAGATCGGGATCGTTCAGACTCATCCAACCGGACTCGGAATGAACGACGTGATCCAGAAGCGCGAATGGGCTGATACCAAACGGGGTCTTCGAAACTTGCAGGTCCCGCACTATCCAAGCGGAAAACAAAGCCAGGCAAATGAGACCGGGCAAGACCGCGCCGGAAAGCCGAGGACGAAAATAAACCGAGCAGAACAGCCAGCTTGCTCCAGAAATCCAGAGAGTGATCGGATGGCAGAGGGCCTGCGCCCCTTGAAAGATTCCGAGGACAAACAGCCAAAGATAAGGATTTTGGTCACTAGCCATTGCAATGATCGCGTGCGCCAGACACCAAAGCGAACAGGTCACTAGAAACAGGAGCAACATCTGGGGTAAACCGGAGAGCGAAAACTGCCAAAACTGATCGGCCACCAGCACGGCTCCGGTCACCAGCCAAGCCACCTCGGCGTCGAACAACAATCGAGCCAGAAAGAAATTAGCAACCAGCGCCAACAAGAAAAAGATGACCGACGCTGCAGCAATCAAACGGTCACCACGATACACCGGATCTCCGTCGTCTACTCTTTGACCAAGCTGTGAGCCGAACAGGTAAAGGAAGCCCGCATTCACAATCGGGTTCAACGGCGCATGATAGAGATCCGGGACATTCCCTACCGGTGCTTTGCCGAATGTCTGCTGGAGGAGACGCACTTCGAGGGGGCGGATATTCTTGGTGCTGAATCCATGGCCACGAACTAGCTCATGCGCAATCTGAGCCTGATCGATACCGACCGCGGTCGAAAGACCCCGAAACTGCAATAGCAGATAAGCCATTGCTAACGCGACCGCCCCTGCGAGCGAAAGTACTAATCGAAAAAAACCGGCGATCTTTCCCTGTTCGAGCGAATGAACGAAACCTTGTACGTTCATCTTTGCATTTAGCCGCCTTCGGAAATATTCAGCTCCTTCAGCCGGCGATGCAGTGTACGTCGGCTGATTCCAAGCTTTTTCGCCGCCTCGGTCCGATTTCCGCCCGTCTCGTCGAGCGCTCGCATAATGAGCCGCATCTCCTGATCGTGCAAATTCATTTGTCCGGCCTTTCCTGCAGCTGATCCAATCGTTGAGCCGGCATTCTGAGAAATCGTCAGCGGAAGATCATGCAGCGTAATCTGGGAGCCGGACGCCAGGGTAACGCCGGAATCGATCGCCCCTTTGAGCTCCCGAACATTTCCAGGCCAATCATACTGAAGCAAACAATCCAGCGCCTCGGGAGCCAGCGGACGAAACGGCTTTCCGTCGCGCTGGCTAACCTCCTTAAGAAAGGCGTTTGCCAGCAACGGAATGTCTTCCTTCCTTTCGCGCAACGGTGGGATGCGGATTTCCACCACGTTCAGCCGATAAAACAGATCCTCTCGGAATTTGCCTTCGCTGACCAATACCCGCAGATCACGGTTAGTGGCGGCGAGCAGGCGGAAATCTGCCTGGATTGTCTGGTTACCGCCCACTCTCTCGAATAAACCCGGATCCAGGGCGCGCAGCAGTTTCACCTGAACATTGCTATCGATCTCTCCAATTTCATCGACAAAAAGCGTCCCGCCAGCCGCTTGCTCGATCCGCCCAATTCTTCTCTCCATCGCTCCAGTAAACGCTCCGCGCTCGTGTCCGAAGAGTTCACTCTCAACCAACTGAGGCGAAAAGGCTGCGCAATTAAAAGCGATAAAGCGGTTCTTTGCTCTACTACTGAGATGATGGATCGCGTGAGCAACCAACTCCTTGCCGGTTCCGCTCTCGCCGGTGATCAATACCGTTGCCAGGGCGGGAGCGACCTGGCGGATCGTGCTGTAAACTCGCTGCATCGCCAGCGATTCGCCAATCAGACTTTCCAGTCCATAGCGATCGTCCACTTGTTGGCGCAACTGCGCGTTTTCCTCCAACAGCTGCCGGCTTTGGATCGCCCGAGTAATCTTGATCGAAAGCTCGTCCAGATTGATCGGTTTGGTAACAAAGTCGTATACACCACGTTTAATCGCGTCGACTGCGGTCGCAATCGATCCATACGCGGTCATGAGCATACAAATGGGGGCACGCGGGTTCTGTTGGATACGAGCAATCAGGCTCAGACCATCCTCCCCGCCCAGCCGCAGGTCCGTTAACACTAGGTCGATGCGGTCGGCCGCAATCACATTGAGCGCTTCATCGATATTGCTCGCAGTATAAACGTCAAAATCCTCTTCCAGGGATTGTCGCAGTCCGTCGCGGGTATGTTTTTCGTCATCGACGATCAGAATCGTGCCCTGCATGACTAAAGTCTGGTGACGGCACAATGCCACCTAACGGCGCAGATTCCAAGGCCAGGGTGTGCCAAGTCGGCGCAGGAGGGTACGCCGAGTTAAGGCAGGTAGCGGCGCCTGTCCCGGTACCGCGATCGTTGGCTTGACAAAGTACTCTGCGTTACAGAGCATTCTGCCGTGAAGGACAACCTCTCCCAGTTGCATGCCACCCAATTGCTCGACTCGATTAACCAATCCCGAACCGCGATGCGCGCCGCCATCCGCACCTACTCCGGTCACTGGTATCTCTGGCTCTGGGGTGTGATCTGGCTCGGTATGGCGCTGCTAGGTCAATTTCTCGGCATTGCCGCTATGTCTTTCTTGTACGGTTTGGTTCTGATCGGACTCGCAGCCACCGTACTTATCGGGTTTTGCGTCCGCTATTTCATGCGCTGACCACAGGTTGTATGGCTGACCTAGATCCCATCATCCATCAACCCGTCCGGCTTCAAATCATCGCAGCACTCAGCGAACTAACCGGAAGCAAAGAGGTCGACTTCACCTTTCTTCGGACAAAGCTCGCTCTGACTGACGGAAATCTCGGAGCACATTTGCTAACGCTCGAAGAGGCCGGCTATCTCACGATCAAGAAAACCTTTGTCGGCCGTCGTCCAAAAACCTTTCTGGCGATCACTACGGATGGAAGAAAAGCGTTTGATGCCCACGTGGCGGCGTTGGAAGCCATTATCAACCCAGGGAGCGCAAAATGCGGACCAAATCAAAACGAGGTACGGCCAAATCTATGATAACTAGCCGCCTGTCTTACGCGCGACCTCCGTTTCGGATGGCAACAATCAAGCCGAACAGGTTGCAATACCGAAGAAAACGCACTCGCCGCAACTCTCAGAGGAAAGCGCCGTTTGTACGCGAGGTCACAACGCCTTTTCCCAGTGTGCGACTATCCAGACAAAACGCTGCTTTCGAAATCGCCGAATCCGTTTTCGTTCTTATCTTAGCGACCTCAACCCTCGCCGGTACCGTGCTGCTGACGAATTGCTCCATCCGCTGACTCGTTCGTTGCTTCGTTGCGATCGCTAAGCAATCGGGTTCGTTTCTCGCCGTAAGGAAGGTGGATCGTCACCCTCACTCCTTTCCCTTCGTTACTCTCAATTTCGATTTCGCCTCCATGCTCTCGAACAATTCGGCGCACGATCAGCAGGCCTAACCCAGTGCCGGAAGCCTTAGTGGTAAAGTAAGGCCGAAAAAGCTTGCTCATGTTTTCGACCGAAAGCCCGCCGCCGCTATCGGTGAATGTGATCGACACAAAGTTATCATCACGCCAGGAGCGGATATGAAGGATGCCTCCGGTCTTCATTGCCTCGAAGGCGTTCTTGATCACATTGTAGAACGCCTGTTTCATCTGATCCCGGTCGACTTCTACCGGCGGCAATCCTGCAGCCAAGTCGGTTTCGACCAGGATATCCCGATCCTCGATTTCCCGTCGCAAAAAAGCCACCGATTCCTCGATGACTTCGTTGACGTCGTGCGGCTCAAATGAAGGTCTGGTGGGGCGAATCGCTTGTAAAAACTGATGAATGATCGAATCAAGGCGCCGGATTTCAGCACGCGCGACCTCCAAGAGGTCCTCAATCGAATCCCGGACCGGGGCCGCCACCCGCTTAATCTTGCGCTCGATCAATTGTAAATGAATATTGAGCGAGTTAAGTGGGTTGCCAATCTCGTGCGCGACACCAGCTGCCAACATGGTGAGCGCGGAAAGCTTCTCGCTTTCAATCGTCCGCTCAGTAGTTCGGCGATCTTCAGTAATATCCCGGAGGATCACAACATAGGCGACCAGGTCCTGAACCATGGCCGCTGATTCCGGACCAGGTTTATCTAGATGTAACGGAGCAACGTAGAAATTGAGAAATCGATGCTGCGGATAAAACAGTTCAATGTCGCGGCTTACAGTGCCCTCGCTCGATCGCAACGAAGTCCAGCTTAAACCGCGCAGAAAATCGTCGATTGGTTTGCCGCGAGTGTCTTCCGGCTCCACTCCAAAGAGATGGCCGGCAGCGGCGTTGAAGAATTGAATCTTACCCTGCACGTCAGTGACAATGACTCCTTCCTGAAGGGCATCAAAAATCCGCTCAAGGAAACCCTTCTCTTGAGCCAGCCGAATAAGATAGTTCTGTACCTCCTCGGGCTGAACCCGGCGAATCCGCTCAATCAGCTTGTCCAAAAAACCGGATTTCATTAGAACAAGTTCAGACTCGATAGTTTCTGCAGCGCGCCTCGATAGAAGTTTGGTGGAAGGGTAACAGTATCGGGAGCGATCGATTCTTCGGGAAGCCAAGTCTCGGCTGGAAGGGACGGCAAAAACTGGGTCGACGCCACCTCGAGCTCACCAGAAAATGCGCTACTCTTAGCTCGGATCTTTTCCACCTGGTAATCGCTTTGCCGGATCAAGGCCTCCACCACAAACGACTCCTTCAAATTCTTCATCAATTGCGGATCGATTCGAAACTCCAGGTTCCACGCCGGCTGATCGGTTCGGTCCTTCATCGATTCGTAACGAAGAATCTGGAACAAAGCGGGCAGAAACACGATCTGTTGATCTCGAATCGGGAGGCGAAAATCGGGGATCGTTTGCTTAGACTCGCTCGACCCAGCAGCAACTTCCAATTGGTCGCCCAGGTTCTTCGGATACACCCACACCTTTTGACCATCCCGGCATAATATCATTCTTTGGTCTTGATCACTGGTCTCGACGCGCAATTTGTCCGGAAACTGAAAACTGATTCGCATACGCCGATTCAATAAGAGCGGAGCGACTTTGGCTGCTTGCCGAATCGTCAATTCAGCCAACATCGCCTTGTTGGTTGATTTCGAATAGAAGAGAGCTCCATAAGGTTGGAGCATTTTAGCGAGCACGTCATATTTGTTTTGCGCCAGACCAAGGCGGGGCCCGAATAAGAAAAATGCGATAGCAAGACAGCTTCTCCATCCCGAAATCCGTGGCATGCAGCTAAAGAAGTTCAGAAGTTGAGGGAGTACAAGGCATACGAACGCGGATTTCGGAAAGCGGATTGCGAAATACCATTCCGCAATCCGCGTTCGAAAACCGTTTGGCTCTTTTGGTATTTCCCGGTATCCTTGGCCGAAAGATCGCTTAAGGAGCTGTGGTGGCGCCAATCTTGTTGCTTGCTGCCCCGTCTGGTGGGCTAATTTACGCTTTCACGAACGCAACCTTCGAAGGAAAACTTGTCCTTCTAGCGCTCTTCGTCGCTTCCATCTTCAGTTGGTCTGTAATGGTGACCAAAATGCGGGTTGTTCGCCTTTCGCGAAAAAGAAACGAACAGTTTCTTCAACGCTTCCGTTCCGAGCGGCAGCCTTTACGAATCTATGAATCTAAAGTGCGATTCGACGGCTCTCCACTCTACGCTATCTATCGAGCGGGATGCCGCGAGCTCACCTTTCACTTGATGGGAGCAAGCGAAGTGGACGATACCTTCTGGGCGCGACTCGAAATCGCCGAGCGGATCACGCCGGCTCAAATGCGCGTAGTAACCACCGCGATGGAACGCGCAGTGGGCGAATCTGCGCTTCGCCTGGAAGCTCAAATGATCCTGTTGGCCACGGCGGTGAGCGGCGCTCCTTTCCTGGGTTTGCTCGGAACCGTCTGGGGCGTCATGGATACCTTTTCCGGCGTAGCGATCGCTGGTTCGGCCAACCTGGCGGCCATGGCGCCTGGAGTGTCAGGCGCACTGATTACTACGGTCACCGGGCTGCTCGTCGCTATTCCGGCGATGTTCGGTTACAATTTCCTCGTCACCAGCATTCGCACTCTCATTGTGCAAAACGACAATTTCGCCGCGGAACTTGCTTCCGAGTTTGAACATAAATACGTCAACCATGGAGTTCGGCCCGCTCTGGTTACCAAATAGATTGCGATGCGCCGCTTTTCCGACCGTCAAACTTTACACACACTCACCGAGATCAACGTTACGCCGCTACTCGATCTCGCATTCGTTCTGTTGATTATTTTTATCATCACCACGCCACTGATGGAAAAGAGCGTCAATCTGGAGGTCCCAACCAGCGGAGAAGCGAATCAATCGGTCGACTCCTCCGCCGTCCAGACCATCGGAATAGATCGAGATAACGTGATCACGTTCAACGACCAAATCGTCGATCTCCCAACTTTGGAGAGTCGGCTCGTCGCACTGCGTGCGGAAAAGCCGGAAGCGCCGGTCATTGTTCGCCCGGATAAATCGCTCACCGTACAACAACTGGTGAGCGTCATGGATGTGCTGCAAAGGGCGAAGATCTCCAAAGTGGGAGTCGCGACTCGCTCCGAACAATCCGAATGACGGAGGACAATGAGCACCGACCGACTGAGACCGGCGGATTTCGTCTAAACTTCGTCCTCATCGCGGCACTTCATTTACTCGTATTAGGGGCCGTTCTCCTCCTCGCGATCTTTCCCGCGCACAAAAAAGAGGAAAACCTTGTCTGGATGAATCCGGGGTCGTTTGCCGCCGGCAGCCCAACAAGTGATGGAGCCGATGGAGCGGCTAAACCCGACAACGCTGCCGGCGAGAAAGAGAACTTGCCTCCTGAACCGGAGCCAAGCCTTTCTCCCGTCCCTTCAGTAGCCCCAACGTCATCGCCAATCGCGCCTGAGCCCACTCCTGAGATTCCCACAGAGACGCCCACTCCGAAACCGTCGGTTCAGGTGACACCCACTCCGCCACCGAACTTAATGACTCCGAAGCCGACTCCGAAACCAACCCCATCATCGAAGCCGACTGTCTCATCAACGCCAAAACCAACCCCGAAGCCGACTCCCAAATCAACACCCAAATCCACTCCTAAACCCAGCCCTAAACCGACCGCAAAGCCGACCCCGGAAGAAAACAGCACGCCGAAGCCCAAACCAAGCAACAGTCTGGCGCACAAGTCGCCGACCAGCACAAAACAAGAAGAGAAAAAAATAGCTAAGAATGTGCCTTCGCCGACCGCCCGTAAATCCGAGGGGGGTAGCTCTTCCGACAAACCGCCCACGGGCAACGCGTCGAGCGCCTCGAATGGAAACGGGACCGGCTCCGCAGCGGGAGACGGGGAAGCAAATTTTGGCTTGTACGCTGAAATCATCAAAAACCGATTTGATGGAGCCTGGAATCAGCCGCACGGCCAAATCCCAGCAGGCAGCGCGTTAGTTGTGACTGTCCACCTGAAGATAGAACCAGACGGCACAGTGACCGAGTTCTCGATCGTGGACGGATCGGGAAACTCGGTGGTGGACGAAACTGTCAAGGAGGCCGGACACAAGATCACCCGTTTACCACCCCCCCCTGGTGGGAGCGGGTTTTCTCCAACGATCCGTTTTGAACTTCGGAATGACTAAAATATTCCGCATTTTCCGCTAATTGGAGACGTCTATCGTTGGGATCAACCAGTCCCATTCCGTTTGCTTCTTTCGAGCGCTTTTGATTAGTTAACGCCAGGAAACATGCCCGACGCCGAGAATTATCAGCATTACCAGGTACTCCGGCGCGAGGATGGCTCGCTTTGGGAGCTGGGTCGGGGAGCGATGGGCATTACCTACAAGGCTTTTGACACCAACCTGCGGTGCACCGTCGCACTCAAGGTCATTAACAATACCTACCTTGATAGTGAAGTAGCTCGCCAGCGGTTTCTGCGCGAAGCCCGCGCTGCGGCGGCATTGCGACACCAGAACGTTGCTTCCGTTTTCCATCTCGGCTCAGATCACGACAGTTACTTCTACGCCATGGAATACATCGATGGCGAAACCGTCGATGCCCACATGGCCGCAAAAGGGCATATGGAGCCGGTCGAAGCGCTTCGAATTTGTCTACAAGTGACTCGCGCGTTAGCGGCGGCGGCCCGGCAGCAACTAGTACATCGCGACCTGAAACCCGCGAATCTGATGCTGGTCGATGAAGATGGCGAAAAGATCGTTAAAGTGATCGATTTTGGTTTGGCTAAGACCGCTAAGCGAGAAGGAGAAGACTCGGGCACGCTTACAATCGCCGGCGGCTTTGTCGGCACGCCCCATTTTGCCAGCCCCGAGCAGCTCGAGGAGCGGGATATCGACATCCGATCGGATATCTACTCCCTGGGGGCGACGCTCTACTATATGTTGACCGGCCGTCCCCCATACTCCGGTTCAGTGGCTCAGATCATGAGCCAGCATCTTTACAAGCCGATCCCGACCGAGCCGCTCGCCAACGTCCCCCCGTGCGTCACTGCGCTGATCGAGAAGATGATGCAGAAGGATCGCGAGAAGCGTCCGCAAACTCCAGCGGAATTGCGTCGAGAAATTGTCGGGTGCCTGGAGCAAATCCAAGGGGCAGGCAGCACGACCATGCAAATCGAGGCGGAGGCTGCGGCGGCGGCACTCGTTGCGGCACCGAGTGAAAAAACCGCTGCGCCAGAGGCAGCGGCGATTCCAGACGAACCCTTGACTCGGGAATCAGTTCTCGGCCGCCGATACCAGCTCATTCGCGAGTTGGGCGAAGTTCCGCAAGGTCGCCAGTTTTTGGCCTATGATCTGCGTCAGAGTCGCCAGGTGACCCTCTTGATCTTTAATGCCAGCTTTTTGTCTGACAAGGCTCGGTTCACTTCCATGGAAGAAGAAGTGAACCGACTGCAAGCGGCCGGCCACCCCTCCTTGCGGCAGGTCTACTCGCTCGAAAGCACCGCGCATCATTCGTTTCTCGTGCAGGAGTGGATTGTCGGCCCGAGCTTGCTGGAGATCCTTCGTGCCAGAAGCGCGCTAACCGGACCGGAAGTAGTCAAATTGCTCGACCAACTGGCACCACTTGCCGATCACGCTACCCAGAAGAATCTCCAGACCGTGGACTTCACCTTAAGCGGGATTCAATTGAGTTATCCGGGGCTCATTCAAGCAGCGATTTCAACTCAACTCCTGCAAAAGTCGCTTTCCGGGTGGCAAGGATTAGCCGTTAAGGTCGCTGCTCTTGATTTTTCTTCTTCCGGGCCCGGCGCCGACCAAGCGACATGGGCGGGGTCAGCAACGCTGATTCATGGCGCCGGCGCGGGGAACGGCCCACGGGGTAGCTATCTGCGGCTATTGACGCTCCTGGCGTACGAACTTCTCGGTGGACAGCGAAGCGTAGTGGAAAACACCGGCCGCATCAGTCCGGTAGCAAGCCTGACCGAGGGCGGCAACCTGGTATTGCGGCGCGGCATCACCGACGACTACCCAGGATCAGCGGCCATGCTGGCTGAGCTCCGCCAAATTGTAGGCGGCGCGGAACCAACGGTCGCCCCGGTTGAGTCACTCGTATTAGAACCCGAGCCCGAGCACGAACCTGAGCCGGAACTCCTGCCCGATCCAGTCGCCAGTCGAGGTGCAGAATCGGAAGCCATTCATCGCATTCCGAGCACCGCGGAAGCTTCTACCCCCGCTCCGGTTCGGGTGATTCCGACGGCCGCGGATCAAACGAGCGTTCCGCCACCCTTGCCTACGGTCGGCTACCGTCCGGGCGAAACTGTCGTGCCGGATTTATCCCCCCCAGACTCTCCTCGCCGACGCGTTTCCATAACCGGGATCCTTCTGGTTACGGTGCTTGCGTTGTTTCTGATCGCGATTCTTGGGTTGGGAGGTTTTTTGATTTTGAGATTACTCAGGCCGGGCGGCGCAAATCCGCAGCCTACCCCGTTCGCACAAGTTACACCTGGACCAACCAGCGCAACGCTGAAAACTCCTTCGCCGAAACCGACCGGAACCACTCAGCCGACTGCTTCACCCAAGCCGACCGCTACGGCGGTAACGACCCCGACATCAAAACCAACTCCTGCGATCGTCGAAAATACGCCGACTCCGATTCCGACTCCCTCGACAACGCCGCTTGAGACTCGGCAAACTGGTCTGCAGCGACAACTCGACGCAGCAGCGGAAATGATCAAAAACGGTGATTGGTATGCCGGGGTCAAACAATACATCCAGCTTTCCAAGCAATATGCAGATTCGAATATCCCCCGCGAGAAACTCGAGAACCTGATTGCTGAAGTGCGATCGAGCAAAAAGATTGGCAGCGCGAATATTCAGGAGTATCAGGGCGACCTTGAACAGGCGGCGGATCTGGGGAGTATCCAGGCAATGTTGCTGCTCGGTGAAAGCACTCGTCAGACCGATCAAGAATACGCCCTCCGTTGGTTTGAAGCTGCGGCCGCTAAAGGCAACGATCACGCTAAGGTTCAGGCTGGACTAGTCTTATCGAATCGGCGCGGAGAAGGTGACGCGGCCCGTGCCTTCGAATATTTCAAGTCGGCGGCGGACAACGGAAATAGTGAAGGCAAGTTCACCGCTGGAGAATGTTATTACCTCGGGAAAGGCACTGCCGTTGATGTTTCCAAGGCACTCGAGCTCTTACAAGAAGCGGCTGCGATGCATGAACCTCGCGCAATGGACTTGCTCGGCACGCATTTTCGACGAGCGAAAGATTACCAAAAAGCCCGAACTTATTTCGAGGAAGCAACGCAGCTTGGGTTCGTCCGATCCATGGTGAATCTAGGCGTGCTCTATTTGCAAGGAGAAGGCGTAACCCAGAATTACCAAACGGCGGCAGCTCTATTTAAAAAAGGGGCCGACCGCTCGGACAGTTACGGCATGTTCTTCTATGCGGAGTGCCTCTCCGAAGGCAAAGGAGTGCAAAAAGATGCTGGTGCCGCGACCGAATGGGCAAAAAAGGCGGCCCAAGCCGGCAATCCTCTCGCCATTCAGTGGTGTAAGGCCAAAAATATTAGTTATCAATAGGGAGCGGTATGCGACCGATAGGTCTCATGAGCCCTCTATGGCCGATGCGACCGATGTGCTGCCGGTATCGGCCATTCCAGCCGAAATCGTTCTTGACCCTTCGGAGGAGCCCATTAATCTCGGGACCCTATCTCTATGAACGGAAGCTTGATCAAGACCGTCGCGATGCTCTTGGTGGTAGGCCTCGCGGTAGCTGGCTGCGAAAATGTGTCGCCGGAGACAACCGGCGTAATCACCGGTGTGATAGCGGGAACCGCCGCAGGAGGTATCGCTAAAGCGGCCGGTGCCAGCAACGCGCAAGCGGTGGCGATTGGAGTGGGCACCGGAGCTGCCGCTGGGGCAATAGCCTACGTGATTGCGAAACACGAAGCGACCGAGAGACAACGGCGCATCGCGGAAGAGCGAGCGCGCTTGGCCTATCAAAGAATGTCGGCCGAACGCAAGGCCGAGGTGAAGAAGCATCGATATATCGCCGTGGCTACCGTTCGTGAGCAAAATTCAACCGGCGCGAAGAGCGTGATGGTTTATGACACCCAGACCGAACAAGTCGTCGGCAACAACGTGTATGACGTGAAGAGCGCGCCCAAAGACGGTCAGGTATCCAAATTCGATACCTATTCCGCCGAATACGTCGGGACTGGGGGATAGGGCAGAAGCTAGAAGCCAGTACCTAGAAATACGGAACACGGTACACGGGGTTTGAGGGCACCGGTCAGGGCGGGAGGAAACGATGTAGCCCAGCACTGAAGTGCTGGGCCCGCTTTTTTTCAAAGCCGCGTGTCGTCATCGCGGTCGCAAGCCAAGTGAAATTTGAAGACCGCAGTCTCTACTTTCTATGGGTTCGATCTCCTCCCTCCGTATTCCGTGCTCCGTGTTCCGTATTCTACCTTCATACTTCTTAATTCCGAATCCAATTCCCCCGCTGGCATATCGCGCCAAACCGCGGAGATTGCCGCTATGCGATTCGAGCAGCGATCATTTGACGAAGCCGGCCACCGGTTTACCGAAGTAGTCGATCAAGCCAACGGCTTTCGCATGGTGGCCGATCATGCCGGCGCCGAGCTCATAAGTATTGCCCGCAGAAGTCCGGATGGAGCTTGGCACGGCTATTTGTACCGCGACGGAAACTTTTCCGCTCCGCCGGATGGTTGGAAGAATCACGCCACGGTGATGGGATATTACATCCACCGCCTCCTGGGGGGACGTTCGCTATACGAGGGTGACGAAATTCGGGGCGGAAACCATAGTTTCCTGCGAACCAAGCAGTTCGCTGATCCAGAAACTATCTTGAGTGATGACAACGCCATAATGCGGTTTCATCTGCCCAGCGATCAAATTGAAAAATCAGAGTACCCAAGAAAAGTGGATTTTTCGTTGGATTACCGTCTGACGGACGATTCCCTCGAGGTTCGGTTCTCGTTCGCAAACTTGGAGGTGGGTCGGCCGGCTCATTTAAGCTTTGGTCTGCATCCTGGATTCGCGGTGAGCGCGGTGGAGAACGCCCGCGTCCTTCTGCCAAAAGGAGAGTATCGCCGCCACATTGCGCCAGAGAATTTCCTGAGCGGCGAAACCGTCGACTTCACCTCGGGAGGCGGACCCATGTCATTTAAGCCTTTCGAGCTTCCCGGTTCTTTTCTCATCGAGCCATTGGACTGGGACGAATCGATCGTCCGCCTGCATGACTACGGTTCAAATCATGAGATTGAAATCGATCTGGCTGAAGCGCCCTTTTTTACGATCTGGAGTGATCTGCATCCGTTCATCTGCGTCGAACCGTGCTGGGGTCTGCCGGATCACCATCAACAGGAACCTTTTGAAAAGAAGATCGGCATTCAAATTGTCCCGCCCCAGGCGACTCTGAGCCGAAGCTGTGGCTTTCGGTTTCACTAAGCAGCTCGTCGGACCCGAAATTGAGCTGCCTGGTAATTAGCGATTCAAATTGAATCACAAACCGGCCGGGTAGACGGGTCGCTTTTGCGTGCGACATTTGAGCGCTAGAACGGTTTATTATTTCGCCGGCATGAATCTCGTTCAGAACCTCCGTCATCGAGCAGAGTTGCAACCGGGAGTGCCGGCGATTGTTGATCGAACGGTGCGCGGCGACCGGGTGGTCAGCTTCGTAGCTTTCAATCGGTCGGTCGATTTTCTTGCGCTTAGATTGCGGGAAGAAGGAGTCGATTCCGGCCATCAGGTTCTTTTGGCACTGGATCCAAGCCAGGAATTGTACCTCTTCGCGCTCGCCCTACTCCAAATTGGCGCCATCCCTATTATCGGCCGAAAAGCGGTTGGCAGCTCGTTTCTTACCGAATGGGTCAAAAACGTGCGACCTCAAGCCTGTGTGCTTTCCCAGTCGCACTGGTTGACCCAGCATTTCCATCAGCAATTGCGTTTGATTCCGAAGCGGCTCTTTGTTCATGCGTTTCGATTCGAGAGCCGCTGGCTTCGACTGGGAAGATTTGGCCAGCCGATCGAATTGAATCCAGATCAGATCGCCTGGATCGAACTGCGACGAGAATCCCACAATAGATTTCGCGCCTGGGCCTGGAATCAACAGACATTAGCTCGAACAACTCAGCGCTTGGCTTCGATCTTGCGAATGAAGGCTGGCGAGATCGACCTTTGCGGAAACCCACTCCATCTATTAGCAAATCTGGCGGCCGGCCTCACCAGCATCATTCCGGTGCAAAGGGGAGTGTTCACTCCGACAGGCCGGCGCCGGCAGGTGGACAAGTTTAAGCCGAACCGGGTTGCTGCCAAGGCAGAGTTTCTGAATCGATATCTTCGGTCCAGTACTTCACCGCTACAGAAAGTATTTGTATTGGATGCTCCCTTGACCTCCGAAGATGTCGAGTTTTTCTCGGCCATTCGCCAACATGGCAACATCGAGCTGTTGTTCGGACGGGAAGCGCCGCTGGCAAGTTGCACCTTGAAGGAGTTTCAGTCCCGTGCAGATGAGCATTGGGTGGGCAACTTTTTCGATGATGTCCGATACAAACTCGAACTGCCGCCGGCCAAACCAAGTGATGGCCGTTCGCCCGGTTCATCTGCAAAGGACTCGGAGTCGGGAGAACTCCTCGTGGCGGGAGATTTTCTCCCCACACCATTGACCATTCATGGAGAACCTGACTCCAACAGCCTGTCTCGGAATGAAAAGAACGAGACTTGGCTGAGAACCGGAGTGAAAGGAGCGCTAGACAACGCAGAACGATTTCGGGTTCTGGAACCGGTAGAGAGCTGAAGTTCGAAGTTGCCGATCCGGCGCTCGCGGTTTTTCATGCTAACCGACCTCGTTCACGATGCTGGCACGATCCAAAACCGTCCTTTTCGCTGCGCTGCTCGGTGGCGTTGCCGTGATTGGAGTGATCTTTTGGGGCTTGCATCAGCGCTACGTTCCATCGGAGGCAGTTGAGATGTCGCGGCGCTTTATCTCGCTGATCGAATCCGGCAATCTGCGAGAAGCATACGCGCTTACTACCCAAGATGACTTATCCGGTTCAACCTTCGAAGCGTTCGAGACCAAGACGAGGAACCGCATCAATCAAGTCGTGTTTGCGGCTCATCCTCCCATCCAATGGGTTGGCGAGCGAGGTGGTTTTCAAACCTACGGGAACCGCTTGCGACGCTGGCTATCAGGTCGAAAACTCGATCCGGAGCTGCTCAGTCTGGAATTTACCGTGGGCGCACCCTTTGAGGTGCGGCTGGTTTCGGTCGGAGAAGGAAAGTGGAGAATCAGGTATTTTCAAACCCACGCCGCCTGAAAGGCAACTGTAAGCAGTACGAACTCGGCAGTAAGAAGTTAGAGGTAGACTGCTCACTCTTTACTGCTCGCTCCCATCCGCTTCGGCGTCTTATTCCGCCAGGCCATAAGCAGGACACTGGTTAAACTTATCTCGTCGGCGGCTTCCAGATTAACGTTGGTCGATCCACGCCGTCCCCAGTCGCCCGGCGCCGGCGCAAACACCGCCGGCTTCAAATCGATCAGAATCTTTTGTTGCTCAGGAGTGAGCATCACGACGCCGCGCCCTTCCTTTGGCCATAAAGTGGCAAAGATTTTATTGCGTATGCGAAAGTCGGGATGTCCCATGTGAGAAGCTTCGCTGGCTTCGGGAAGCGCGAGAGCGAGGCGGCGAAAATCGTCGGGGGTCATAGATTGCCATCAGCGGTTATCGCTTTGACCAGACCTTTCCTAATGGTCCGTTGGAGCCATAGACCGGGTCGTTGTCAGGTATCGGTAGCGCCGCAATGTTTTGATCTGCCTTTGGCCGTTCGCCCGGTTTGCCGGTCAGTAAATCCCACTGGCGTCCATCCGGGTAGGCTCCTACAACTCCAAAATCGGCGCTGGCTCCGAGATTCTTGTGCCCAACTCCCGCCGGGATCACAATGACATCGCCGGCTTGTACGACAAAATCGTGTCCCTGTTCCCCTCCCAATCGCACGGTCGCTGAACCACGATAGATGCCGAGCACCTCATGACTGGTGCTATGATAATGATGAAAGGGATAAATCCCGTTTCGCCAGGAATTGGTCCAGTTGTTCGCCGCAAAGTGATCCTCAATCTGAGCCGCCGGATCAGTGCTTTCTACATTGAGGACGCCGCGGTACAGCAGCAACGGCAATCGGTTGTTGGGGATTGTACCGTCGTCCTTGAACGCTGCGGTATCCGGCTGTTTCATTTGTTCTCCGTACGATAAGGCGCGCCGAGCTGATATGGTCCAGCCAAGAGTAAGCAGCGCTCCGGCCTTAAAGGTACTCGCCAAAAACTGGCGCCGATAGGTTCGATGTCCACCATCCATGGCAACCAAACGATAGCGCGTCCAGAGTCGCTAGGCCAGTGGCACAAGGAAATCGGCCGAGCTCACAACTCGAGCTCCTTATCCTCGCTTCATGAGCCAATCAACCGATTCCTTAACCGCCTCGAGAGAAGAATAGCGCGGATGGTATTCAATTAATCGGCGGGCCTTACTGATGCTGCAATTGGGGCTATGCGCTATATGATCCCAGGTCGCGGCGGCATCTTGGTTCGTGACGGTTTGTTTCCACTCTTCCCAAGGCAAAAAGCGGAGCACGGCTTTCCTTCCGAACCAAGCGGCAACTTCCTCGGCGTACCCGCGCAAGGTCAGCGCCGCCGGAGAAACGACATGAAAGCTCTCCCCGATTGCCGTGCTCCGATTAATCAGCGCTTGATAAAAAGACTGAGCGACATCATCCGCGTGTACGTGATGAACGGTTTCCAGTCCGAGATTGGGCAACGCCAATTCTTCTCCCTTAGCCAATCGATCGAAAACGGTGGGATCGAAATGGCCGGCTGGATTCAGCGGATTCCAACCAGGCCCGACAATGTGGCCGGGATGAAGAATTGTCGCCGGAAACCCGAATTGCCGCGCTTCACCCAGCAAGTATTGTTCGATCGCCGCTTTCTGGATCCCGTACTCTCCAAATGGACGTCGCGGCTGCTCCTCGGTGGTTGGAACGATGACACTGGGCCCATGAACCCATACGGTTCCGCAATGTAGAAAATGCTGAATTTTCCCTCGCAGCTCTTCGACCAAATGCTGTGCACTGTCGAGCGCAAAGCAGATCAGATCGATCACCACTTCGGCTCGCAAATCGGCAATTTGCCGGCCGAAACTTCCGGACCTTTCGGCTTGGGCTCGATCGATTCTGATCTGTTGAATAGATCGCCAAGCAGCATGCGACTGGTAAGGTTCCCGATCACCGCGGCTAATTGATATGACCTCGTGCCCGGCAGCCACCAGCCTGGGGACAAGATAGGTTCCGATGTGTCCACTTCCACCGATCACGACTATGCGCATCCGCGACTATGGCACGGGTCAAGGAAACAGAAAATAGTTCGGCGATCAGCCTCGGCCCTGGGATCACCGCATCTAAGCTCTGTACTAGCTTTTGGATCCCGCGAGTTCGTCCATCAGTTGCTGGGCGAGTTTCGGTCCGACACCGCTTTCCTCGTGCTTGAAGTAGACGAAGGTATGGCTCCAACGGTCCTTCTGTGCCTGCACGAACTGCGCCCACCGAGCGATGTCCGCGCTCC
>DASTDH010000073.1:0-9035 GCA_035710445.1 Chthoniobacterales bacterium
AGCTATCTCCTCTCACCAATCTCTTTTCACCAGTCACCGATCACCTCACCCTCCGCCTGGGACCTAATACGCAAATTCCGGCGACCAGAATCGCAACGCCCGCCAGAGCGACCGGTAACGTAAACCTTTGAGCAAATAACCCAACCAACGGCGGCCCGATCAAAAACCCAAGGTAACCGGTGGCAAAAACCGACGATGTAGCGCGCTCGATCGCTCCCGGGACTCGCAAAGCAGCGAGTGAAAAGAGCACTGGGACAATATTCGACATACCGAGACCGGCCAATCCAAAGCCGATAATGGATATGATTGGAGTACCGGCCATCGCCGCAGCGAAAAGTCCAGCCGCACCGAGCAGAGCGCTAACGCTTACTGTCCGTTCCCGCCCAATCCGCTGCACAATTCTATCTCCGATGAATCTGCCTCCGGCCATGCAAATCGCGAACGCATTGTAACCAAAGCCCGACAAAGCGTGCGGCGTGTTCAGATCATCGCGAAGATGAACTCCTGCCCAATCAGCGACCGCACCTTCCGACAACATCGCGATCAGACAAAGCAGGGCAAAGATCACAATCCCCCTGGTCGGCAGGGCAAAGATCGGACCTTGTTTCGACGCAGTTGGCAGAAGGCTCGGTGCCAGCCATATCATCCCTCCGATAATGAAAAGGGAGAGCAATGCCAGGTGCCAAGTCGCTAGCTGCTGATTGAACAAAAAGAGGCTGCCGAGAAGCGAGCCACACCATCCGCCCAAACTCCAGGTCGCATGAAACGAGGACATGACCGGCCGCCCGGCGACCGCTTCAAAATGAGCGGCTTGATTATTCATACAGATATCCATCAAGCCGTTACAGGCGCCGATGATCCCGAGCGATACCGTAAGGAGCACAAAGTTCGGAGCCCAGACCGGGAACGCCAATGATAATGCAAAGCACAGAGTTGCCAGGACCAGAACTCGACGACTTCCAAACCTCCCCATCAGCCAGCCGCTAAGCCACATCGTCCCGAGCGAACCAAGCCCGGTTCCAAGGAGGGCCAGCCCCAATTCTTGCTCGCTCATGCCCAACTGCTCTTTGACCGAAGGGATATGGATGAACCAACTCGCTAGTCCAAATCCGTTGAGAAAAAACACCGCCGAAATCGCGATCCGATTTCTCGTAGTATCACTGCGTGTCCCGCCGAGTTCCCGAACACGGTCGATTCCTGCGCTATTGTCCGACGCCATCTCTTCTGACTTCTTTAGTCGACGAGCACGCCGTAACGGCGAAGCAGCTCGAGTTCGCTCGCCGCAACCCCACGCTCAACAATCGCGCGAGTCAGAATGCCGACTGATCCCACCACAAATGGCGCCGCTTTGTTGAATTTGCTTGCGGTTATCAGTCCAACAATCTCGCCGGCACATCGGACAATTGCCTGTTTCATCTCCAGTTCTTCTACCGAGAGAGTCGATATACCAACATCGGCATGGAGCGCACAGACCCCGAGGAAACATAGATCTGCTCGAAAATCCTCAAGCTCCTTCGCTGCTCGCAACCCAACCGTCATCGATTCGCGGCGATGCAACCGGCCTCCCAACACCACAACCTCCACTTCCGAAAACTCGCCGAGCGCACTTGCAATCGGAAGACAGGGGGTCACCGCCGTAAACTGCAGGTCCCGAGGGAGAGCCTTGACGATCCCTAAATTGCTGCTGCCGGAATCGAATACGACCACGCTCCCCGGGCGAATCAGTAATGCTCCCCGTTTTCCCAGTTCTTCTTTAGCTTCGGTTTCTTCCGAGCTTCGTTGCTGAATCCGTCCAGGAACCGGAGCCGCGGGTAACGCGCCCCCATGTACGCGTCGAATAGAGCCGGTCGAAGCCAGATATTCCAAGTCGCGACGAATGGTATCTATCGATACGTTGAGCCGGCGAGCGACATCAAGCGCAACCACTTTGCCTTCTTGTCGAAGCAAACCGAGAATCCGGTCACGGCGTTCAACTGGAAATAGTTCTCCAGGACTAATCATGAGGACGCATTTCGCACAGACGGGTACAGTTGTCTACCGCTTTATGCTGCTTTCTTCTGTTTTATGCCGTTAATGGCACGTTCATATCGATTTGTGCCCGGACGTCTCGCGCGTAAAACAACCCCACACTGGATCCAACCAAAGCGGTAAATCCGACCGGCTCCAAGGCTATACTATAAATCGCGGCTTCCGACTTCGCCCATTTTGAACTATTACGTCGCATCAGGATAGGCTTCGTCGGACAGGTCGCCGCTTATGATCTACCCGCTTTTGACCAAAAGTTCAGCTATCTGAATCGCGTTCAATGCGGCCCCTTTCAGGAGTTGATCTCCGCAAACCCAAAAAGCCAGGCCATTGTCCAGCGCCGTATCAATCCGTATCCGCCCAACCCCGCACGCCTCTTTGCCAGCAGAGTATAACGGCATTGGATATCGCTGTTTTCCTGGATCGTCGACCAATTCTACTCCCGGTGCCTTGGCCAAAACATCACGAGCCCGATCGACCGAAACGGGCTCAACGAATTCGGCATTAACCGCTATTGCGTGGGCCCGAAAGACAGGCACGCGCACGCAAGTGATGGAAGCGCGTAGTGTCGAGTGGTGCATGATTTTGCGGCACTCGTTGAGAAATTTCTGTTCCTCTTTGGTGTATCCTGAGTCCAAAAATTGATCCACCTGCGGCAACACATTGAAAGCGATCGGATGCGGAAAAACCTCGGGCTTAATCTCCGATCCAGCGGCATGAGCTTTGCTTTGGAGCTCCAATTCCGCAATTGCTCGAGCACCGGCACCGGAAACCGCCTGGTAGCTGGCCGCGATCACCCGCTTCACTCGAAACGCCTTATGCAACGGGTAAAGAGCCATTAGCGTGATGAGAGCCGTACAATTCGGATTCGCAATGATTCCCCGATGTTTGGCGGCATCTTGAGGATTGATCTCCGGTACGACCAGCGGTACGTCCGATTCCATGCGAAATGCAGAGGAATTATCGATTACGACCGCACCCGCCTGCACCGCAGCCGGAGCAAAACTACGGGCAGTGCCGCCGCCGGCGCTGAACAGGGCAAGATCGACTCCAACGAACCCTTTTTCGGTTAAGGTCTCTACCGGGACTTGTTTGCCACGGAAAGCCAGGGTTCTACCGTTCGATCGGGCGGACGCGAATAGTCTAAGGCTGTCCACCGGGAACTCTCTTTGCTCAAGCAACCGGATCAGTTCGGTTCCAACTGCTCCAGTAGCTCCCACGATTGCCAAGTGATACGTTTTACTCATCAGCGCCTCGACACTTTAGAAGGAAAATGAGCAGCTACAAGATCAGGATCGATGCAAAAGCACAGACCTTGGAGCTTCTCCACGATTCTAGGGTCGTTCTTCAATTCCCGGTATCGACATCGCGTTTCGGCCTCGGCCAGGCATCTGGAAGCTTCCAAACGCCGCTCGGCCGTTTTCGCATCCATCAGAAAATCGGGGGTGACCAGCCGTTGAACACCGTGTTTCGCGAACGGGTACCTGTGGCCAGCCCCTCCGAGTGGGAGAAGGAAAGCGACCTTATTACCTCCCGCATTCTCTGGTTGGACGGAGTCGAACCCCACAACGGAAACACTCGAGAACGTTTTATCTATATCCATGGCACCAACGAAGAACATCTGGTCGGCCAGCCGGCCAGTCATGGTTGTGTTCGAATGCGCAATGGCGACGTCACGCGTCTCTTTGATCTGGTAGAAGCCGGAACCGAAGTTGAAATTGTTGGCTAAGGGTCAACATCGAAAGGAACTTTAGCGTTCGCCCTTAACCATTCTGAGAGAGCAATTTAAATCGCTCAAGCGCCAGCTGCGCTTCAGGACAAAATTCAGAAAATACATTTGTCTCCCGGGAAGGTTCAGCCTAATAGCAAAGTGCTGCTAGCTAAGAAAGGAGGCGAGACTGAAAATGAAGATCGTGAAATACATCACCTTAGCGGCCGTCGCTGTTGCTGCTCTCGGCATGGCGGCTTGCCATAAAGAAACAACCACTGCCCCACCGCCGGCACATACGACGACCGGTTACTCCAAATAAGGTCTCGACCTTTAGGAGTGTTTATCAAGGAGTGTTTTGCCCGCCTCAGTTGTTCCTGGGGCGGGTTTTTCCCTTTCTACCGCTCACAAAAGGTGAGTTGCCAACAAAATAGCGCCATTCCCGCTCGGTCGACTTGGTGATGCCGACCCGCTGACCGGCGATAATCGCTGGCGGCACCTCCCAGAGTGACAACCTCACGCCGGGAATTGAAAAAAGGTCGGCGCCATTCCATTCGGCCGTAATGCCCATTGCCTGGGTAAGTTTGCCAGGTCCGGAACAGAGGTCAGTCAACTGGTCGACTCCACGTCGCTTGAACATGGACTTGACGCCGTTTCGCGGCTCTAAAGCGCGGATTAGGACAAACCCGCGAAAAGATTCGTCTTTGACCAAAAAATTCAGGAGCCAGTGAACTCCATAGTTCAGATAGATGTAAAGCGATCCGGCCGGACGTTCGCTGACAAAGGTCCTCACCGCTTGTCGCAAAAAAGTGTGCGATGCTTCGTCGCCGGATTCTGCATAGGCCTCAGTTTCAACGATGATTCCCGAGGTATTCCTCCAAACCAGTTCGCATCCGAGCAAATCGCGAGCACAAGTTACTGGGTCCCGCTCAAAGAACGCTCGATTAACTCGTGTGCCGCTCCGCGACGGCCGTTTCACAGTTCCGAGGGATGGTCCAAGAACGTCCACCGCAACCCGAACCTTTCGGCGAGTCGTGCCGCCAATCTTTTGACGCCAAAGGTCTCCGTGGCGTAGTGGCCGCCATAGAGGAGGTTTATCCCGAGTTCTTCGGCTAAGACGAAAGAGTGATGCGGCCCCTCTCCCGTGACGAAGGTGTCCACCTGTTCCGCCGCGACCTCGACCAGGTGTGATCCGGCTCCGCCGGTTACAATCCCGATGCGCTGGGTACGGCTAGGGCCGGCAAGACAGCACCAGATCTTACGGCCTAGAACTCGCTCAGCCCTCTCCACCAATTCGCCCAACTCCACATCAACGGTAGAAAGGTACCCTTGCGCTCGACCCTTGACGAACCAGAAAGGTGAAGCTGGTATCAGACCCAGCGCTTCGGCGAGCAGAACGTTGTTGCCTATCTCGGGGTGAAAATCGAGTGGAAGATGGACGCTGTAGATTGCCAGATCCGCCTCAAACGCTTTTGCCAGGCGTCGATACACCGGTCCGGTCACCGGAGAAGCCCCGCCCCAGAAAATTCCGTGGTGAACAACCAGAAGATCGACGCTCTGGTTGATCGCCATTTCGATGGTACGACTACTGGCATCAACTGCCGCCCCGATCTTGGAAACCGTACCTCGATTTTGCACCTGGAGTCCGTTTACCGCGCTCGGATAGTCTTCGATTAGCGCGACCTCGAGCAATTCGTTCGCGAAAGATACGACTTCTTGGAGCGCGGCCCCTGTTTTATTCATCGATTTAACGTCGAGTTAGATCGTTTCTCTTGCATCCCACTCCAGTTCCGCTTTCGGCAGGATTTGCCCGGCATATGCAATCGAAAGCTTCTTTACGCCCTTGATCCGTTTGGCGATAGAGCGGATTTGAGCCAGCATCCTCACCAGCACCAGCTCGTTCTTATAACCGTCGGCATAAGAGTATTCCGGTTTTACCGCCATATGAAGCAAGACCAGCGTATCCGGCAACGTGCGCGTATAGACAATCACGCCAGCGAGGTCCTCAAGCTTACCCCGATGCACAAAGGCGTAGAGCGTCTGGACCTCCTTTCCTTCAATTCCAATCCGCAGATAATCGCTTTCCTGAATGATTTTGGGAAACCCATAACTGAGAATGGAGGCGTTAATGCTCGATTGATGATCGCCCTGCTGCGGGTTAAAGAACATTAATGTCTCTAGTTCTTCCCGGCGATCGACCGAGAGAGCAGAAGAGAACTTTAAGGGCAGCACAAACCCCTTGCATAGGCGAGGCTGCCCTTTTGTCAACTCCGCGCTGCGCGAATAGCCAATCGCCAATCGCCGAAAAGGGGGCTCGACCCTGAAAAAGTGCCTACTTCTAAGTCCAAGAACGCTACCGATCAGCGTGCCCCCCTTTGATCGATCATTGGCTATCGGCGATCGGCTATTCGCGCAGCGCGACAAGTTCGCTCGACTTCGGCTTAGTTGAAGTTATCATATGGTAATCCCCCCAGTATGTCCCAGCCTGCCGCCCAAAAGCGAAAAAGAAGGCTAATCCAACTGCGTGAAGCTCAACGTCGACGACGCAACCGCCTGAAAGAGGAGAAAAAGACGTTTCTCCAAATCATTCTGACGGAGGAGATGCAGCAGTCTCTCCGGCGTTTTAGCGCAAATCGCGAAAGGCCGATGCACGTTTGTGCCGCGGATCTCATTCAGGAAGGACTAGCCAAATATCTCATTCCCGAGCATCCGCTCACCTCGGAGCACTACGCCCAGAGCACGCCGGTCGAATCACCACCTAAAGATTCTATTCCAACTGAGTCAGAATCTTTTCATCGGTAGAGATGGCCTCCGTTCACCGAGCCCGATAGGCGCAATGGTCCCGCAGACGCGGCCCGCCGTTGCTGGTCTTTGTTGGCGTTCGTCGCGGTTCGCTGTTGTTCGTTGCATCTAGGTTTGACGATATTAAAAGACCTGCTCTAGGTTAATTTGCGAGCCAGGGACGGCAGAGGGCCAAGGATGACAGAGCCGGGCTCGCAGAACACTTAATTCCTAGATTTATATGGCTTACGAACTACCTCCTCTACCTTATCCATCCAACGCGCTCGAGCCACATATCGACGCCAAAACGATGGAAATCCATCATGACAAGCATCATCAGGCATATATCACCAATGCCAATAAGGCCCTGGAAGGTCATCCTGATCTCGCCGCGAAGCCGGTAGACGAATTGCTAGCTGATTTAAGCAAGGTGCCCGAATCGATCCGTACGGTGGTTCGAAACAACGCTGGGGGACATTCCAACCACACTTTTTTCTGGAAAATTATTGGCCCAGACGCTGGTGGTAGCCCGAAAGGAAAATTGGCTGAAGCCATCAACTCCACCTTCGGCAGTTTCGATCAGTTCAAAGGTGAACTTGAAAAAGCAGGCATTGGCCGTTTCGGCAGCGGCTGGGCGTGGCTGGTCGTAGATAAAGAGGGCAAACTACAGATCACGTCGACGGCCAACCAGGACAGTCCCATCTCGGAGGGCCTGAAACCGGTGATCGGCGTAGACGTTTGGGAACACGCCTACTACCTCCTCTACCAAAACCGGCGACCTGATTACCTCAAAGCCTGGTGGAATGTTGTTAATTGGGACCAGGCCGAGAAAAATTTCCAAGCCGCGAAATAGTCGTTCTCGCAAGGCTCGAATGAATCAGCAAAGAGCAAATAGCAAATAGCCAATTTGCCAGCGAAGGAGCCAAGACAAGTAGCAAATAGGCTCAGTTTCGTCTGTTGAACGACCTATTTGCTATCTGCTATTTGCTATCGCCCTGAAGAGGCGTCGTCTATGGCCTTCCTCAACGATCATTATCTTAAACTCAAAGCCGGCTATCTTTTCCCCGAGATTGCCCGGCGCGTGAATGCCTATGCCGCGGAGAATCCCGGTGTCGCAAAACACATCATTCGTTGCGGCATCGGTGACGTCACCGAGCCTCTTCCCGCCGCAGTTCGTGAAGCTATGCATCAGGCAGTCGATGAAATGGGCCAGCGAGAGACTTTTCGCGGATATGGTCCCGAGCAAGGATACGAGTTTCTTCGGCAGGCGATTGCCGAGAATGACTATCGTGCGCGCGGTTTGCCGGTTGCAGACGACGAAATATTTGTTTCCGATGGGTCAAAATGTGATTCCGGCAATATTCTCGACATTTTCGGTCACCAGAACCGCATCGCGGTGATGAACCCCGTCTATCCGGTCTACGTTGATACCAACGTCATGGCCGGCCACACCGGCAAAGCAGATTCTACCGGCTCGTATTCTGGCTTGGTTTATCTGGCCTGCAATCGAGATAACCATTTTGTACCACGTATTCCTGACGAACGTGTCGACCTGATCTATCTCTGCTATCCGAACAACCCGACTGGTGCTGTTGCCACCCGGGATCAGCTCACTGCGTGGGTAAACTATGCCATGGCCTCCGATGCCATCATCCTGTTCGATGCGGCTTACGAGGCTTACATACAGGACTCGGCTATCCCTCGCTCCATTTACGAGATTCCGGGCGCCGACCAGTGCGCCATTGAATTCCGTAGTTTTTCCAAAAATGGGGGGTTCACTGGACTCAGGTGCGGGTTTACCATCTTACCGAAAAAGCTGTTGGCCAGCACGAGCAACGGTGAGAGACGACCTCTCTTTCCGCTCTGGCACCGGCGTTTCAGTACTAAATTCAACAGCGTGAGTTACCCGGTCCAGCGCGGAGCGGAAGCGATTTACTCGGGCGATGGTAAGAAACAGGTTCAAGAGTTGATTGATCATTATTTAGGTAACGCCGAAATCCTTTCCACCGCTCTGGCCAAGACCGATCTTAACGTGTTCGGAGGAAGAAATGCCCCTTACCTCTGGGTCCAAGCACCGGCTGGACAACAGAGTTGGGACGCATTTGATAAAATCCTGAAAGAAATTCAGGTCGTGATAACACCAGGCGCAGGCTTTGGTTCTCAAGGAGAAGGCTATTTCCGAGTCTCAGCTTTCAACTCACGGGAAAATGCGGAAGAAGTAGCCCGCCGCTTCCAGATGCTGAAGTGGTAGACGTTATTGTCTGTTATTTGATCGTCCGCCTTCTCATCAAAAGCCTTTCTGTCAATACGCAATTCAGCGTACTTTCCAGTACCGCTGCAAGTGAGAGATTCATTCGCATCCGGATGAACGCCTTGCGCGCACCGCATCAATGAGATCTCGCCGCGCACCTCAACCGGCCCTTTGAACTTTGCAACTGCCCGATGAACGCTACGGCAACCGCTATCCGGGCGTCCTCCTCACATCCGGTTGTGTTCCTGTTTCTGTTTCTCCCCTGGGGCG
>DASTDH010000074.1:0-3637 GCA_035710445.1 Chthoniobacterales bacterium
GATCCACTTTTACTCTTTCTCGGGTAATCCATTTCATATTCGCAGCGCTCCCCGGTTACCCGGCGGTCTGGCCGACTGGAGCGTCCCAGACTCTGAACAATTCTAAAGGCTATCTTCAGTAATGTTTTTCCCCGGTTTGAGCCTTACGCTGGCTTGTCCGATGCTGGCGGAGCGGCGTGCAAAAGACGCGCAGCGCTGGGCTTGCTTGACATGGATATTTCCTAGTGTAATACATGTTACCAATTTCTATTTGTAGGAGCACGCCCCATGAAGTGTCAATCTTTTCCTTTTGCGATGATATTCGCTACTGCGAGCCTCTGTACTGTCCTGCTCTTTCTGCCGGCTTCGATTAGTCTCGCCGCCGAAAGCGGCCTGGACACGGCGAAGATCGAATCCATTACCGGTCTTAAGGGTGTGCTGAACGAAAAGGAGAATACCTTTAAGGTTAGCAAACCCAGGAACGACGTTGCGATTAGCGTTGATCAGGCCCGGCTTGCTCCCTTTATGGGGTTTACTTCATGGGCGGCCTTCACCCCAGGATCGAAGGATACTGTGATGGTGATGGGTGATATGGTTCTCTTCGAGGACGAAGTAAACCCGGTGATGAGCGTCGCGCTGGACAGCGGCCTGGAAGTAACCGCACTACACAACCATTTCTTTTTCGACGAGCCGAAGGTTTACTTTATGCACGTCGGCGGTGAAGGCTCGGTAGATAAGCTGGCCGAAGGCGTGCGTGCGATCTTTGATAAAGTAAAGGAAATCCGCACGGCGAATGCTCAGCCGGCGAAATCTTTCGGTTTGGGTCAATTGCCAGAGAAGAGTTCGATTGAGGGCGAAGCCATTACCCAGGTTTTTGGACAAAAGGGCGATGCGAAGGACGGCATGTATAAGGTGACGATCGGGCGCGAGACAAAAATGGCGTGCGGATGCACGGTCGGAAATACCATGGGAGTCAATACCTGGGCGGCATTCGCAGGTACATCTGATGATGCGCTCGTTGTCGGCGATTTTGTCATGCTTGAAACCGAGCTCCAGACCGTGCTCAAAACGCTTCGCGGCAACGGGATTAACATCGTTGCGATTCACCAGCACATGACCGGAGAAACTCCGCGGATGATGTTCCTTCACTATTATGGCCGCGGCAAAGCAGTAGCTCTAGCCGAGGGCATCAAAGCCGCCCTCAACGCCGAACCGCTAGCTGCGAACCAGCAGAGTAACGGACGCAATTCGCAATAACTTTGGTTTCCTCCAGGTACCTGGAAACCGACAACAAGAAAGTGAACTTCCGTCTCCTTTTGCAGGCGTGTCCGCCGAAGCATGATCCGGCGACGCGACATTGCCGCGCCGAGCGGCAAAATCGGATGCGACTGCGGTCCTTCTTTCTGAGCATAACGCTTCTGGTTAGGGCGGTGGCTGCTGTCTCTGCGGACAGAACCGACGCTGAGGAGCTGCGTCTGCAAAAGGAAATTCCATTGCCCGGCGTAGAAGGACGAATCGACCACTTCTCAGCAGACGCCGCCGGCCAGCGCCTATTCATTGCCGCTCTCGGGAATGGTTCGGTCGAAGTCGTCGATATAAGAAGGGGAGAGCGCAGCGCCGAGATCAAAGGTCTTAAAGAACCACAAGGGGTTTACTACGATTCGAGAACTGACCGGCTCTATGTTGCGACTGGAGGAGACGGCAAGCTTCGGATCTATGAGGGCAAAACCTTGACCTTGCAACACACCCTGGAATTCGGAGGAGACGCTGACAACATCCGCTACGATGAGGCGACCGGGGATGTCTGGGTTGGGTACGGGAATGGCGGTATCGGCATCGTAAACGCGAACGGCCAGAAAGTTGGGACCGTCATGCTTGGTGCGCATCCCGAGTCCTTTCAATTCGAAGGCGGCGGAGATCAAGTTTACGCAAATGTCCCGAGACAATTTGGCGTCAGTGTCATCGATCGCCGGAAATACGTGACTATTGTCAAATGGGGTCTAGGAGGAGCATTGGCGAATTACCCAATGGCTTTGGATGACTCTAGCAAAAGGCTTTTCGTTGGATGCAGGTTACCTGCTCGGCTAGTTGTTCTGGACACAAGCTCCGGCCGAATCGTCGCTACGTTGGCAACCGTTGGCGACACGGACGATGTTTTTTACGATGCGGTTCGCCGATCAATCTACGTCATCGGTGGGGAAGGAGCAGTGGAGGTTTTTCGACAACACAGCCCTGACCGTTACGAGAGTGAGGGAAGGATCCTAACGGCACCCGGGGCGCGGACTGGCTTCTACGCGTCGCCTGCAAATCACCTCTATGTAGCTGTGCCTCACCGCGGCTCTCAAACAGCTGCCCTTTTCGTCTACACGATCAATCAATAACTGCTTCGGCACCACTCTTCCGCGGAGGCTTTTGGGAAGCAGTGAACTTTATTCTGGCCGGCAAGAATCGGACCGCCAGGGCCACGAGCTCATTGCCGACGATTCTCAATCAGTTCGTGAAAAAGCTCGCGGAGTTTTCGTTTGGCTGCAGTAAGCGCTTTCCTTCCTTCTTTGGTGGCAGAATACTCGCGCCAGGCGCGCTTTCCCTCTCGTTTCACTTCGACGGAGAGATAGCCTTTCTTTTGGAGGCTATGCAGTAGGGGATAGATCGTGCCAGGACTCATCTCATAGCCGTGCCGTCGCAGCTCTTCAATCATCCAGAAGCCCACCAAAGGCTCCTGCGCTGCATGGTGGAGAATGTGTAGCCGGATAAAACCGCTGACAAACTCGCGGTGATCAGGCTCCTTGCCGGGTTCTCTGGGTGGGGCTTTTCGACGCATTCGCGCAATCCGCGACTGGTGATCTTGACTTACCACCAACACGCACTTCAAGTGCAATCAGTCCTTTGAATATCGGTGTTCGTTATTGACAGGCGTTAGCGTTCGGATTCAGTCAAGAAGGGCTAATTTGCGGTTCAGGCTTTCGTTCATCCCGAGTGACATCCTGATTTTGTTCCAGCAGGATCTGCGAACTATGAGAGAGCAGGAAAACGATCGTTTTTCGCGCCGGCAGTTCTTGCTGACCAGTGCTTTAGCCGGTGGTGGTTGGTTGCTCCCAACCTCTGCCGCCGCGCAAAAGCCGATGCAGATGCCAATGGCCTCTGCGACTCCAACGCCTCCGATCAAGGCCGGACCGGCAGAAGTGAGTTTGCGAATCGGCCCGGTGCTAGTCGACGTCACTAAGAACAAGACCATCAGCACCATCGGCTACAATGGCCAAGTCCCGGGACCTCTGATCCGCTTACGGGAGGGCAAGGAAGTCTCGGTAGAGATATTTAACGACACCGACACGCCCGAGTTCGTCCATTGGCATGGCCAATTCATCCCTTCGGAAGTCGATGGCGCCGGCGAAGAGAAGAGCATCGTTGTTCCCCCTCGCGGCCAAGTCAGCTACCAGTTTACTCCTAGGCCAGCCGGGATCCGCTGGGTGCACACCCACGTGATGCCTGGAAGCAATCTCTACAGCGGGCTGTACACAGGACAGTTCGGAATCGTTTATGTCGAGCCGAATCACGATTCCGGCAGCTATGATCAGGAAGTGTTTCTGGCCACACACGAGTTTGACCCTTTCTACAGCACCGGTGAGATGGAAGAGGAGGAGGGTAAATCAGAGGACCC
>DASTDH010000075.1:0-4157 GCA_035710445.1 Chthoniobacterales bacterium
GAAGGAAACCTCTTTTGCGGCGCTCATTGCGATCGGCCGATTCGGCGATTTCTGCTGGTAATCTTTCAGTGAGGCAGTGAGCTCGTCCACATTACCGACCGGCTTATCTCCAAGATAAAGCTTCTCGTCTTTAGTGATGGCCAATACCAGCGGTTCCTCGGTGTTTTGCCCTTGAGAGGCGGTCTTCGATTCAGGGAGATTGATCCGAAGCTGCGACTGGGCGGTCTTGAACGTCGTAGTGACGATAAAGAAGATCAGCAGCATCGCGAAGATGTCGATCAAAGATACGATGATAATCTGCGGGGTTCTCTTGCGTTTGGTATAGAACCTCATCGAGCCGCTTCCTCCACCGGTCGAGTCGTCTTAGATCTGTCTTGGAATGTACGCGACTTTTCTGCTGGTTCCGAACCGTCCCCAATCGTCGACTCGCCCTCTTCGTTCGTATCGCCGTTCTGGTAAAGCTTATCTACCAAGTCAGTGACCAAAGATTCCATTTTTACCGCCATCGTTTCCACTCTGCGAGTAAACGAAAGAAAGGCGATCAACGAAAGGATGGCGATGGCCAGACCGACGATGGTAGTACTGAGAGCTTCGCCGATACCGGAAGCGATCCCTTTAAGATCGCTCGTCGACATGACGCCGGAGCCAATGTTGCCGAACACGTGGACCAATCCGCTGACCGCGCCGAGAAGACCGAGCAACGGAGCAATACCCACGATGATCTCCAGAATGAACAGGCCGCTCTCCAGCCCGAGCAATTCGCGGCGAGCACGTGCTTGGACCGCGTCAACCGTCTCGCTGCGCGATGCGTGATAAGGACGGATCGCCACCTCCACGATCCTGGCTAGTGCCGAATCGTCGCCCTTGACCAGAAGACGAAGTTGGTCCAATCGCTCGCCGGGTTGATAGGCGGCGATTGTCTTTTCGATGAGTCGTGGCGCGATTTCTCCTTTCCGCAACGCAAACAGGCGAAGCAAGATCACGGTCAAGGCAACGAAGGAGCAGGCGAGCAGCACCCACATGAAGACTCCGCCTTTAATGAAGAAATCGAGTGGATTTTCGAAGAGTGCGAGATAATTCATGGAAACTTACTGACTTACAATTGGGTGAAAGAGAACGTGAACTCGAGGCCGCTTTCTGGTACTAGAGTCGCGAGTTCCGGAGGCATTGGCGGTATACTCGCATCAAGAATCGATTGCAGTGAAACGCTGCCAAAGGTCTGGTTGGATGAATTGCTGATAATCCTGGCATCTTTCACCCGGCCCGAAGGCGTTATCTTAAAGTCGATGCGGACGGTCCCAATTTCAACCAGGTCAGCCCGCTGACCAACGTAATAATACCAGCGCGACCCGACCGCGTCCTCGACCGCCTTCTGAAAGCGTCCTTGCGGAGTGCCAATTGCTCCGACCGAAGAGCGGCCGCGATTCGAAATATTTCCTTGCAGCCGGGTAACGATTTTCTGAGGACGATAGGCTGTCTGAGGGGCACCTTGTTTCCTGTTCTGTTGAGCCGTGTTTTGCTGTGGAGTGGGTGGCGGCGTCGGAGTCGGCGTCGAGAACAGCATAGCTAATTCTTCCGGATTGGGCGAAGGCGCCGGGGTGGGTGTAGCGGCCGGCGTCGGGACCGGAGTAGATTGGGCAGTTTCTCCGCCGTTTGCGCTTTCACGATTGAAATCGGTGCCCTTGGTATCGAGCGAGAAATCGTGGTTCTTGAACATCAGGTCCTCTAGATTCTTGCCCTCCTGTTCCGGAAGAGGACCCGGGATTTTTCCTTCTTTCTCGGAAGCAGCGGCCGTGTCCTTATCGGATTCAAATTGTGAATCCTCGGGTTTTTTATCGGTTTTCTGATCGTCATCGGTATCGACATACTGACGCTTTTGTTGTGTCGGCGGCGTATCCATCAACGTCAGTTCGGGCAACTTATCGTCTGCCTCCTTGGCCGGCGGATTCGGCGGAGGAGGGAACACCGCGTAGTAACCCACCACACTAAGGGCAAAGACAAGGTGCAGCAGCAAGGACCCAACAACCGCCAGCGTTACCTTTTTCCGATTCGACATCGACAAAATCGCCGTAGACTAGAGCCAGTTTCCCGATCGCTCAAGCGTGAAACATCCGGTGGTTCGTTCGTCAGTCAAACGGTCATTTAACTGAAACAACGGCTGATCCGCGCATTATTCCAACCGTGTCGTAGACCGATAGTTGCCCGCAGTCGCGAACATCCTGTTCTTTTCCAAGCGCCAACAAGGCTCGACCATTCTGGGAACGGCAAAGACTGGTCTCGAGATTGTCGCGAACCTCGTGGAAGAGAGAGTGCACCATTGCAGCCGGATCGAGATAGTCGGTCCGTTTGAGATTAGCTAGAAGCGCTCCTGCTCCGATTGCGTCTTCTAAACTAAAGCGGTCTCCGGTTCCAGCACAGACCAACAAAAGGTGTTCGGGAGAGCTAGCGCGGACGAGTTCCGCCAATGCCGCAATGTTAACCAGCGCGCCAAGCAGCACGGTTTGGGCGTTTCGCACCTGTTCCAGAGCGGCGGTGCCGTTGGTGGTTGTTATGATGATTTGCCGGCCACGAACGCTCTTAAAGTCGCTCGGCGAATTACCTAAATCAAAACCGGCCGGAGGCAAGCCGTGCCTTTCTCCTGCCAGTAACAGATCCGGTTGGCGCTGCTTCCACTCTCGGCCTGCTTCGACCGTTCTCACTGGAAGAAAGGAGGCGACTCCGTGGGCCAGTCCAGTGATCATACTAGAGGTCGCGCGCAGGACATCAAATACGACGACGGTGGTTTGCCCCAAGTCCGCTTCTGGCAAACGGCATATTTCGGCGGGCGAGAGGGCAACGTCGATCATCTCGTTTTCCGGTAGGTCATTCGCCAATAGTGAAAAAGGTATTGCTGCGCATACCCGGCATAAGGACCGAAATAGCTACAGAATTCCGACAACCGAGATCCTTTGACATTTTGATCCTCCAAAAAATAAGTCTGTTGCAATGCTCGGCTGATCCAAACATCGATTGGTACCGCATCCATTCTTTCCAACGCAAACAACAAGACACAGTTGGCGATCTTGTCACCGACCCCCGGGCACCGGCAGAGGATCCGACGCGCCTCGGCGGTTGATAGACGTGATAGTTCCTCGAGCCGGATCTCCTTTGCCGCCACCATTTGTGCGGTCGCCAGGACGTTTTGCGCCCGAAAGCCGAGGCGGCACTCGAGCAGATCGTTTAGACGGCAAGCCGCGATCCTCTCCGGAGACGGAAACGCATAGAGTTCGACTGAGCCGAGTCTGACCGGTTGGCCAAAGCGCTCGCGCACCGCCAATGATATACTTCGGATGTGGCTTACCTGCTTCATTGCGGAGGTAAGAAATGTGGCGAGACATTCCCAGACCGGTTGCCGAACGATCCTGATACCATGACTGAATCGGGTAGCCGCCTCGATTGCTGAATCCTCCGGAAAGCTGGCTTCAATAGCATCTATCGGATGGTCCAACGCGAGATAACGTTGGACGATGGTTTCCTGACCCTCCGGCACCAAGAGATCGCCGTCGACCTGTTCCAGATACGATGGTGTCTCCCCAATGGTTCCGACGAAACCACCTTCGTAACGAGTCCAGTGGAATACCTGACCGCACTCCAGAGTCTTGGTGAGATCGATTCCGGCGCCTGGAATCCTGCCTAAGCGCAATCTGGAAATAGGAGATATCACGGGTTTAGACGATCGAGGCGCCATGTTCCATCGCTTTGGCGCACGTACAAAAATCGGTCATGCAACCGGTTTTCGCGGCCCTGCCAGAATTCGATTCTTTCCGGGCAAACCCGGTATCCCCCCCAAAATTCTGGAACCGGCGGGTTCTCGCCGGCGAATTGTTTCTCGATCTGCTTGAGCTGCTCCTCGAGCTCCCGCCGGCTCGCAATGACTTTGCTCTGGGCGGAAATGATAGCACTCAAACGGCTGCCAAGCGGTCGCTTATCGAAGTAGATCTGCGACTCTTCACGGCTCACTTTGTTCACCGAACCTTCGATCTGAATCTGTCGCTCCAACCAAGGCCAATGAAAATTCAGTGCCGCTCGAGGATTTTGTTGGAGTTGCTCTCCTTTGCGACTTTCATAGTTCGTGAAAAAGACAAAACCTTGGTGATCGAATCCTTTCAGTAACACTA
>DASTDH010000076.1:0-4396 GCA_035710445.1 Chthoniobacterales bacterium
TGGCTGCCGGGGTGGAAGCGCACAGTTATTTGGCTTGATCGCCATGGAGATGGCGCGCGTCGATTCCTCCATCGCCACATTCTTCGGTGTGCACAACGGCCTGGCCATGGGATCGATTTACCTAGGCGGTTCGGAGGAACAAAAGCAAAAATGGCTCCCGCCAATGGCCCGCTGGGAAAAAATTGGCTGCTTCGGCTTGACCGAGCCTCTGGTCGGCTCGGGAACTTCCGGTGGAATGACCACTACGGCCAAACGTGAGGGCGACACCTGGATTCTGAATGGCCAGAAGAAATGGATCGGCAATTCTCCGTGGTGCGACATCTCCATCATCTGGGCGCGCGATCTGGCCGACAACCAGGTCAAGGCGTTTATCGTCGAGAACAAGACCACACCTGGATTCAAGGTCGAGAAAATCCAGAACAAGATCGCCCTCAAGGTCGTGCAGAACGGCTTGATCACGATGGACAACTGCCGAATACCGGAGGAAAACCGCCTGCAAAACGACCAATCGTTCCGCGACACCGCCCGAGTCTTGAAAATGACGCGATTCATGGTCGGCTGGGAGGCGACGGGATGCGCCATGGGCGCTTACGAAAATGCGCTCAAGTATTGCCAGGAGCGGTTGCAGTTCGGCAAGCTGATCGGCTCATTCCAGATGGTGCAAGACCTGCTGGCCAAGATGCTCGCCAACATCACGGCTTCACAGTGTCTCCTGGTGCGCATGACCCAGCTCCAAGCCGAAGGCAAGATGACGGACGCACACGCATCCCTTGCCAAGGCCTTTACGACCGCCAAGTGCCGCGAGACGGTTGCGTGGGCGCGCGAGTTGCTCGGCGGCAACGGCATCGCCGCTGAGTACAACGTCGGACGGTTCTTTGTGGATGCGGAGGCTCTTTACTCCTATGAGGGCACATTCCAGATACAAAACCTAATTTTAGGCAAAGCCATTACCGGCCTCAGCGCCTTCGTGTAATCAGGTTCATCGGAGCGGAACTTTTTCGCCTCGCTTCCTGTAGCTGCGTAGAAATTGTCGAATAAGGAGATTTGGGTGTCTAGAAACGTCGCAGATATTTTGTGCGAGATGCTCGCCAACGCCGGCGTCAAACGCTGCTATGGCATAGTCGGCGATGCACTCAACCCGTTTATCGATGCACTTCGCCGAAACGGCAGGATCGATTTCATTCACGTCCGTCACGAAGAATATGGAGTTTTTGCCGCCGTTTCCGAAGCCTACATGACCGGCAATCCGGTGGCAGTCTGCGGAACCGCCGGCCCTGGCGTCGTTCATCTGTTTAACGGACTGATGGATGCGCGCAAGGAAGGCGCGCCGATCATCGCCATCGCGGGCGACGTCGAAACGAGCATCCTGGATACGTTCACGCTCGAAGAACTCAATCCGTACAAGTTCTTCGATACCGCCTCTCTCTATACCGCGCGGGTCGTCAATCCCGAGCAGGCTCGCTCCGTATTCCATACTGCAATTTTGACCGCGGTTCTGGAGAAAGGCCCAACGGTCATATCTCTCCCCGGAAACATTGCGTCGATGGACGTGGAAGTCGAGTCGACCCAGATAACGATTCCGGCCGCCCCACACCTACGTCCGGCCGATGCGGATCTAGATCGACTGGTGGAGATGATCGACGATGCAAGAACGGTGGCAATCTTCGGAGGCGATGGCTGCAGGTATGCACGCGACGAGGTAGTTCAACTTGCGCAGAGATTGAAAGCGCCGGTCGGATATGCCCTCCGCGGCAAGCAGTGGCTGGAGCACGACAATCCTAACGCCGTCGGAATGACCGGCTTGCTCGGTTATGGCGGAGCCTACGGCGCAATTCATGAGGCCGAGCTCTTGCTGCTCCTGGGCACGGACTTTCCATTTTCCGAGTTCCTGCCCGGTCACAAAGTAAAAAAAGTGCAGATTGACAAGAACCCGAAGCACATTGGACGCCGCACGAGGGTTGATCTTGGTCTGGTTGGCGACATCAAGACCACTCTGAATGCCCTGCTCGGGCGGGTGCGGGAGAAGGTCGATAAGCGCTTCCTCGAAAAGCACATCGCGGAAACTAATTCCTTCCACGGGCTTTTGCAGCACTACGTTGACAAAGGCCCCGACATCAAGCCCATACGCCCGGAATTCCTGGCAAAAACGCTGAGCGATCTGGCTTCTGATGACGCCATGTTCTTCGCTGACACCGGAACCGCTGTCATATGGCTGGCGCGACATATCAGTGGCGGCAGGGATCGTAGACTGTTCGGGTCGTTCTCATGGGCTTCCATGGCCAACGCCGCCCCCAACGCTTTCGGCGCACAGTTGGCATATCCAGGGCGGCAAACGATCGCCCTCTGTGGCGACGGCGGCTACTCGATGCTTGCCCTTGGCGATCTCTTGACCCAAGTCGAACAAAGAACTCCAGTCGTTCAAATCATCCTGAACAACGATTCTTTCGACTTCGTCAAGATCGAGCAGCAAGAGGCCGGCATGATTCCCTTCGGCGTGGACTTCAAAAGCCCCAACTTCGCCAAGGTAGCTGAAGCGATGGGCGCCAAGGGAATCCGCATCGAGGAACCTGGCGACGTGCGGGACGCGCTCGCCGAGGCACTTGCTCACAAGGGCGGGCCGGTCGTCGTGGATGCAGTGGTCGATCCGTTCGCGCTGGCCTTGCCGTCGCACGTCCCCTTTCACACAGTGAAGGGATTTACACTTAGCGTGGCCAAACAGGTCTTGAACGGAAGGATGGACTCGGTCATCAGGACAATGGAACGCAATATCAGGCTGGTTTGATCCTATGCACAGGCCTTAGCGAACAGTCTGGAAAAAACTGAAATGTAAATCGGAACAATGGGAAAGGAAGGGAAGAATTCAATGTCATCCGCAAATCTAAGAGCACAAGCCGCAAGGCCGGCCGCAAAGACCGTGGGCCGTTTGTATTTTTTGGATCTGGCTTCCGGCCGCATCCTGACGTCGAATCCCGACGGCTCCGACTTGAAAGTGATCGTTAACGAGGGTCGCAAACTTCCGGACGGCATCGTGGTCGACGTCGCGGGTGGCCACATCTACTGGACCAATATGGGCAACCCCAGCAGGAATGATGGTTCGATTGATCGAGCCGACCTCGACGGCGGGAATATCACCAATATTGTTCCGGCCGGTAGCACCTTCACTGCCAAGCAACTCCAGCTCGATGCGAAGAACCGGAAACTCTACTGGTGCGATCGCGAAGGCATGCGAGTCATGCGCTGCAATCTGGATGGCTCCAAGATCGAAACCCTTGTGGATACGAGCGGCAATGATTCTCGACCGGGCCCGGACCAGAAAAAATGGTGTGTCGGAATAGCGCTCGACGTGGACGGCGGAAAGCTCTACTGGACGCAAAAAGGGAATGATAACGCCGGCGAAGGACGCATCTTCCGTGCGAATCTGGAGATTCCCAAGGGCCAGACTCCGGCAAACCGCCAAGACATTGAAGTTCTCTATGACAATTTGCCCGAACCCATTGATCTTGATCTCGACCTTGGCAATCGGGTGATCTACTGGACCGATCGCGGAGACCCGCCGCGCGGCAACACGGTGAATCGAGCTCCGATGGATCCGAAGCCCGGGACTCGCAAAGAGCCGGAAATTGTTTTCAACCACCTCATGGAAGGAATCGGCCTTGCGTTAGACCTGGCGAACCGCCGCATGTTCCTGACCGATTTGGGGGGATCGGTTTACAGCGCCAATCTTGATGGATCGAACAAAAAGAACCTGCAGTTTGTCCAAGGGAACCTTTCCGGAATTACGTACGCGGAGCTTCCTGCGGGCTCGTAGCGCGGCTTCGGCCGGTCACACCATTTAGGAGGAGAGAATAATGAGCTCGCCAGCTTCTGCTTTGAAACTTGAGAACGTTCTCTACGAGAAGAAGGGTCCGATCGCGTATGTGACCATCAACCGGCCCAAAGTATTGAACGCCCTGAACGCCAAGACCATTTCTGAATTGCGCTCCGCGTTCGAAGACGCTCGTGACAACGCCGAGGTGCGTGGGGTCGTTTTCACCGGTGCCGGGGACAAGGCATTTGCCGCCGGAGCAGACATCAGCGAAATGGCCAACGATACTGCGCTCACCGCGGAAGAGAAAACGCGATCCGGCCAAGCGCTTACAGACCTCATTGAAAACCTCGGCAAGCCAGTCATCGCTGCTGTGAATGGATTTGCCCTGGGTGGTGGGTGTGAACTCTCGATGGCGAGCACAATTCGAATCGCCGCGGAGGCTGCGAGATTCGGGCAACCCGAAGTGAAGATCGGAGTCATGCCGGGCTACGGGGGAACGCAAAGGCTTCCCAGATTGGTCGGGAAGGGGCGCGCGTTGCAGCTCATTCTGTCAGGAGAAATCATCAGCGCGCAGGAAGCCTATCGCAT
>DASTDH010000077.1:0-3551 GCA_035710445.1 Chthoniobacterales bacterium
AAGGTCCTGCAGGATCTCACGGGCTATAAAGGACAGCCGAAGCACGGACCCGACCGCGAAGGGGACGTTAAACATTCGCTGGCAGATATCTCGAAGGCCGAAGAGGGGCTTGGATACAGGCCGCTGGTGGATTTTGAAGAGGGATTAAGGCGGACGGTGGAGTGGTATCGGGAATCGGGCGTTGGGCTTCAGGCGTCCGGCGTAAGACGCTAGGCAAACTAGCCTTTTCGGAATTCCTTTCGCCGCTGGCGCGCCGCTTCTTTCTCCTGCTGGTTCTTTTCCTGAGCTCGTTTTGCTTTCGCCATGATGCGATCGGGTTTCTGAATCCACTTACGAAAATCCCAGCAGAGCTCTGGATTTCGCCGCAGCGCGTCGAGTTCCCTAGCCGACCCAATGTTTACGGCGCGCAAGAATCGTAAAGCTTGATCGAGCGGGTCGCGGGAGCACAATACTCTTGTCAATTCCTCGACATTTCCTTTCAATAACAACTGCATCCGGTTCACGACCGCAAGCAACTTTTCGTCGCTCATGCTCTCTAGAGTCTTTACAGCTTGAGCGGCTGCATGGTCATAGTATTCACGTTCCAGCACCCTCCGTTTGACCGCCTCGTCTCGCCTTTGCAGACGGCATTTTACTCGCTCTCCCATGGTGATCACACCGATCTTCTTCAACCGCTTGCGGGAGACTGATTTCTGGAAGCGCGGAGCAGTTATGTCTTCTGAGACCACCTCCGCGTCTCCTGCGTCTAGGCCCGGCTTCACAGAGGCCAGCAGTTCGTCCGATTTTCGCCGATATTGCCTGTTGACTCGCGCCTTTTTCCGACGCCATCCCTTGTGAAAGTCGCGTGCCGAATTAAATCCGCCGGAAAAGTGATCCCTTGCGTATTCCAGCTGTTTTTTCTGCTGGGGTGATTTTCGCTCGTTCGGCATAAACGGAAATGTATCGTAAGCGAGAAGAGATTTCTCCTTACCGGAGTTATGGCCCCCGGGGTTCGTGCGTGGTCGAGGAGCGAGCGATCTCCACACATTGTTTTCAGATTAGTGCCGTCCGCTAAAGCCCACTCCACTTCCCACATCCCGCGCTAACGCGGTTTGGTTACGGGACTGGGGTAAAGCCCAGGCCTTAGACGAGTGGCCCGCCGGACAACTGCCGGGACGGCAGGGCTCTGGCCAAGGGCTCGCGGACGGCGAGGCGGCTGTTAGTACCCGGGGCTATTCGTGTCTTAGGGATTCGATTGGATCTAGCCTAGAGGCGCGTAAGGCAGGGATCATGCCGCTGATCAGGCCTACCGTGCCGAGAATCACCGTGGATGCGACTAAAGTCGCGGGTTGGATGATCAGCCGGATGTCGCCGGCCTCGCCGTTTTTTGCGAACGCGCTGTAGAGCGTCAGGCGGCCTACCGAGAGCGCAACGATGTATGCCAGCAGCACGCCCAGCACTCCGCCTATGAACGTGATCGTCAGGGCCTCGGCCAAGAACTGCATGAGGATGTAGCGGCGGGGAGCACCAAGAGCTTTCTGCACGCCGATTTCTCGCGTCCGCTGCGTTACCGATACCAGCATAATGTTCATCAGGCCTACGCCGCCAATGCCCAGTGTCAGCGTGCCGATGAAGCCCATCAGAACTTTCAGTCCCAGCGTGATGATTTCGAACTGGTGAAGCTGATTCTGCAGATTGAAGACACGCACCGCTTCGCGGTCTGCTTCATTGAACTTGTGCTGTCCAGCAAGGATCGAGCGAACCGCCGGTTCGATTTTCTGGTACTCGGGAGTCTGATAATTGAACCAGATCGTGTCGAGGTAATGCGTGCTCTTGAGATCGCTCATCGTGCTGAAGGGAACATAGACTACGCGGTTGATGTCGTCATTTCCCTCTTGCATCTTTGCAGCCAGAACGCCCACAACCTCAAAGCTGATGCCGTCGAGGCGGATGCGTTCGCCGAGCGCATTGCGTCCGGAAAATAATTTTTCCTTCGCTTCCGAGCCGATTACTGCGACGCGACCACGCTGAACCTGGTCTTCCATGTTGTAGAAACGGCCCACATCCATCTTGAGGGAGCGAATGTCATAAACATTGGGATCGTTTCCGCTTACTGGAAACGTGAAGGATCGGTTTTCGTACTGCACATTGGTGCTTTGCTTACCGACTTCGCCAGTGATATGCGTGACCTGCGGAAGATTGGTCGCAAGGATCTCAAGATCTTCCTGCGTGAACCGGACCGGGGCGCCGGATTTCTGGCCGCCAGCCTGCATGGAAGTCTGGCCTGGGACGACGATCACCAGCTTGGTACCAAAGTTGGCGAAGATATTGGCGCAGGCCTGCCCGAAACCGTCACCATAGGCAAGCAACATCACTACGGTCGCGATCCCCCACGCCATCCCAAGCATGGTAAGAGCGGTGCGGCGCCGGTTGTGGCGCATGGCCGTGTAGGCTTCCTGAAGGAGGTCGCGGATGATCATTGTGAGTTACTCCGCCCGCAATGCTTCGACGGGCTGCAGCATCGCGGCTTTACGTGCCGGATACAGGCCAGCGATGACTCCCGCCAGCGTCAGGCAACCGATCGCGAGCATTGCGGACATCGGAACGAGCTTCGGCGGATCAAATCCCTGGGGCCCCTCTACACCACCCATCATTCCCATGAGTCCACCGGCGAATGCCAGGCCAAGCAGACCGCTGCCCAAGGTAAGCAGCAAGCCTTCGAGGAAAAAATGAAAGAGGATGTTGCGGTTGGTCGCGCCCAGTGCCTTACGCAACCCGATCTCCTGGGTCCGCTCGCTGACTGCCACCAGCATGATGTTGATCACACCGATTGCGCCCAGAGCCAGCGTCACCAGACCGACTGCGCCCAGGAACATGTTCATCACATCGAAGATGGTTCCCACCATCCTAGATTCCTGGATCGAATCCCATTCGTCGAAGGCGTTTTCGTCGCCGGGGTCGAAGCCGTGATTGTGGCCGACGATCTTGTGCACGGCTTGCCGGGCGATCTCGTGCTCGGCGGTCACGTGTGGCTGATATTCGACGAAGGAGATGGAATTCTCGTGGTTCTCGCCTTTCAGCGGAAAGTTAGCCGCCATGACCGTGAAGGGGATATAGGCGCGGTTATTGAGCCACATGTTATCGCCGCGGCCCAAGTGCGGCGTGCGCCCGATCACTTCAAAACGCAGGCCGTTGATCAGGATGAAGGAGCCCAGGGTAGGACGACCCGGGAACAGTGTTTTGGCGAGCTGATCTCCGAGAACGACCACGTTCCGCCGCTGTGCCAGGTCCATGTCGTTGAGCCAGCGGCCTTCCTGTAAGGGCAAGTAGCTGATTTCGTTGAGTTGCGGTTCCGTTCCGAGAACTTCCCCGCTGCCGTTGGAAAACTCGCTCACTTCATGCAGGTCGCTGCGGGAAATCAGCGGTACAGCATTGCGAACCTCCGGCGCATGACGGATGTCGCGGTAGTCCTGGTAGGTGAGGAGATACGAGCGCGCCGAGGTCATATTGCCGGCCACAGCGGGGGCGCGGCCCGGGAACAGGAACATGATGTCCTGGCCGAACTCCTTTAG
>DASTDH010000078.1:0-13077 GCA_035710445.1 Chthoniobacterales bacterium
GCAAATATCTTTCCGCGGCGGTCCGAACTCGGATTCTGTATCGTTAGCCTGGTCCAACTGATTGCAGCGGCTCTGATTTTCGTGCGTTTGCGCAATTCGCCCGGTTATTTTCGGATCCGCGGCTTGATCTTGTTGGTCGTCATATTTGTTACGATAGTCGATCTCTTCATCGCGTTGTGGCAATTGTCGGGCAACGAGTTTCCGCTTTGGATCGCGGGCTTAGGACCGATTGAGTTGGCCGCGGCCGTGGCCGCATTGATCTACTGTATTTTCACGAAGCCGACTCGCCTTATGCTTCTGCTATACACGATTACCTTCGTGGCTGGCGTTCACGCGGTTGAGTTGACTCTAGCGTTTCTGGGGAGGCCGCTAGAGGCGTCGCCAAGCGCCGGTTTCCCCCCATTTCTGTCTCCCAACGCGCTCAGTATTTTCAGCTTATTGGTTTCGCTCATCTATCCGATTTATTTCATCGCGAAAGGGCGGTACGCGCGTCAGTTTATCGCCGTCGGAAGCTAGCGCCGATCCCCGAGAGATTTCGCTCGAGCGTCACTGTGTGAGCGACGCTATCAGTCTGGAACTTGGGATTGAACGCAACCGATCGGTCCTCGACCCGCTTGACCCGACTAAACGAAACTGGATTCTTTCCCGCTCCGCCGGTGTGGATCTGTCTTTTGGCCAATACCCGCATAGCCATCGTTTATCGGCTTAAAAACTCTTGAGTTTGGTCGATAAACAAACATAAAGGGCCACCAGTCAACATGAAGAGGGTGTTATCAATCAAAACCCCGATCGGCGGGATCGTTCATATCGTCCCCCGAGAAGATAGCAGCACAGCGGTAGGATTGACCTGGAAGGAGCGAAATTTGAGTGAGGCCAAAAAGGAAGCCTCTCGGCAATATCTCCTCGAGGAAGGGTTCATGGAACTCGCGGTCGGCATCATCGAACTCGAAGCCGAGATTGAACGATTCCTTAGAGAGATTCCGGACATCGCCTAGAGCCTGGACTCTATTGCTCTAGTCTATATTTTCAGCCGCTTGTTCGGTTTGTCGCGATTTCCAATTTTCGTAGCGGATGCCATAGTCCCTAGAGGGCGCGGTTCGAAGGAACGGACCGAGCTGCTATTTGCTATCTGCCACCGGGGTCTGGATCGTGGCGCGAGGTGCAGCGAAAAAAAAGGCGACGTTCACCAGAGCGAAAATCAGCGCGCCGATTCCAACTAGCCAAGCCAGAAGTGATTGGAACGCGCTATCGGCGATCTTTTCACTTACGGCCGCGGGTACGCTGACAATTTGTGCACCGACAACGTCACCTTCCTTCCAGCCAAAACCATTGACGTTGCCATAGAGCTTAACCATTTCCGGCGGTGCTCGGTCCGGCGTGCTATGACATTCCAGGCAGCTTTTGTCGTCTACCTTGATCGGTGCGCTCACGAACAGCGAGGGACCGCTCGGCGTCTCTCGATTCCCGATAAATTCTGTTTTATCTGCATCTTTGCGAAAGATGCTCACGACGTCTGCCTCCCAATCTACCGTGCGATCCCGAAGATTAGTCGGATTGAGTGCAGCTTCTTTGTAAGCGTAATCAGGATGGGCTTGTCGAAAATAGTTGAATGCTTCGGTCGCGGCAAAGAACGGTATCGATTGCGGATGAAATTCACGTTCAGCCGGTTTCGTAGACTCGCCGTTTATCCCGGCCTGACTCAACACGTTCAACAGACTTTGTCTCTTGTTGGTGTCCGCTATTTTTTCCGCGGTTTCCAGGGCCTTTCGGACCATCTGGGTACCCTTGTCGATCTCGTTCTGTTGCCGCTCAAGCAGAGGGGTAATTTGTTTATCGGTGTAGGTTCGCGAAGCCCGAGCTGTTTCCAACATGAGTTTGGCGCTTTCGAGCACTTCTTGTTGAGCGTTGTCCCGCAACTGATTGCGAATAACCACAGCGGTCGCACAAATTGCTGCAATTAAGATCGGCACAAACGCCAGGTTAAATTTAAGAAGCGATGGAGCTTTGTTCGAGGGCTTGCTCATTCCAGTGCCACCCCGATCGGGTTTTTGGGCCGGTGCCGGGGCGATTGGAGGCGGATTTTCCAACCGTGCCGTCTCGGTCCCGGCCGGGACCGCTTCTTGATCGTTGCCTAGCAGTTGCTTCACCTGCTTGGTCAGGGTCCTCAGATGATTCTGTAAGGGCGGCGTGATGGCGTCCAGCCAGTGAACGGTCTCCAAGAAGTAGCTCAGACTACGGTTGGGCGCCACCGCTTCAGTACGGAAGGGTATGACCGCCAATCCCTGAGAAAAGGCTTTAGCGACCTCCCGTCGCACATGTTCTGAATCGTTCGCGTGTTCCGAGAACACCACCACGAACACTTTGCACGCGTCAATACCGCGCATGATCCCTTCGGTCCAATCGGATCCGAACGGGATGTCGCGCGGAGCAATCCAACAGCGGATTCCGGCCGACTCGAGATGGTTGCAGATCGCATCTGCTGTCGCTTTGTCCTTGTTCGAATGGCTGATAAAAACCTTTGATGCCACAGCTACACCAACCTGGTAGCTGGTCTTCCTCCAACTACCTGCAAAAAATAAAAGGGCGGACGGGATGAACCCACCGGAATGATTCTTCCTCTCATTTAACCTGATATCTCTGTCCGGTATCCTTCCTTATCGTACACGTAGGTTTTTCCTGGTTCCTCATCTTTCGTCCGTTTATGGGAGCCGTCACAGAACGGCTGGTTCGCTGAAAGCCCGCACATGCAGATCCAAACCGATTTCTCTTGCGGTTTGATCTCGAGCGGGCCCTGATCTGATTTTATCACTCGGCGCATAGAAAGGAATTGAAGCCGGAAGGGAGGCTGAGGCAAATGGGAAACGAAGGCAGGAGACTGGAGTCAGGAGCCAGGAGAGTAATCGCGATAGCGACGATCAGTAACAAATGCAAATTTTCACTCACGATTCTCCTGACTCCCGGCTCCAGTCTCCTGACTCACCCATGCTTCTTTCCCAATACCTCCAGCAAGCTTACCGGATCATAATCTTCACCGGTGCCGGGATTTCGACGCCGAGTGGTATTCCCGATTTTCGCGGGCCCGGAGGCGTTTGGACGAGACGTGCTCCAGTTTATTATCAGGACTTTATGAGCTCCGAAGCAGCTCGAATCGAACATTGGGATTACAAGCTGGAGGCCTGGCCGGCTTTTCGTTCTGCGCGACCGAATGTCGTACATGATTCAATCGTGAGACTGGAACGAGCCGGAAAAGTTCTGGCCGTAGTCACTCAGAATATCGATGGCTTACACGCTCTAGCCGGAACGTTTGCTGATCATTTGATCGAACTTCATGGTACGAATGCGTTCGTGGAGTGCCAGACTTGTCGATGGCGAGGCGATCCCGAGCCACATTACGACTATTTTCGCGTGCATCGCAGACCGCCGCTTTGCGCCTGCGGCGGATTCCTCAAGCCAGCGACTATCAGTTTTGGCCAGAATCTCGACCCGGAAACAATGGAACGGGCGGCGGAAGCGGCTCGGAGCGCTGATCTGGTTGTAGCGCTTGGTTCGACTCTCTCGGTGTATCCTGCCGCTTCGTTTCCGCTCGTAGCGGCCCGACGTGGAGTGCCCTACATTATCATCAACCGGGGACCGACCGATCATGATAACGAGTCGTCGGTTTCGTTACGACTTGATGGCGATCTAGCAGCGATCTTTCCGCCCGCAGTGGAGGAAGCGCTCTCGTAGAAGATAGAAGCCAGAACCTGGAGGGGCCGAGCAGGTTTTTGTGCTAGCTCCTAGATTCTAGCTCCTAGCTCCTCTATTTTGTGGTGTCGTATTAGAAAGGATCCCCTCTATGCCCCTCTACGAATATCACTGCAAGAAATGCGACAAGACTTTCACGCTCACTATGACTATTGGCGAACACGACAAAAAACGCGTCCATTGCCCGGATTGCAAGAGCACCAGGGTCGTCCCGCACTTCCAGTCGTTTTACGCAAAGACTTCCAGGAAAAGCTGAGTCCTCAGCTCCCTGGAGGCCGGTATTTGACGGTCTTTTTTGCTGCCTGATCTATCTCTTCCGGGGTGAGCAGGACGACGGTCTTTGTACGCAAGGCGCCGCTTGCGCTCACCGTAAGAGAGAGCGCAGCGGTAGTCGCATTGTCTGGCCCTTCTGTGATGATATAGGCATCGTTATCACCGAACGCGAAATAGAAGGCCTCCAAACGTCCACCCAGACTCTTCATCAATTTTTCCGCAGCAGCGCGCCTCGCTGTACCACCCTCTTTCAGCAGGCCCTTTGCTCCCTCCGCGGTGTAGGAAGCCACCGTTAAATATTTCGGCATAGTTGAGCTCCGAGAACGTGGATTTAAAAAGGTGCGACGTCGGGTATCGGTCCGGCGCCGAACCACTTACCAGCATCAGACTAACCGGCGTACTGGCCTAACGCAACCAAAGGAAAGAAAAATGCAGGCGCTGAACCCTGCGCCTCTTCGCCAATGAGGAACCACGCGTACCGGAAAGAGTTGGACTATCGCGTTTGCCGCTTAAACAGGGTCACAAGCAAAACGCCGGCCAGGATAAATGCTGCTCCGACGAAATGGTACGGGAGCAAGCGTTCTCCAAGGAGGAAGTACGCTAGAATCGCGACAAAAACGGTTTGCAAATAGAGAAAAACGCCGGCCTTCGACGCGCCCAGAGCGTCTACGCTACGATTGAACAGGTAGTACATCAACGCGCCACCGGGTCCAGCCACATAGCTCAATGCCCAGAGTCCTTTGGAATTTAGCGCTGTCCGCTCATCATGCAGTATCTCCCAAAGATAAAACGGCAGCGCCGAGATTGCGGCACCAGCAAGTAAGGTGACCAGCAGCGGCAAGCGCGGCAGTTCAAATTTCGCCTTTCGCAGCAGTACGGTGTAGAGAGCGAAGCCGATCGCTGCACCCACGATAAAAAGTTCGCCTGCATTTAGGTCGAGACGGAGAAGCGCGGGCAGATCTCCTCGTACGATGATGATGGCCATTCCGGTGCATGCGATCACCGAGCCTAAGATCTGCTGAGGTCCCAAGAGCTCATTTAACACGAAGCGGGCGAGGATCATCGTGATGATGGGCATCAGCGCCAGGATGAGACCGGCGTTAATGGCGGTGGTATAATTGAGCCCCGTATACATCAAACCTTGAGTGATCGCCAATCCGAGCCCGCCAATCACAATCAGTGCAAACCACCTTTGACGCACCGTGCTGACGACCGCCTTCCAGTGTGGCCGCACGGCTGGCAGAAGAATAAGCCCGGCTAGCAGCACTCGCCAAAAGCAGAGGGTCCACGGCGGCATTTCTGTCACTACCGCTTTCACGGCGATATAGACCCCGGCTGACAGTAACCAGCAAAGCGTGGCCAAGCTGTAGGCTTCAATATTGGGTGGAACCGGCTTTATCTGGGCAGTCTCTTTCGAGAGCCCGGCAATCGGCATGAATTGAATGCCCATGATGGTTTGCTGACGCGAGGTGCTGCCCGACAAACGGGCAGCGTTTCTCGATTTCCAAATGCCGACGTTTCTGCCAGAATATCAAGCAGAAACCGCGAACCCTATTCGAGTCTGAATTTCGCGATCTTACCTTTCTCTGTCGTCGCGCTATTCCGCTCGACGGCTGCTACGATGTAACGCGACTTATGGTAGATAGTTGCTGGTGCAATTGATCACAGCAGAGACACCGACGCTGGCAATCGGGTGCGAATTGTCCGGTCCCGAGGACGGGTATCCGGTGATTCTTCTTCATGGCTGGCCCGATGATATTCGAACCTGGGACCGAATCTTGCCGGCTCTGCATGCCGCGCGTTGCAGGACCATTGTTCCCTATCTCAGGGGCTTCGGGGCAACCCGATTCCGGTTCCCTGCAACCGTTCGTTCGGGACAGCTCTCAGCTCTGGGGCAAGATCTAATTGACTTGGCCGACACTCTTGAGCTCGAGCATTTTGCGGTTGTCGGCCACGATTGGGGAGCGCGCGCAGCGTATATAGCGAGTTGCATTGCTCCACAACGCGTGACCCGCTGCGCCGCCCTCTCCGTTGGTTGGGGAACAAACGACCCGAAGCAGAAACTCTCCTTCCGCCAGGCACAAAACTATTGGTACCACTGGTACATGGCCCTCGACCGTGGCGCCGAACTCGTGCGGAATAATCGGGTCGATTTTACCCGATATATCTGGGGTATTTGGAATCCAAACTGGACGATCTCCGATGCGGAATTCCTTGCTACTGCCGCTTCCTTTCAGAATCCTGATTGGGCCGACATCGTACTCCATTCGTACCGGGTGCGCTGGGACCTGGCTTCAAAGGATACGGCGTACGAGGGGATTGAAGAGAAACTCGCAGCGAATCCGACGATTGCCGTACCGACCCTGGTGATCCACGGTGGAGGCGATCCGTGTAACGACCCGTCGACGTCGGCCGGGAGAGAACAATACTTCGCTGGGCCTTATCAGCGGATCGTTCTGGAAGGTGTCGGCCATTTCCCGCAGCGAGAAGCACCGATGCCTGTCGGTGAAGCGATCGTGAGGTTTTTAAGAGACCATCGTTAAGGAGCTGGTGAGGTAGCTGCAGGCCGAGCCCCGAAAGTCTTGGTCGAAGATCTTCGGGCTGGCTATTTTCATTGCCCCCTTACGCACCACCTCAACGAGGTATCGTCGTTCCGCCATTGGCCGTGCTTTGGCTGGCGATGGAGGTCAGATCCCGACGCCGGAGTCGGACCAACGTATTGTTATCGCCGTATTTCGTCCAAGGACCGGCCGGGACTGCGCGAACCTCGACGAATTTCCAGTCGCAAAAGTCCAAACCAGCCAAACCCAAGTAATCGCGGACTGCCGGGGAAACATCCAGTCCCGCGTCCTGATTTCGATTGGGTCTCGGACGATCGTTACCGAAAACGTATTGCCAATGGTCGGTAGCGAAGGGTCCGACGTCTTCCCACTGAGCGTAACAAACTCTATTATTGTGGCGGATCGCCACCCACCGGCCTTTGCACACCGACTGTCCGTCTCGGACGAACGCACTCCTGAACCACGGTATCACCTGTGCTGCTTCCGGTTTGGTGTGATGATTGTCCACGTCATTGTACGGTAGGGCCACGTAGAACGGATTCTGCCGCGGCAGAAAACTGAGCGGGACAAAGTTAACCCGAGCTCCTGGGTTAGGGTTATCGTAGCCGCCGTAGCTTGAAAGCCACCCTCCGTCCCAGGCGCTCCTATCGTTGGCAACCGGGTTATTGATAGTGGCTTGTTCACCCACCCAAAAGACCGTGGTGGCGATGTTGGCTTTCCACCCGCTACGGCCGGCGAATAAGTAGTACCGCGCGTTGATAGATCGAAAATCGTTCGCGTACGATCGGACCACGCTCGGGCTCATGATTGTATGCGAGGTGATTCTCAGAAGCGCATTCTCCCGCAGCTGCATGGCATATCTCTCGAACTCCGGGCTGCACCCTTGTTCCTGAGCGAAACCGCGCGTGTTGAATAGCGCGAGAAGGAGAGCGGCCGAAAGGAAAGAGAAAGTGAAATGGCTCTTCCCTTGCCGGATTTTCGAAAAAATGCAGTCTCTACGCATCGGTACTGAGTTTATCCTTGCGTGCGCCCGACGTTACTTAGCGGCGCGCTTTGTCATCTTTCTTTAACAGATTCGGCAGCTGGATTGGAAATTCATTTCCTGACGAAGTTAGTGCCGGATTATAGAAGTCCTGGTTGCTGGACTGACTTCAAGAAGCGCCCGCAAGTGGGTTCGCTGGTATCACTGCCGTGAAAGGCGCTCTCCCTTTTGTTACGTGTTATTTGTGGCTCCGGCTGTCTTATCTCCTGGACAGTACAAGAGGAGCCCCAATAAGCCAGTGCCGAGAAAAAGCGCCGCAAACCATCACGTGATACTCGATGACCATTGTTGTTCGCCGGCTTGGAGGCTCAGCAGGAACGCGGCCATCGCTCCTCCAACCGAATTTCCGAGATTCAAAAGCATTCGCTGGATAGCGCCGGCGATTCATTGCTCAGTCTTGCTTACCGCATGCATCAACAAGCTTAAATTCGGTGTTTGATAGACGCCGTAGCCAATCCCGAATAGCAAAAGAAACGGTGGCCAGATCCAAAGAGCGCCCGCGTGCGCGAGCGCGATCAGAAGCAATGCGCCGGTCGAAACAATCGATCCGAAAATCATCATTCGGCAAGAGCCAAACCGCAGTGTCAGATCTCCGGCGCTTCGTGACGTGAATGCGATCCCAAGTGGTGCGCAAAAACAGATGCAGCCGATTTGCCAGGGCGCCAGGTGATAGTGCTTACCCAGGAAAAGTGGTGGAAGCAGGAAAAGAATTGCGAAGGCGACTCCATAACAGAAAACAACCCAGAGCGAAGTGAGATCGCGGCCCGAATTGAGCAACGCGCGCGGAATGAGCGGTCTGGCCGCCGTACACTCTAATCGGATGAAAAGCGCGATACCGGCGACACCAACGGCTGACAAAAAGGCGCTCATCCGCCATTCGTGGCCATTCGAACTCTGCAGCAGGAAGAGCAGACAGATAACCCCAATCATCAGGCAGAGGTTGCGCAGCGGTGAGATCGTGACGGTTCGATCTCTTCGCGCGTATGCGCTAAGACGAAATGTGCAGTAGGCACCGGCTGCGCAAATTGGCAGGTTAATCCAAAAAATCCAAGGCCAACCGATGCTGGAGAGGAGAATCCCGCCTAACGTCGGACCAAGCACGGGCCCTAGTCCGAGGAATGTCCCAAAGATACCCAGGGCGATCGGAACCGGCATTCCTCGAACAATGGTGGTAATTGCCGCCGCTGCGGATGCCTGCATCATTGCAGCGCCGAGACCTTGCATGGCTCGCCAGGCAACCAGGGGAGCGAGTGCAGTACTCAAAGCGCAACCGGTCAAAGCGATTCCAAACAGGAAAATCCGATACCGAGAAGGACCACCTGCCCGAAGCGATCGGCCAAGCGTCCGAAGAGCACAATGGTTGAGCCGATCGTCGCCATATAAAGGGTGACAGCGAGAGTGATCGCATGGAAATCACAGCCAAGTGCGGTGTTCAGTGAAGGAAGCGCCACGTTCATGATGCCGGAGTCGAGCGTCGAGAGGAATATGCCGGCCGAACCGGCGAACAGGGCGAGGCGATCGTGCTCAATGACCACATGATTCTCTGCGGGAATGGTATCAGCCGGTTGCATATGTTTAGCCTAAAGGTCTTGCTGCCGAGTACAATTCAGCCAAAGCTGAAATATGGATGGAAGGTGACAGCCCGAGCTCAGCAATCAAGTAATCAACGCTCGAGCATCATCACCAAATCGGATTTAATCGTTTTCATCCGACGAATCTGCGGCTAAGGAATCTTCACTGGTATGAGCGGACGTTTGGCCGGAAAAACTGCATTAGTTACTGCTGCTGCGCAGGGCATCGGGCGGGCCACCGCGGAAACCTTCGCGCGGGAAGGCGCGCAAGTGATTGCGGCCGATATCAACGAGGTCGCGCTATCTGACTTGCAGAACGTGCAGGCATTGAAGCTGGATGTGACGCGACCAGAGATGATCGCGGAATGCGCGGCGCGCATCGGTCAAATCGACATCCTCTTCAACTGCGCCGGGTTCGTTCACGCCGGTTCCATCCAGGATTGTACTGAAGAAGAGTGGGATTTTGGGATGATGCTCAACGTACGTTCGATGTTTCGAATGATAAAGGCGTTCCTGCCCGGTATGATCGAAAAGGGGGGCGGGTCGATCATCAACATCTCGTCGGTAGCGGGCCTGAAAGGTGTGCCCAACCGTTTCTTATATAGCGTTACCAAGGCGGCAGTGGTCGGGCTCACCAAATCGATTGCTGTCGACTACATCCGACAAAAAGTCCGGTGCAACGCGATCTGCCCAGGAACGGTCGAATCTCCTTCCTTGAGCCAGCGCATCGCGGCGCAGGCGCAATTGGAAGGAAAAAGCGAAGCCGAAGTGTTGGCCGGCTTTGTCGCTCGGCAGCCGATGGGCCGCCTCGGGCGACCCGGCGAGATTGCTGCGCTGGCTGTCTACCTGGCCTCGGATGAATCTGCGTTCACCACGGGACAGGTTCACATTATCGACGGTGGCTGGGCGGCTTAAATCGATGACCGGCAATAAGTTGTCACTGGTCGGTGGATATGACTCATATGACTCATAGAATGTATAGGACCTATGAGCAGAGGGATGCACACGTGTCAGCTCTACCAAAGCAGGTTTCTTCGTCACCGGGATCCCGGCGATGGCGGCGTCTGCTGGTGAGCTTAATCTTCAACAAAGGATTTCAGCCTTGCCAAAGCATCCTCCCATTGCTCGGACACGCGTTCGAGATAAGACTGGAGCTCTTTGATAGGGTCCAGCCTGAACTCGAACCGGCTCTCGCGTCCGACGCGTACGCTGTGCACGACGCCAGCGCCTTCCAATACCCGAAGATGCTTAGTGATCGCCTGTCGGGTGAGTGTCGAGTCCGCTGCGAGCCGAGAGATCGACTGAGGCGCGCCGCTGGACAGCTTGCCAATGAGGGCTAGTCGGGTTTCGTCACCCAAAGCCGCAAAGACCGAGGCCTGGCTTTTGAGCTCAGCCCGGCGTTTAGGCCGGATGCTCGACATGGTGCTCAATGTTCTTCATCTGCTCGGTCCAACCGCTGTCATTCATTCGGAACGCTTCGAACTGGCGGTCTTTGGGAATAGCGTCAAATCCTGATTCCGTGAGGTAGAGAATGGTGCCGCCATCTTTCGGTTCAAGCCTGAACTCGACCAAAGTCGTGGGCTCGCTTGAGTAGTCGACAGCCGGATCGATAGCGTACGGGTGCCAAGTAAAAGAAAAAAGCCGATCTGGTTCCATTTTCTGCACCGTCGCCTCCCACCTTACGTGTTCGTAGCCGGGATAGGTGATGTGGCCTCGCGAGACCTCTCCCGGCTCGAATGGGCCGTCCAGCTTGACTCCAAACCATTCACCAAACTCACGGTGATCGGTCAATGCACGCCAGACCCGGGATAAGGGTGCTTTCAGTTCGATATGCTTCTCTATGCGATTATTCATATGCAACCTAATGGTTGCGGCTGAATATGGCCAAGTTGGTCAGAAGCGCAACCGTTTTGTTGCGCTTAATCCGAGCTCCCCGCGAGTTTATCGGCGCCCTTTCCTGCTTTCCCCGGCCCGTGTGCTACTGTTCGGTGGCGGTCGCAGATCGACACGCCTTACCTGACTTGGTGCGCATCATGAAACGAATTGGGATTCTGACTGCCGGCGGTGATACCCCGACCATGAACGCCACTGTCCATGGCGCCGTGGTTCGGGCCAATCAGCTGAAGGTCGAAATCGTTGGTCTCATCAAGGGTTTCAATTGTCTGTTTAACCCGCGGGTTCCCCATCTCCATCTCAACCCGCTTTATCAGGAGATCCCCGAACTCGATCCGACCAAGGGCGGTACCTTGATCGGCGCATCCCGCGACTTCGTGGACCCGGAGAAAAAGGCCGAGCTGGATCTGGTGGCGTCACGTCTGAAAAAGCTTGGTATCGATGGGCTTATCTGCGTCGGTGGCGATGGCACATTGAACGGGCTGCAGCCTTTGGCTGAACGCCTCCCCACCGTCCTTGCTCCTAAGACCATCGACAACGATCTCGGCCTTAACTATCCGAGCGAGCCCGGAGAGTGGGTGCGGGTAAAAGATACAAACGCGAGAAATGGGTTTCGCTACGAGCACAGAGTTTCTCAAGCGGATTTTGATCTGGAATATGTCGTCAACTACGTTACACCCGGATACGCCACTGCAGTATTCGTATCTGCCGGCGGCGTCGAGCGCATTCGGACGACCGCCGAAAGTCATCGGCGAATCGCAATTATCGAAGTCATGGGCCGGCACTCGGGTTATATCGCGCTCGGTTCCGCCTACGGTCGTCCTGACATCATCCTACTTCCGGAGCATCCCTTGGACCTGGAACATCTGGTCGAACGCGTGAAGCACCTCTACGATCTACAGAAAAATGTCGTCATCGTTTGTGGCGAGGGAATCGTCGACGAACAGGGTCGTGAGCTCGGGGCGGAAACCAGGACCACCGATCCGGCTGGTAACGTTGCATTGAGCGGAGCGGCCGAAGCGCTGCGACATAAGTTCATGCAGATGATCGGTGATAGCTATTTTCAGCTCTATCGGCGGGGTAACTCGGCCCGAGAAGCAATCTTCACCCGCAAAGTTGGGCACACCCAGCGAGGAGGAAGGCCGATTCTCTTCGACCGCTTCTATGCTGCTCAACTCGGAGCCAAAGCGGTTGAGCTTCTGCTGGAAGGGCAGAACAATGCGGTCGCGATCTTGCAATACAACTCCAGCCGTGGCTTCCATGTGGAGGGTTACGATGCCAACCGCTTTCGTGACCGGTGGGGGTACATTCACGCTCGCCGGATGCATCCGTCGCTCTACGATCCCAAGTTGATGAAACCTTCGCGGACCGGCGTTGACTATTTACTGCCAATCTTCACCGACGCGATTGGTGAAGACGATATGGAACACGTTCGAAGGACCCTTTTCGCGCAGGGCAATCTGGCCCAACCGTATCACTCAATTAACACCGACATTAACAAGCGGATTCGCTACTTGGCGGAAGAAGAACCGGCCATCTGACTCAAGTAGGAATATCAATACTTAAAGCGACGGGAACCCCGGCATTTTTCAGCGAGATGTAGTAAGCCAGCGACTCGTTAACAGGGTCCACGTCGTCATTCTCCGCCTGCAGCAACAACGTCGGCGGCGTCGATCAGGGGTAGGGCGCCTTCGGCGCAATCGAGTTATCCTTGTTGTCAGTGATATTCTGACCGCCGATCACGACCGTATTACGTCCACCGGCGTTGTTGTCAGACCCGCCGAGGACGCTGGAGCCAATGCCAGCTTCAAAGATAACAAGGCTCCCGGCGGTGTTACCAGTTCCGCCCGTGACGGTGCTATTGAGATCGATGGTGGTGTTTCCGCTCCCGCCGGTGATGCTGCTGTAATTGCCGCTGGCGAAGTTGCCCGAGCCCCCGCTGACGCTGGTGGCAAAGCCGTTGGTGCCGCCAGAGCCGCCACCAGCGGTATTA
>DASTDH010000079.1:0-3929 GCA_035710445.1 Chthoniobacterales bacterium
GTCTGGAAAATGTACGCTCACGCGATCAAGCTTTGTGGCAACACGGCAACTCTGCTGGAGTGGGACGACCGAATTCCATCATTTGAGGAAGTACACAATGAAGCGCTCAAAGCCAATCAATTCCGAGACAACATCGTCGCCGGTTCCCCAACAGATAAATAGCCGGGAAGAATTGCTTGAATTGCAGCGGGCAATGGCCGGCGCCCTCTTTCGGCCGCTGACCGATGATTGGAACATGCAAAGCAAGTGGAATGACGGACGGCCGATGGGCGAGTTCGCCGCCGAATTCATCAAACCAAACGATCGTTTGAGCTCTTTCGACCGGCTGGAAATCTACAATCGACAGTATTGGTTTCGGGTTCTTGATTGTCTCTACGATGATTATCCGGGATTACTCGCCGTTGTGGGCGAAGAACAATTTCTGGAGCTGGCCACTGTCTACCTAAGCAAATATCAATCCGATTCTTACACCCTGCGCAACCTCGGGGATCGGCTGGAAAAATTCATTCGGGAAGAACCTCGCTGGACCGAACCAAATCATGCCTTGGCAATGGATATGGTGCGTTTCGAATGGGCGCAAGTAGTTGCATTCGATGGGCCTTCGAAACCGGTAGTGACGCCGGACGAGTTAATCGATACGCCGCCTGACCAGATGCGTTTGGGACTGCAGCCTTATTTGTCGATTCTCAAACTCGATTATCCGGTAGACGATTTTCTGATCGCGATAAAAAAAGACGCCGACTCATTGCGGGGTGAAGCCAGTAACGCCATGAATTCTGCTCCCACTGCCGATCGGGGATCAACACCCATTCCCCTACCTCAGCCCGAAGTGACCTACTTGGCAGTCCATCGGTTCGACAACATGCTCTACTTCAAACGACTTGAACCGGAAGGGTATGCCATATTGCAGGCGTTGGCGGCCGGCTCAACTCTCGAGGATGCCTGCGCTAAAGCGGTCGAACAAAGCAGCCGCACACACGCGGATTGGCCGACGCTGATTAAGGAGTGGTTCGATAACTGGGCCGCACTCGGGTGGTTCTGCCGGCCATAAGCCCGGCCTTCTCACGGAGCAAAAACGACTCGAAACTCCTCTTACTTCTAGACCTATCGGCTCAGACCAGTCTACCGTCACTGGGATTTCCGCATTAGCCCAGGCCCATGGTTTCTGATCGCCCGATACTGCCGCTTGATCATTTGGACGCTCTTTGGTTCCAAGTTGCGGGCACCCTCTGTAACATCCGGTGCAATCATTGCTTCATTTCTTGTTCGCCGGATAACCACACTCTCAGTTTGATGAGTCTTGATCAGGTTCTCTCCAACCTCAAAGACGCTGTCCCGCTCGGGGTCAAAGAATTTTATTTCACCGGAGGCGAACCCTTTATTAACCCAGATCTCCCACGCATGCGTGAGGCGACACTGCGGATTGGGCCGGCCACAGTTTTGACCAACGCTACTCTCCTCAGCGCAGGATTGGTAAAGGAACTCGCCCTGATGCGTGACACCTCAGTGTATTCGCTTGAGCTGCGCGTCAGCATAGACGGATTTTCATCCGAAACCAATGATCCGATCCGCGGACCTGGTATGTTCAAACGCGCCATGCGCGGCGTCAAACTCTTACTTGAAGGCGGCTTCTTGCCGATCATTACCGCGATGCGAAGTTGGCCCATCGAACAGGATGAAGCCGCACTTACCGGATTCAAAAATTCTCTCGCCGCGATCGGATATCGAAATCCTCGGATTAAACTCCTGCCCGCGCTGAAAATCGGTCAGGAAGCTCTGCGCGACCATGGCTATTCGGAACACGACTACATCACAAAATCGATGATGGTCGGTTACGATAGCAGCCAACTGATGTGTTCCAGCAGCCGGATCGTCAGCACTCGCGGAGTTCATGTTTGCCCGATCTTGGTCGATCGACCCGATTCTCTTCTCGGCCATCAGCTTTCCAGGGCAAAGCAGGCCTTCGAACTGAGGCACCAGGCATGCATGACCTGTTACCAATACGGCGCTCTCTGCTCGAATGCCTCCTCGGCAGCGACCAGCTTCGAAAAAACTAGACTATCGCGCCCGATCTAATTCGCCGGGAAGCAAGTGAAATCGTCCCGCTCAAAACCGAAAACCCAGAAATCCTCACCGCGTGTCGGGTTGTTTGGCGGTGTTTACAGCAACTATCTTGCTCTCGAAGCGCTCCTCGACGACGCGAGCAGGCGCGGAGTGGAACGCCTCTACTGTTTGGGAGATCTCGGCGCTTTCGGACCGTTCCCCGATCGAGTTTGCCGGATTCTTCGAGAGACCGGGATCGCAGTGATACAAGGGAACTACGACAACTCGATCGGCAACGGGCTCGCGGATTGTCAGTGCGGTTATACCGATCCTCGCGATAACTATTTCGCCAGGCTGTCCTATGACTATACCTTCCAACACACCGGCGGGGAGCACAAAGCTTGGATGCAGAAACTCCCGTCGGAGATTCGTGTTCAGATAGGTCCGTATCGCGCATTGTTCTGCCACGGATCACCGAGAAAAATGAATGAATTTCTGTGGGAGACCACCACTTCGGATGCATTTCTCAATTGGTTACTCGAGAAATACGAGACAGACCTTATCGTCGGAACTCATACCGGCCTCCATTGGCACCGAGAGCCGGCTCCCGGCAAGCATTTTATTAACTGCGGAGCGATTGGGCGACCGCCGAATGATGGCCAGACCAGTGTCGTGTATGCGATCATTAGTGCCGACAATGCCGCGAGCGCCGATATCCCCGGGAAGGCTCAGAACGTTGGCTCGTTGGAAGTCGATTTCGTTCGATTGGACTACGATCACGAGCGCCTGGCCACGGAGATGGCTGGCGAAGGGCTTCCCGAAGAATTTATCGAAACGATCCGGACGGGTTGGTGGACGACTTGTAACGAAATACTTCCTGCGAAGGAGCGCGCCCGCGGCATACACTAAGTGCTCCGTGATTTCAGCACCAGCCGATGAAGCTTCTTTGCCCGGAAAACGCGCGTGAGGGTAAGGCGACGCACCCGCGCGCCCAAACGGCCATCCGCGAAGAGATAGAGTGCTGCGACAAAAAATTCGCGGCCGGCCTCGAACAGAAAAAAGGTGCCATTGCCACCTTTCTTCAACCAGTCGGGATAGCGCATCGCGAACTGCTTGATCTGTGCCTGGGTCAAAGCGAGCCGATCGAGTGGCACATCAAACCCGCCAAACATTTCCTGCAAGGTGCTGTCTCTGACCATTTCATAGACTTGTACCGGAGTTTTTTTGGTTGGCGGCTCGACAACATTGCAATTCCATTGTTCGAAATTGGAATCAATATATCTGAAGATGTCAGCGGCCTGGGCAAGCGTTTCCTGACCTTCGGTCGGATCCAGCACCAAGGGCTCCTCTCCAGAAATGAGCCTGAGGCGGTCATTCATGGTCGGACGAAAACCTATCCAGAGTTACGCAACGCTCCACCGCGAGCTTATCGAGTTCACGTCGGGCGGCGCTTCTGCGTAGTGGAACACGAAGCGTGAGTGTCGGCCGATCTTAGTTCCCAACGACGGTGATGTTCGCTGACCACCCGAATTACAGAACCAAACGTTATTATTTTCTATCGTCCCTTATGGTAGCTCCGAAGTTATTCAGCAACCTGGGGGCCAAAGCCCATTTTCTAGCTTTACCGGGACGGCCACGTTTTTGTACCCTAACCCAGCAGCCAACCGCGCTCAGAATTCAGCGGTCTCGGAGAGACCGCCCTACCAATCACCAGTCACCAATCCCTAGTCACATCCGACCGTTCCCAGAGTTGTCGACAGGGACCCAAAGAAAGTAGCCCAGCACTTCAGTGGTGCTCAGACGCCTGCGGTATCGGGCGGATACACTCGCCCTGGCCCGGTCACCGAACGAGGCCTCGAATCTTCCTTACAAGCTGCCGCGAGCTA
>DASTDH010000080.1:0-6700 GCA_035710445.1 Chthoniobacterales bacterium
CGTCAATTACTTCCTACGAAAATCGACGCGCTAGGATGCCCGTACAGCTCGATTCGATGAGGTGTCGCTAGACGGTTGCGGATGACTCGACTCCGTTCGCTGGCGCACGACCAACCACCTTCGTAGATCCGAACACTTCGGATATGGGGCCAAAAAAAGAGCACACAGAGCACGAGAAACACGAGGAGAGCGGAGCTACGGTCGAGCGGACCTCCTTTTATGATCCGGACACCGGTACGCACCGAGAGAAGATCAAAGTCGAAAAGACCGAAGAGGAGCCGAGCGAGGACGACGGTTAAGCCGACTTCGCTTCGATAATCCCTACTAGCTGTCTAACCAAGTTCTCCGCACGCTCCAGCTCCCGATACAGATTCGGAAGAGCCAATTGCTCGGCTTTGAATTAGCTGGTCGAGCAATTTCAAAGAGTTTCCTCTGGGTGTTTGTAAATGGGGCTTCTTTGGCAGAAAGAGCCAGGCGGCGGGCGCCGCAGAAAAGGCTCTTCGCGAGGCGGAAGGCTTGGCGCAGAAGCGTCGAGAGAAGTGTGCCCCGTTTACCAAGATCACCTCGGCGGTGCTCCACGCGGCGGAAGAATCTACGAACCGGATCGCTCCATTTATTGAGGGGCATGGTCGGGAACAGCGCGAAGCCTTGGTCTTCGCTGAGTTTTTGTTTTTCTTCGTGCAACTTTGCGATCGAATGGCCTTTTCGATCCTACAGGCGGAACAAGTTGGGAAGCTTCGCGAGATCATTTTGCCGGACGTGTTCGGTATTACCGTGGCTTCACACTTTCTCCATGCTCCTTCGGAGCAGAAAAAGGAAGTACGTTCGGCGCTGTATAGGGGAGCAAAAGAAGCCGCCATCGAGTATGATTCCTGCACGGAGTGGCTATCAATGGAGGAGCCGTATACCGTAGACAGCTTGCTTTCGAAATTGTCGCGTAGGGTGATGAGAGCAATCGGCGGCGAAGTAGATGCGAAGCCAATGATTGAGGTAGTTAAGGCTTCAACAGATGCACTAGATCACTCAAACCTACCTGTTCTGGTGGAAGCCATCAAGCCGGTGATCGATGATTTCGAGATCATTCCATACGAGCCTTGGGACGATCCTGATTACGTGCGCAGATTGCGTAGATCACTATAGCAGCAATGGGGTTCGAGGTAGTGCGCATGGTTAGCAAAGTCTTTTCGAGTTCACCCTGCTGATTTTTGCTGTGAGCAGAATCGACTTTGATGGCGAAGATTTGGGCGACTGCTTGGGCGTTCACTTTTCAGTCGATCTCGCTTGCGATCGTCTTTGCAATGTAGAGAGCAAGTTCCTTCTTACCCACAAAATTTGCAGAGCCTTTCTCAACGGAATTCTGTTGACGCCATACTTTCGGACAAGTTCGACTTCGGGTAATCGAACCGTTTCATCTTCGCCCAACCGCGACTAGATACAGCGAGGTCTCTTCGACGCCGTCCACGTTAAGAAGGCGGTCGAGTTCGTCATCTACGAATCCGCCGATTGGGAGAGCCCGAAGATTAAGAGAGTTTGCAGTTAACAGTAGACTTTGTGCAATGTGCCCGGCCTCGAGCAGCATAAACCGATAACCCCTTTCTCCATAATTGAGCCGTGACTTAAGCGCAATGCCGGTGAGGCCGAATACCAGAGCCGCTTTCTTCAGTTCGGCCGTAAAGGTAATGCTCGCCAAATCGCTGGCCACAACATCGCCTTGGCGAAGAATTTCGAGGCAATGTTTAACCGGGTTATAGTGGTAGATACCGCCGGGCAGCCCCTGGACGGAGCGAACAAGAACGTATACTTCGATGGGACAAAACCCTCCTCCTGAAGAAGCCGTGCGGAAGAACTGGCGGTCGCCGCTGGGCAAGCCTTCCCGGCCAGTGATACCGCATGCCATCTGCAGCAATTTGTTCACATGGGCGAGCAAAATACTTTCCCCTGTGAAATCGCGAAATGGATGCCTAGTGAGTAACGCTTCGTCGAAGGACATCAGGGTAGGAACGTTCGCGTGCTTAGCCAGTGCGATGCACCGCGCAGACGGATACCGCTTATGTGCCGAAGCCGTCATTCTTTGCAGAACCGGACTGCTCATGGCCGCAATAATCCGGTCTACCGCGCGGAGATCAGAACGCCGGTGCTTGGAGTTTTCACGATACAGCTCCGAGATCACCGCGTCATCATAAGCCCCAAAAAATGGCTGTTTCGTCTTCATTTCGCTAGAGATATGGGTTCGGATCCTAACTCTTAAACCAAGTATACCGCGCCGCCGATAGTCGTTCTGCGTATTGCCGGCCAATGATGACACGATCGGAAGTTTTGTAGGTTGGAACGCAGGGGAAGTCGACAACGCGATGCTTCGCCAGATACAGCGGTGTCTCAAGGGGACTTAGTTTATGAACGAAGGCCGCCCTCGCAAAATGATAACTGAGATCACGACCGTAGAAATTGCTCCACATACATTGAAGTTCCTCTGCTCTGTATTGGCTCAAGGGCTTAATCTCGTTATCACGTGCCCGCTCTTCTTTCTTTGCGCTAAGGTTACTATCGATTTTCGGTGATTGCGCTGCGCTCTCGCTGAAGCGTTGAAGCAAATCGCGAAACTCCTGCACCGATTCTCCAAACGCGATGTCTATGAGACCTGTTTCCAACGCCTTCTTGGTGCCCACGGGTAAACAGTTGCTGGTAAACTCCCAGGCTTTTGCAATGCCAACTCTCCTGGGAAGAGAATAGGTCCAATATTCTGATCCGTATAAATTTCCCATTCCCTTGTAATGAGGATTCAAAATGACATCATTCCGCGCGACCACTTTGTCAGCGGCAATCGCGAGCATCACGCCCCCTGCACCGGCGTTCCCCTGTAAGGCCGAAATCGTCAAGTGCGTCTGAGTTGTCAAAATCTCGTAAACAAGATCGTCCATTGCGTTGATGTTTGCCCAGGACTCAGCCGCAGGGTCCGCCGCAGCTTCTATCGAGTTGAGGTCGATGCCATTCGAAAAGAAGTCGGCACCACCCATCAGGACGATTACTCGAGTCGCACGGCTTTTCGCAAATCGATACGCCTTCAGCAATCGCTGGCACTGTTGGGTACTCATCGCGCCGTTATAAAAACTGAAATTCAGATAGCCCACGCAGTTCTTCTCCGTGTACCAGATTTCCCGAAACGTTCGGTGCCCAGGAGCGGCGATCAGATCAACATTCAGCTCTGGCACGTCGCGAAGTTTTTCACCCAGCACGACAGCAGCGCGAAGCTTGAAGTATTTCTCATTGTCGACCTTCTTCCTCTTCAGATGGGTGATCCAGACCGAGCCATCGCCCGTCGCTCGACAAATCGCGCCGTGGCGCTGAGCCAAGATCATACCGGGTGGCCCCTTTAATTCGCTCTCCTCATGCGCGCCATAGAGATAAAAGCTTTCGTTGCAGATCTGGTCCAAAACACCGGGCGAACTGTCAGCTGCTTGAATCTTCCGGATGATGTTAGCCGTGGAATCCGACCAATTTAACCTGCGATCCGATTGCTTCATCGATGGGCGCGGACGTCCGAAGACTTGTGGGTTCGAGTGATCAACAAACGCCGGTACAAAGTCAGGAGATTCTGCAAGTTTCAAAACCGATCGCACAGCTATGATCGCTGCGGCGCTGACTTCATTTCGATAGATACTACTCTTGGTAGCAGCCCTCATTGGAAAATTGACTGAGGTCCAAACCGGCCCGGCATCCATTTCCCCGGTTGCCTGCAGCAAAGTAATTCCCCAGGTTTTAGCGCGAAGGCTGATAGCCCAATCAAGAGAGGAGGGCCCGCGATCGCCTGCTGGTCCAGGATGAATTATAATACAGCGATATTTGCTCCATACCTTTTCGGGAATTGGGGTCTTCAACATCGGGGCCAGAATCAAATCCGGCTCAAACAAAGCAGCCGCTTCGCAGACCACCGACTCATTCAGCGCGAGTTCGACTGAAGTTTCGTGACCTAGCTCGTTCAGTTCGACATGAACGCGTTGCGTCAAACTATTGTATGCGGTGGCCACAAGTAATATTTTCATAGCTTCTATGCCTGATCTCGGAGTGCCACTCTTAACGGTGGCGGCTTCATTTAGTTATAAGGAAATGGAGAGTGCCCAGTTACAGATTCTCTCAGAAATGTTTTAGCTTCCCGGGCCGAAGCCTTGTTGTGCCGGCTTGCTTATATGATTGGGAGAGCGGTCCCCCTCATTTGGCGGCTCTTCCACATTCGGGAACTCGATGTGGCCAGTAATCTTGACGTGCCTGCCTTCGATCTCTGCCAACATGCTAGAAACACAGCGAGAGAGCTTGACGTGTCTATACGTAAATTTGCGTATTCTGTTGACCTGACCCCGAAAAACTGGACTTAGCAAAAGTAGAGTTCTGCGCGAATAAGAAAGGCAGAACGAAAATGAAGCGAAGTCGGTTTAGCGAGGAAGAGAAAATCAGGATATTGAAGGAAGCTGAAGGTGGGCCGGTCAAGACGGTGTGTGCGCGGCATAACATCAGCGAAGGGACCTGCTACCATTGGAAGAACAAGTACGGCGGGATGGAGGTGGAGGAACGCGCGTTTCGCAGGTTTAGAGATTTTTGTAAAAGCTGGGCTCAGCGCGAATAGTCGAAGGTCTCAACCTTTGCGTCGTTACAGGGTCTCATAAAATAGTTTCCGGTATGTCTGACGCCCAGGGGTTACGGTAAAGAAGCTTGGTTTGCGCAGTCATAGACTCTCTTTCGTAGGAATGTCCGCTCCGATGTGGTCTCGGCGAGATTCAGCGACTTTCGGAAGTGTTCGGCAGCGGCTTCCGATTGATCCAAACGCGCGTTGAGGTTACCCAGCACCGCATGCAACAGATAGTAGGAATTCAATTTGTCACGCGCTGGGATTTCTTCGATGGCGGCAAGACCTGGCCAATACGCGACGGTTGAAGGCGTGGTCGCCAAGGTTTTTACCACCAAAAACGGCAACACTTTGCTGATCATCGGTGCGGCTCATCCGAACCAGATCTTTACTGGTTGGATACCGATTCTTCGCCCGTCAAAGACTACTGTGCTCGACGGCATCGAAGGAAAACATGTTAAGATCCTTGGGCTGTGTCTTACCGCATTTTTTGGCATGCACGGACTAGAGTCGCAGAAACACATGCGCTCGACTAAGCCACAACCTGCAAACCGATAGGCCGCGTTCCGGGAACTCAACTATCCGGGTCCCAAAGGCGCTTGCGAAAATGTTCTCGCCAATAGGTGGGAAGCGCGGGCAACTCGCTAGCCTTTTGCAAGAGGTCTTGGTTGGTCGCGTCCGCTGTATATAAATTCACGATATCGGTCACGGTAACGCCATGCTCATCCCGAGCAATCAACTCTATCGCGTCGCCAGGGGTAACCTGTCCCTCTTCCAGGACGGCAAGATAGAATCCAGTCCGACCGCTGCGCAGAAAACGCTTCACCATCTCCGGGCGACCGAATCGGATACCGAGCTTGAAACAAGGCAATCGAGGTTGAGTAATGACAAACTGCGCAGATCCAACCCGAACGCGGTCACCGATGCGAACGGCTTCCTCCAGCAATCCCTCAGTCGTAAAGTTCTCTCCGAATACCCCCAAGGGTAGGTCGATTCCCGGTACTTCCTCGCGCCAGAATCGGTAGTGCTCAGATGGGTAGGCATAAACAGCCTTATGGACTCCGCCGTGCACTGAGAGATCTGACTGCTCGTCGCCCTCCAAGTTTAACGTCTTGACTCGAACACTGCCCGACACTGGCGACTTGAAGATTGAAGTACGGACAAGTTTCCCCTGCCATTCGATCTCGCGCGGCAATCCCACGTTTACGGACAAGAGCTTCATGGGTTCAGACCAGCGCTTGTTAAGGAGGTAGTTGCATGGCCTGATCCCTTACATGTGCATTCCGTGATTGTGGTACTCATCCCAGGTCACCGGCTGCAGCCCGGCTTTCTCGCGCTCTAGATTCAATTCCTGCAGCTCTTGCGTTCATTGCTATCGATAATCATCGCAGGCAAGCATCCCGAGCTGGGCAGTGATCCCGCCGCAAGCGCGCGCAGACGAGTACTGTTCGTTCCAGTTTTCTCATGCGCTTATATGATTTCCTAGGGACCCTATGCTGGCTTTTACCAGTTGTCGATAAACCAATCAGTCAGCCATCCATTGGGCTGTATAGGTCTCTTGAATGTGCCTTTTCGATATTCGCGGATTAACTCGCTGGCTAAGTGGAACGCTAGCGTACGCGGATCTGCCACGCCGTAAGGCCAGCTGGACAGCGTCCGGTAAAGCTTGCGTCCGAACTTGTTGAGAACCCAATCGCGCTTTGATTGCTTGATCAGGAATTCCTTCTCAGTTGCATCTGGCCATTCCATGGCGCGGATCCATTCGCCAACAAGCTGCCAATAACCTTTGGGCGGCGGGCGGCGTTCAACAAAAATAAAGCGTTATACATGCGCAACTCTTCAAGTAGTTAATCAGGACGAGTTGGTTGCAGCGCAGCATCGAGTCGAGCTCGACGTCGGTATAGACGAGCGCCATATTGTAATATGGTGCAGGGTCGGGTAAGCAGCAGCAGAGCGTTGTAAGAGCGCGCACCTTTCATCTTTCACTTCTCACACCCCGGGGATAACAATCGCCCGGCACGCGCGCGGATCGGACCAGGGACCGGTAGAACTGGGTCGGTAATAGTAATAATCCTTACTATA
>DASTDH010000081.1:0-7143 GCA_035710445.1 Chthoniobacterales bacterium
TTACAGAGTGCAACCGAGAACATTTGCATCAGTCCGGAGCGTGACCCACACTGCGCTACAGGTGGGAACCGCTATTTTAACGGAGCGTCAAATTGGTTGCTTCAGGGCGAGGGCTGCCGCCTGGAATTCTCTGGCTTTTCACCGTTCAAATCCCGGATGATGAACCACACGGAATCCCCTAAACCAAGAGCTTTCGTGAAAATTGACGGTAAGACAAAGATGGCCCAACTACGGCAGCAGTCCCTGGAAGTAATGGCGCGACTAAAGGAGGGCGTTGAAGCCGCCACTCAGCGCTGTAATGCAGCGCTGGCACGCCTGAAGCAGCACGAGGCTACCCCACCAAACGGCTCAGCCACCAGTGCGTCCGCCACGGCAAGATTCTATCCCAAGTGCACTCGTCAGTGAATGGCTAGCTACCAAACGCCTTCCGGCGGCGTCACGGAGTGCCTGAAGTCCGAGATCTGAGCGGGCGCGATTAGTACCAATTGCACCGCTTCCAGCAGACCATCGGGAGTGAAGGGCTTGGGTAGGAATCTCAGCCCGCGATCCAGCACCTTGACGCGTACTACTTCGTGGTCCGTGAAGCCGGACATGAACAATACCGTCTGATGTGGGCGGATGGCCAAAATGCGCTCCACCAGATCAGGGCCGCTCAGATCGGGCATCACCACATCGATTAACATCAAGTCAATCGTGAGGTCGGTACGTTCCGCCATGCGCAAAGCAACTTCCGCACCATTCGCCAGCAGCACGTTATAGTCACTGCCCTCTAGCATGCATTTAACAACGGTGAGAACGGAGAGGTCATCATCGACCACCAGAATCGTCTTCGGGTGGGATTGCGAGTCAAAACTCATCGGCCGCGCCTCCTTTGACTTGAGTAATAATTGTTGCCCTAGATTTCGGAATCGTCAAGAAGATTACGAGCGTCTATGTTGCTGTTGATAGAGAGTTAACTCATTAGTCATAACTTTGGTTAAGACTCTGCCCCAGCGGGGCCGATGTCCGAGCATTGGTGCTCAATGAACCGCGCTCTTGACGAACTCCGTGTGTTGCGGAACATTTCGCGGGAATTTGTCGGGACGAGCACCTCGGCCAGTTCGGCGATTGTGGGTCCCCACATACTCCGGGCCGCGGTGGTGGTCACCACCAGCGGGAGCTTGAACACAAGTGCGGACTTTGCCAAGGCCACTGCGTTGTGGTTCAGCTCAGCGAGGGCAATGTCACGCACTCCGCTGTACTGGCCGACCTGGTGATCGACGAATACCATGGCGGTATTTTCACGCGTGACGTGACATCCGCATAGTCCTCAACTTGCGCTCTCAAGGACCCTCTTAACTTTCGCGTCCAGATCCCGCGCGATCCCTAAAGCGTCGGCATTTCCGTATGGGGCGAGAAAGCTCGCCATCTCGTCATAGCTCAGGTGGACACCATCCGGCCGTTGATCAATGAGTACGGTCACTGGCGCATACGACCCTGCATCCGGGACAAGCCTTGCCATTGATTGCATGATGAGCGGGTTGCCCATGATCAGGCGGACGCTCTTCGGATCGCTGTCTACTCCAGCTTTCGCGAGAACAGCGCCGTGATCGAGCCGCATGAACTCCATGAGACCGATCTCGCTTATGCTGCCACGAACGACCGTTTGCATTTCCTCGTAGGTCTGAGCGGCGGCCATCTTTGCAGCGAATTCGCCCATGTTCGGCCTGCCGATCGCCGCTTCCACCGCCGCGACAACGGCGTCAAATGGCTTGTGCGAAATGATGGTCCACCGTAACACGTTGACTTGACGAGTTTGCATGTTCGATTCTCCCCAAACCGGCTAATTTGATTCACGCCTTAGCCTGACGGTCTCATGAATTCCTTCGGGAATAGAACGCTATCGGCATAAACGTCGATCATCGGCATATCGTCTTTTCCTTTAAGCTTCATCCGTGAAATCGAGCAGAACTTTGCCACCGCCGCCCAGAGCATGACGAAGAGCTTCCGGGAAGCGTCGCACCGGATAGACTGCGGCGATCGGTAAGCGAAGCTGATGGTTGGCGACCAACTCCGCTGCGGCACGAATCTTCTCCGGAATTTTCGGCAGGTTGTCCGGATAATGCATGAAAAACGGGTGGACGGAAGCGCGCTTGGCAACCAGGCCAAACGGGTTCAACTTGATGAGGTCGCGCGTCGGAAACGCATAACATACGATTTTTGCTTCCCAGTCGACGATGTCCAATAGTGTTCCCGTCGCATCAGAGCCGACCCCGTCAAGCGCCAAGCGCACCAGAGCGCCGCCAGTGGCGCGGTTCGCTTCCGCCGCGGCATTTGGTCCCTCCAAAAGAACGACGTCGGCGCCTATATCTTTGAGTTCCTGGATGAGTTCGGGACGGCGCACGATATTGATGGTCCGGACGCCTTTTTGTTTCGCGAAGGCGATTACGGATCTCCCCACTCCGGAATTCGAGGCGTTCTGAACAATCCAATCACCGGGCTTCAGAGAAACGAACTCCTCGAGAAGGAGTGCCGCGGCCGGCGGATTAATACTGAGCATCGCCGCTTGCCGGGGATCGATCTCAGCAGGTAACACAATCGCTTTTTCAGCCGGCGCTAATACTTTCTCCGCCCAGGAGAACACTCCAAGAGGGATTACGACACGGTCGCCTATCTTGACGTCGTGCACGCCATCGCCGACGGCCAATACTTTCCCAGCTCCTTCGTTTCCGACAACGCTGGGAAGCTTCGGTTGGATCGTGTAGAGCCCGCGGGCTAAGAGCATGTCGTTATCGTTGATGGGCGCGTACTCAACGCGAATCAAGATTTGACCCGGTTTGGGACGGTCCGGTTCCGCAATCTCCACGAGCCGAAGACTTTCTTCCGGTTCACCGTATTTCGTCAACTGGATGGCTTGCATCAGCCTCTTTCCTTTCGCGCGTTCCCTTTTTCACTTTTCGATCTGCGTTCTCCAAAGCTGCTTGATCTCGCGATAACGAAAACAATCGACGAGGTGATCGTTTACCATTCCAACCGACTGCATGTACGCATAAACGACCGTCGAGCCTACGAAACTGAATCCCCGCTGCTTCAGGTCTTTGCTGAATGCATCGGATTCAGGCGAGGTCGCAGGAATCTGTCCAATTGTCTTCCACCGGTTAAGCTTCGGCCGCCCGCCGACAAAACGCCAGCAATAGGAGTCAAAATCTCCGAACTCTGCCTGGGTTTTGAGAAAGGCACGCGCATTTCGCACTGCGGCTTCGATCTTCATCCGGTTGCGAATAATCTCCACATCAGATCTAAGCTTCTGGATTCGTGCCTCGGAATAATGCGCGACCTTCTCAGGATCGAATTTGTCGAATGCGCGGCGGTAACCCTCCCGCTTTTTTAGAACGACTGAGAAGTTCAATCCGGCCTGTGCGCCTGAGAGCACGAGAAACTCGAAGTGTTTGCGGTCATTATGGACGGGGACACCCCATTCACGATCATGATATTCGAGCATCAGCGGATTATCCACGCTCGCCCAAGCGCACCGTTTCGTTGTCATAATTGCGAGTTGAGTTCGATGCCGTCGTGAATTCGCACGCGAGGCAGTCGTATGCATTCGTCTCGGAATTTTCCTCGTTCCAGGAAATCGTGGCCGGCGAGAGGGCCGCCTGCTGGATCAGGCCTCCATCGCGAAGGTCGCCAAGAGCATGGCGGTCACCGCAGTTGTTGACTTAGAAATTCGCTTGTCCGCTTATTGGCGAGCGCTGCCGCCGCAGCATCGTAATGCGCCCCATTATGCCGGGCGAACGCATGATGCTGCCCCGGATAGCTGTAGACCGTCGCGCTTGCTTTGCTGGCGAGTGCCGCCTTGATCTGGGCTTGCGCAGCCTTGGAAATGAACTCGTCCTCCTCTCCCAGATGCATAAGCAGAGGCGCACGAAGATTGTTGACCTCACCCAAGTATTTTTCGGTGTCAGCACCGTGATAGGCGACGGCGGCATCGACTTGGTAGCGCACAGCCGTCAGGAACGTCATCAAGGCACCGAAGCAATAGCCTTGGACGGCGATCTTGTCCGTGCAGCCAGGCAGCTTGGCCACAGTGTCTAAGGCGTCCTTAATATCTCTGGCGCCGGAGTCACGATCGTAGGCTTGATAAAGGCGAAGGCCGTGCTGCCAGTCAGGCTCTGAGTTGACGCCAAGGTCGACGCCCGTCTCCTGACGCCAGAATAGATCGGGCGCGACCGCGATAAAGCCTTGCTCGGCCAGTTCGTCGCAGGTCTTGCGAATGTCGGCGTTCACTCCGAACACCTCGTGGAGCACCACGACGGCCGGGGCGGGCAAGGCCTTCGGCCGTGCGATGTAAGCGCCAAACGCGCCAGCCCGCCCTTCAATAGTGATGCGATCTTTCATTGCCTTCTGCTCAGGGTTTTGCTTGGTTAGCTTCGCTTGTTCCCCTCGGCTGTAGGCTAGTGACTGCCGGGCGCAGACGTGGCAGCCTTGCCGGACACAGAGCTGGCAGCCTCTTCGATGAGCTCGGCTGTTTCCTTCGGGTGCGACATGTAAGCCACGTGGCTCGCATTCACTTCGACCGTCTTGGCATTGGCACGCTTCGCCATCATGCGCTCCTGATTCGGATTGATGGATCGATCTGACGTAGCCACCAGGTACCAAGTGGGCTTGGTCTTCCAGGCTGGGGTCTTAACGGGGGACGTGAACGAGTCGGCGGAGATCAAAACTTGTGACTCAGCCATGAATGCCGCCTTCGCCGCCGGAAGATCCGCTGCGAAGTCGGCATGGAAGACTGCCGGGTCAATGTAGAAGTAGCCGTCGTCGGTTTGCTTGATCCCCGTGGTGGCCGGCGGTAAGGATTGCTCGATGATAGCGCAGCTTTCCCCGGTGTCCAGCGCGAATGCGGCAATATAGACAAGCGCCGCAACCTTTGGATGATTGCCTGCTTCAGTGATGACGGCTCCGCCGTAGCTGTGGCCCACCAGAACCACCGGCCCGGACTGCCGGTCGATCAGGGCCTTGGTGAACTTCACGTCCTCGGCATACGAGGTTTCCGGATGTTGCACCACCGCCACTGTATATCCGTCACTCTTGAGGATGTTAAAGACGGCTTCCCATCCGGAGCCGTCAGCGAAAGCACCATGCACTAAGACCACGTTCTTAATACCCTGTTTCATGACCATTCTCCTTTTGCAGTCAGGATCTACTCGACCCGTTTGATTTCAAATGTGAACGCCTTCGCGCCAACCCGGGCTTGGTCTGCGTATATCTGCTCATTCTCGAACCTCTTTGCCGACAGCGATCCTTAGGATGTCCCTCGCGCCAATGGTAGACGAAGCCCTAGAAGGCGTCTTGGAGAATCGCGCCAGTTTTGTTATTTGTGATCGCCGGAACCGAGGAAGGCTAATCAGCGAAACCCAGCTCGTCGGACCGCATTTTCGGGGACGGCTGTCCCGTCGCTATTCAAGCGGCGCCAGCGTGACGGAGTCATGTGCTCGATGCGGCTGAAGGTCCGGCTGAAGGCGGCTTGATCGCAGAAGCCGGATAGCAATGCAATCTCTACCAAAGTTTTATTGGTCCGCGAAAGCAGGTGCTTGGCGTGATCGATCCGAAGGTGGATTAACCGCTGATGGACGGAGGTGCCGAAACTCAGCCGGAAGCATCGCCCGAAATGACTTGGCGAAAGAGAGCACGCGGTGGCTAGCTCTTTAATGGTGAGATTTCCCTCAAGATGCGCGCGTAGCATCTCCTCGGTTCTGAGCTTTTGCCACGCCTCCAGTCCACGCCTGGGCGGGACTGCGAACTTTGGGGCGCCGCAATGCGCCTGCAAGATATGAGCGCCAAGGATCGTGGCGGTCTGATCAAGCGCCAGCCTATCGAGGGGCTCCCCGTGTTTGACAGGGGAGAGAATGTTTTTTGTCATTTGCGCCACAACCAGATCTTCGACAAAAAACACTTCCCGAAGTTGGAACGATGACGCCACAGCGTTGTCGAGCGCGATCCGCTCAAGGAGTTCCCACGAGAGGTAATAATGCAAATAATCGAATGGGCCGCGCACCCACATTTCCATGCGGCAACTCAGATCGATAAACGTGGTGGCGAACGGTATTGCGCGCGTAACCCCAACACTCCTGCCGTTGTAAAGGGCTTGCCACTGACCGATCGCCGCAGGCGTTAGGGACACACAGATCAGGACTGCCTGATCCGGCGGATAAATAGGAGCCTTCTCCATTTCTCTTGGACCCGAACGAAGCCGCGTTACGGCGAACTCTGGTTTTTGGTCCGAGCCAACTACTCTGCAATCGTAGGCCGGCGTGCTGAAAACATCTGCCAGCGACGATCCAAACATCCGCGTGCCCGGATTCTCATGGCGAACCGCTGGTTTGTCGAGGGCCTCCTCCGCTTTCCGTTGCGGCGAGACGACCGGTCGGCTCATTTCAATATTATGGACACAAGTCGATCCCGCCGCATCCCCCGAAACGGTTACCGGCCAGTACATCGAATGTACAAATCCGGCGCGTTTTCGCAAAACACAGCGGCCGTTTCTAGCCGATGATCGCAAGTGGAACCTCCTTCGGAGACGGCCTTGAGTGCCCCGAACGCGCGCGAAAAGCTATCCGCTTCAGCAGCCGTGCTATTTCAACGGTTCGGATACGCGCGCGTCAGCATTCGGGACATAACCTCGTCCGTCGACATCCCGAAAGGCACGTTCTATAACCACTTCAGAAGCAAGGAGGATCTCGCATCAGCCATCCTCTCCCAGCATTTCAATGCACTTCTTGAAACACTTGCCCAAGGCGCGAGCGACACCGCTGGAGCCTGTCTGAGGCGGCACTTTGAGTCCATCGCGCCTTCGACTCAGAAGCCCGGATCGTCCCCGCTCCAGGTCATCAGCACTCTGGCGGCCGAGGGTCCGGCGCTTCCGTCCGCTCTCGCACTGCAAATTGCAGAAGGAATCCGGCTCTGGAACAGTAAGGTTGCGGCTTTGATCTCGCTCGCCCAGGCGGAGGGGCGAATCCACGCCGAAGAAAACCCCGACCTGCTAGCCGCGCTTTTCATCAACTGCTGGCAAGGCGCCATGATTCGCAGCAAATGCGACCCAGCGGCCCAGTGCGACTGCCTGCGGTTTGCGCTTGATCGCGTTTTGGGCGCGTCGCAGCCGGACGC
>DASTDH010000082.1:0-4924 GCA_035710445.1 Chthoniobacterales bacterium
TTGGCGCCGAACAATATCTTCTCGCCTTCCAGCGGTAAACCGATCACCACCCCATCGCAAGACATTGTGCTCGGCTGCTATTATCTTACGCAAAATCCGCGCAAGAACGCGCAAATTAACGAGCGGTTGCGTCTGTTCTCCGATCCGTCTGAGATAGAGTACGCCCTCAGCGAAGGCGCCGTAAAAATTCACGAGAAGATCCGGTTCAAAAATCCGGATTTCGGCCAGAAGACCATCTTTGGGAATTCGGACTTGAAGGTGATTGAGACCACCGCTGGTCGCGTGATTTTCAATGGAATTTGGCCCCGCGAACTGGGGTTCTTCAATCGGGTCGCAGCGAAGAAACAATTGAGCGATATCATCTGGCGCACCTACCAGGTCTCCGCTCAACAAAAGACGGTCGAGACTTTGGACCGCCTAAAGGAGCTCGGCTTCTATTGGGCGACAAAAGCCGGCGTATCAATCGGGATCACCGATATGATTATCCCGGACGAAAAGCGGACTGAGCTGGACAAGGCATACAAACAGATTGCGTTGGTCGAAAAGCAGTACCGCAGCGGTATCATTACCGACGGTGAACGCTACAACAAGATCATCGATATCTGGACGCAGGCCGGTGAAGAGATTTCCAACGTCATGTTCCGGACTCTGGAGTACAACGAGGGTCGTAAGGAGCTTAACCCAGTGTTCCTGATGCAGGATTCGGGTGCCCGCGGCAATCGTCAGCAGGTCAAGCAATTGGCCGGGATGCGTGGTTTGATGGCAAAGCCGTCGGGCGAAATCATCGAACGACCGATTACTTCCAACTTCCGTGAAGGATTAAGTGTGCTGGAGTATTTTATCTCCACGCACGGTGCTCGCAAAGGCTTGGCTGATACCGCCCTGAAGACGGCGGATTCCGGTTATCTTACCCGGAAGCTGGTCGATGCCGCCCAGGATGTTATCATCGTGGAGCCGGATTGCGGTACAGCGAATGGAATCGTGGTTCGCCCGATCTACGAAGGAGACGATGAAGTGGTCGATTTGGCGGCACGCATTGTTGGGCGCGTGAGCTGCGAAACGATCAATAACCCAGTCACCAAAGAGACGATCATCAAGACCAACCAATTGATCGAAGAACCTCAAGCCCAGTCCCTTATGTCGATCGGAGTGGAATACCTCAAAATCCGATCGGTACTAACCTGCGAGTCGAAGCGCGGGGTTTGTGCACACTGTTACGGCCGAAACCTTGCGACCGGGCGAATGGTGAAACTCGGCGAAGCGGTCGGCATTATTGCGGCGCAGAGCATCGGCGAGCCGGGCACGCAGCTGACGATGCGGACGTTCCACATTGGTGGTACGGCGACACAGCTCTTCAAACAGCCGATCATCAAAGCGAAGAACGATGGAGAAGTTCGATTCAACGATCTTCGGGTAGTGCAATCGGTTGACGGCAACTACATCGCCCTGAATAAGAACGGTTCGGTCTCGGTCCATGCGAAAGACGGTCGCGAACTGGAGCGTTACAACGTCGTGGTTGGATCTGTCATCTCGGTTGGTGACGGCGGGCAGGTGAAGAAGAACGAAACATTTGTCCAGTGGGATCCGTATAATGTTCCAATCCTGACGGAGAAAACCGGGCGGGTCGAATTTCGCGACATGATCGCTGGGGTGACCGTTAAGCGAGAGATCGATGAGGCGACTGGCGTCATGGGTACGGTTGTCATCGAGCATAAAGAAGATCTGCATCCGCAAATCGTGATCTTGGATGACTCGAAGAAGGAAGTCGCGAGTTACGCGATTCCGGCTGGTGCTCACATCGTGGTTCAGGATGGGAACAAGATTCCTGCCGGTACGCTGCTAGCTAAGACGCCGCGGAAGATCGCAAAGACCAAGGATATTACCGGCGGTCTGCCGAGGGTGGCGGAACTTTTCGAGGCTCGCCGCCCGAAGGAAGCTGCTGAGATCGCGAAGATCGACGGTATCGTCGAATTCGGCGGGACCGTTCGCGGCAAACGCCGGCTCATCTTACGCGATGCAGCCAGTGGCCAGGAAGAAGAGCACCTCATTCCGCTGAATAAGCACATCATCGTCTTCAAGGGAGACTTTGTGAAGAAGGGTTCTCAGCTCACCGAAGGTCCGATTGTGCCGCATGAAATCCTCGACGTCTGTGGTCCGCAAGATTTGCAGGAACACTTGGTGAACGAGGTGCAGGAAGTCTACCGCCTACAAGGTGTCGAGATTAACGATAAGCACATCGAGATCATTGTTCGGCAGATGCTGCGGAAGGTGAAGATTACCGAACCGGGCGATACCGCCCTGCTTTGGGGTGATCAGGTCGACCGCCTTGAATTCGACAAAGAAAACCGGCGCGTCACTGAGCAAGGTGGTAAGCCGGCAGAAGCGGTACCGGTGCTTCTCGGGATCACGAAGGCATCACTCGAGACCGATAGTTTCATCTCGGCGGCATCGTTCCAGGATACCACCCGGGTGCTGACGGAAGCGGCGACACTCGGCAAGATCGATTTTCTCCGCGGATTCAAGGAGAATGTGATCATGGGACATCTGATCCCGGCCGGAACCGGCTTTCTTGGCCATCGGAGCATCCGCACGATAGAAACGGCTGAGCCTCAGGTTGAGCCGTTGGCTGAAGAGACGGAACCGGCGGTCGGTTAATTTTCTAAGGAGCTCAAAGCTAGAGGTTGGGATCTAGGAGCGGGCCGAATGCCAACTCCTGGATTCTAGATTCTGGCTCTTGTATTCCCTGGTATGTCGATTGCCACGAAAACCGGAGACGCTGGCGAGACCGCGCTGATGTATGGACGACGCGTCCCCAAGATGCATCGCCGGGTAGAAGCGTATGGCTCGGTCGACGAGCTCAATGCAGCGCTTGGGTTGTTTCGAGCAACCGCCGATCATGCGATAATTCAGGAGAGGGTATACGCGGTTCAGAAGGAGTTGGTTGTTTTGATGGGCGAATTGGCCGTAGCGGACGAAGATAGGGAACGTTATCAGAAAGACGGATTTGAGCTCGTGGATTCTGCCATGGTCGATCGGCTCACCGCGATCGTCGAAGACCTCGAGAAAAACCACCATATTTCCTACCAGCATTGGGCAACTCCTGGCCAAAACCTGGAATCGGCTGCGCTGGATGTTGCTCGTACGATCTGTCGCCGTGCGGAACGCAGGGTGGTGGCTTTGGCCGATAGTGCCGAATACGTGAACCCGGAGAGCATCCGGTATTTGAACCGGCTTTCTGATGTTCTCTGGTTGTTTGCGCGTTACGCGGAAAACCCCAAGGACGACATCCATTAGCGGCCGGTTTTCGGGCACGGTTCATGGTGCGTTCTAAGACGTTGCGGATGCCTTGGCCAGGAGGGCAGAACGGAAAATTCTTCGCTTGCGCATCCGGGGAGGCTGAACCATAGTCACCGACTCTAGCCGGAGCGCAAAACGCGTTGTCTGAATAATAGTTATGTCTTCGATGGAATTAATGACCGAACTCCTGGAAGCAGGAGTTCATTTTGGGCATCAAACGAAACGATGGAACCCGAAAATGAAGCCCTTCATTTTCGAGCAACGCAACTCCATCTATATCATCAATTTATCTGAGACCGTAAAGCAACTACAGGCGGCAACGGATTTTCTGGCGAATGTTGCGCGAAACGGTGGGAAAGTGCTTTTCATCGGATGCAAAAAGCAAGCCCAGGAAGCGGTTAAGGAAGCAGCCCAAGCTTGCGGACAACTGTATGTCAACCAGCGATGGCTGGGCGGAACGTTGACGAATTTGACGACCATCCGAAAGAGCGTGGCGCGGTTAGGCTACCTCGAACAAATCGAGAAATCGCCGGAATATTCGCAGATGGGAAAACAGGAACTGTCTGCTCTTCGCCGAGAAGCCGAGAAACTCCGTCGGAACCTGGAAGGAATTCGAACCATGGAACGGCTTCCCGATGCCCTGGTAGTAATCGACACCACCCGGGAAGCAATCGCCGTCGCTGAAGCTCGCCGATTGAATATTCCTACCGTAGCCATTGTTGATACGAATGCGGATCCTGACTTGGTGACTTATCCGATCGCCGGCAATGATGATGCGATTCGAGCCATCCGGGTGATTCTGCAAAAGCTAGTAGACGCCATTTACACGGCTACCCACGAGGCGAACAAAGAGAGCGCGGCGGGGTTAGCGGCAGTCGCTGAGTAAATTCAACCTTTCGTTTCTGGCTAATCAGGTCGGAAGCGTCTTCCTTTTTGATTTATGGCTGAAGTAAATCCTGCGCTTGTTAAACAGCTACGCGAAAAAACCAATGCTGGCATGATGGACTGCAAGAACGCGCTGGTCGAGACCGATGGCGACCTGGAAAAGGCAGAAGATCTGCTCCGCAAGAAAGGTATCGCCAGCGCTTCGAAAAAGGCGTCCCGCTCGGCCAAAGAAGGAATCGTGGCCTCCTATATCCATCTGCAGGGTAAGGTGGGTGTGCTGGTGGAAGTCAACTGCGAGACCGATTTCGTCGCTAAGAACGATATCTTCCGCGAGTTCGTAAAGGACATTACTTTGCACATTGCCGCTGCTCACCCAATTTACGTAAGCCGCGATCAAGTCTCTCCCGGTGTGATCGAGCGGGAACGGGAAATCTATCGAGCCCAGGTCAAAGGCAAACCCGCCAATGTGGTTGAGAAGATCGTTGACGGAAAACTGGAGAAGTTTTTCGGCAGTGTCTGTCTGCTTGACCAGGCGTTCATTAAGAATCCTGACCAATCGATTCGCGACCTGGTTTCCGCCAAAATCGCGGAGCTAGGCGAGAATATTGTCATTCGCCGCTTCACTCGTTATGCCGTTGGCGAAGACCTGGAGGGAGAGGCAAGCTCTCCGGCCGAGCAAGAGCAAGCCGCAGCTTAGTCATCCTTGCCCTAGTTGTGTGTCGGATTCACCGCGAAGCGGTTA
>DASTDH010000083.1:0-6124 GCA_035710445.1 Chthoniobacterales bacterium
CCTTTGCAAAAAGATCGCAAATGGCCTGCTGTGCCTTGAGCGTAAACGCATCCTCCCCGTACCCGGTCACATGGCCCTCATTGGCCTCCTGCATTGCCGTAAGGACCTCCGGGTAGATTCCGGCGTTGTTGTCACTCGCGAAATGACGCAGGCGTTTATTCATAAATCGCTGACACTTTCGCAACCTCCGCCTGCCGCTGCCAATTCTTTTTTGGTTACAGGTTGCAGGTTACTAATTGAAGGTTGCAGGTTTTTCGTTCCGGCGTTGGTCCACCCGTAACTTGTAACTTGTAACCTGTAACCTGTGTGATACTTGGCAGGAACGCGCTGCTCAGTCGATGAAAGAGGAAATGATATTGGTCGTCCGGCGAAGTCTTCTCGAGTCTCTCGGCATTTTTCAGGGATTCACTCCGGAGGTTGACCGCTATTTGCCTCTCCTTTTGGCGCGAGAGAACAATTTTTTCGCTCCGCGATCTGCAGCTGAGAATGATCCGAGTCTGAAACAGATCATTCCGTATGCACTCATTAGTGGCGAGGGAAAGATTCTCCGGTACAAACGCGGCAAAGCGTCTGGAGAAAAGAGACTCGTGGCCAAAGCTTCGATCGGCATCGGTGGCCACATGAACGACCAGGATGAGGGTCTCTTCGCTTTGGATCGCGCCGCTTATCTGGCGGGAGTCCAACGAGAGATCGACGAAGAGATCCAAATCCCGACCCCTCGATCACACCGGATCGTCGGAATGATTAATGACGATTCGACCGAGGTTGGTCGAGTGCACCTTGGCGTCGTACATGTAGTTCGGCTGCCGGTAGCCGAAGCCGCCAAACGAGAGAGCGCCATCACTGAGGTAGGATTTTATAGGCCGGCCGAACTTCAAGCCGAACGCGAATCGTTGGAAGGCTGGTCTCAGATCTGTCTCGATCACCTGGAGAGCATTCTGGGTTCGTGAAATGAGGGCACATTCAGACGTAACAGAGACCGGAAATGCGGAACGGACGATTGGTAGCGGCGACTGTACAACCGACGTTCAGGCTTCGGTCGGAAAGTCGCCGCTACCAATAACCGGCTTCCGCAATCGGCTGGCGCTCGTTAGTCATTGCCAGCTCGAGATTTTCCCACACCGGATGCCGCTCGAAACACGGTCGGTTTCTGGAATTTGCGACCCACTCCGGCGGAGGCAACTTCGGCTCGTCCAGCCGCAACAGATCGAGATCCTTTCCCAAAATAACTCGACCGGAGTCGGGTTTCGTTTTGCCAGTAGTAACATCCATCATGGTGGTTTTACCGGCGCCGTTCGGACCGATCACGCACCGGAGTTCGCCCTCGAACACAAGTACGGCACCGATCGCGTGGATAATCCGCAAGACACTAGCACTAGTGCGTCGCTGGCATCACACCGTTAGATGCTGCTTTACGACTTTGTCGGTCAGCTCCCCGACGGGGCCTTGTGCGACGACGCTTCCCCGATCCAGGATCGCGAAATTGTCGGCCAGCTCCTTGCAGAATTCCAGATATTGTTCCACCAGAAGGATCGTGATGGACTCCTTCCTCAGGAGCTTAATGGCGTCGCCAATCTGGTCGATGATGTTGGGCTGGAGTCCTTCGGTTGGTTCGTCAAGGATCAGCAGCTTCGGTTCGGTGAGTAGCGCGCGCCCGATTGCGAGCTGTTGTTGCTGACCGCCGGAGAGCATTCCACCCTTGCGCGGCAAAAATTCTTTGATGATCGGGAACAGTGAAAAGACGCGTTCCAGCACTTCTTTCGCTTTCTTCCGCTTCGCCACAGCGCCAATAAAAAGATTTTCCGCGACCGTCAAATGCGGGAAGATGCCTCGGCCCTGGGGAACATAGCCAATCCCGGCTCGAGCCCGGTGCTCAGGAGGCATCCGGGAAATGTCGCGCCCTTCAAAAACGATTCGACCGCTGTGCGGTTTGTAAAGGCCGACCACGCTCTTCAACGTGGTAGTTTTTCCGACGCCATTGCGCCCCATTAGACAAAATACATGATTGGCGTGGAGCTCCAGACTCACGTCGCGTAGAATCCGGGAGCCGCCGATCGCGACGCTGAGCCTGTCAATGCTCAGGATGGATTGCGTCATGTTTATTCTTCTTTCCCAGATACACCTCGATTACCCGCTCGTCATTCTGGACCTGGTCAAGCGATCCCTCGCAGAGAACGTGGCCCTGATGAAGCACTGTGACCTTACTAGCGAGCTGGCGAACAAAAACCATGTCGTGCTCGATGACGATGATTGTATGTTTACCGGCCAGGCCCAGGAGAAGTTCACCGGTCCGCGCGGTCTCTTCGTCCGTCATGCCGGCTGCCGGTTCATCCACCAGCATCAGCTCCGGATCCTGGGCGATCAGCATCCCGATTTCAAGCCATTGCTTTTGACCATGCGCAAGAGCCGCTGCCCTGATATGTGCCTTAGCCTTGAGGTTGATAATCTCAAGTACGTGGTAGATTTGCTCGTTCTGAGCCGGAGTGACCCTTCCAAAGATCGCGCTCCAGACGCCCCGGCCGCCCTTGAGCCCTAAGAGAATATTCTCATAGACGGTGTGATGTGAATACACGCTGGGCGTCTGAAATTTGCGCCCGATCCCCATCCGATAAATCTGATACTCAGTCTTTTTGGTGACGGGCGTATCCTTGAATTCAATTTGTCCTTCGTCGGGCCGGGTCCTACCGGTGATCAAGTCGAGAAAAGTGCTCTTGCCGGCCCCGTTCGGTCCAATGATCGTGCGAAGCTCGCCCTCATCGAGGTAAAAATTCAAATCGTTGATCGCCTTGAAGCCGTCGAAGCTTTTCGACACCCCCTCAGCGGTGAGGATGAATTTCTTTCTCATATCGGGTATCCGAAGCTTCCCGGGGCAATCCCGGAGCCATGCCGCTCTGTGCCGAGCTCTTTTTCAAAAAGGCGGAACCTCGCTTGAACAGAGCAAAAAGCTGCGCCGGCAAACCAACGATCCCCGTTGGCAGAAACAGCACGACGATTACGAACATTGCGCCGAGGATAATGAGCCAGAGATCAGGATAGGCACGCGTGGCCCAGCTCTTCAGCGCGTTAACAGCGATCGCGCCAATGACCGCGCCGATCAGCGTTCCGCGTCCCCCAACGGCGACCCATACCACGGCTTCCAAAGACTTGTCGGGCGCCATTTCGCTCGGGTTGATGATCCCGACCTGGGGTACATAGAGCGCGCCCGCCAAGCCCGCGATAATGGCGCTCACCACGAAGACAAACAGTTTGAAGTTGGCCGCCGCGTAGCCCGAAAACAAAACCCGATTCTCACTGTCGCGCACGGCTCTTTGGATTTTCCCGAATTTCGTCAGCGTCAACAACCGGCAAAAGACATACGTTAAGATTAGAAGAACACCGGTGGCCATGAACAAGCATCGCTGGGTCGCGGCGCTCCGGATATCGTAACGAAGAATAAACTTGAAATCCGTTAGTCCGTTATTGCCGCCGAAGGTGAAGTCATTCCGAAAAAACATCAGACAGGCGCCGTAGGTCAGCGCCTGGGTCAGAATTGAAAAGTAGACGCCTCGGATCCGGGAACGAAACGCAAGAAAGCCGAAGACCAGGGCTAAAAGGCCTGGCACCAGAACAACAGCGGCCACGGCGAACCAAAAACTCCGGAACGGCTCCCAATGAAGCGGCAGCCTTGGATAGCCGAGGAAAACCATGAAGTCCGGGAGATCGCTGTGGTACTGTCCGAGCTTTCCGATCATCAGCATCAGGTGCATGCCAAAGGCATAGCCGCCCAGCGCAAAGAACAGACATTGCCCCAGACTTAACAACCCGGTGTAACCCCAGAGCAGATCCACACTGATCGCAAGCACGGCGTAGCACAGATATTTGCCGTACAGATTGATCGTAAAATCACTGACATGCAAAACGCTGCTCTCGGGCACAAAAACGTTGAGCACCGGCACTACGCCAAGAATGATGATCGCCCCGATTCCGATGCCCCACATTTCGGCCTTTCGAAAGCTCTTTTGCATGCGGCGGCGAAGGGGGTGCTAAGCGTCCAAGCTACGGCTTCGGATTGGGAAAAACCCTCCCGGTTTCCATTGTAAAAAGAGAATGATCATTGCCAGGACCATGATTTTGCCGAGCACCGGTGAGTCCAGCACTTGTTGAAGAACCTGGTCAGAACAGCCGATGCCAAGCGCCGAAACCACTGTGCCGGCAATGCTCCCGACTCCGCCAACGACGACCGTCATGAAGCTGTCGATAATATAGCTCTGACCCAGGCTGGGGCCGACGTTCCCGATCTGTGAGAGAAACGATCCCGCCAATCCGGCTAGGCCGGACCCGAAAGCGAAGGTGAGCATGTTGACCCGCTCAGTAGGTACACCCATGCAAGCAGCCATATCCCGATCCTGAATCACGGCCCGGATAAACAGACCGAGCGGCGTTTTAGTCAACAGCATCCATGTTCCGACAACGATCAGGATAGCGAACACGATCACGAAGATCCGGTTATACCCCAGAATGACGTCGCTGACCGTGAAATTCCCGAGGAGCCACGAAGGAGAGTTCACCTGGACATTGTTCGCCCCGAAAATCAGCCGGAACAATTGTTGCATGATGAGCGAAACACCCCAGGTCGCGAGCAACGATTCCAACACCCGGCGGTAAAGAAAACGGATAACCAAGCGCTCAAGAGCGAGCCCCGCAAGGGCAGCCGCCAGAAATGACAGGGGAATAGCGAAAATGAAATACGTCTGGAAAGGCCATCCGCTGAGATGCAAGCCCGGCAGCGCGATCCGAACGCCCAGAGGAGAGAGCGGGAGACCGTCCCGGAAAACGTTTTCCACGACGTACGTCGTGTAGGCGCCAACGGCGATCATTTCACCATGGGCCATGTTGATCACTCCCATCAGACCAAATGTGATGGCCAACCCAAGCGCGGAAACTAAGAGAATCGATCCCAGGCTAAAGCCGCGAAAAATTGTTCCGAAGAAATTCACAACCGAGAGATAATTCCGGATGGATTGGGTTGCCTTCGCCGCGGCCTGTTTGACCTCGGCTGACGCTGTATTGCTTCCCGTCAACACTGCAAGCGCGTCAAGCGCACCGATACAGTTCAACTTCGCCAGCGCATCCGCACCAGCGACCTGCCGATCAGGGTGCGCCGTATCCGCGAGTTCTATGAGAGCTGTCGCATCAAGCAGCATTTTTTTCACCGTTGGATCCGTTTCCAGTTTCAGCCGCGCCTCCAGGATGGCTAGATTTTCGGCTTTTTGCGATGACCCGAGCTTGAACGCCGTCGCCCTCCGGACATCTGGATTTGGATCTGATAGGCTCAAAAGATCCAGCGTTCGCTGTATTTTTTTTCGCAGTCCGGCGTTCATGTCGGCTCCAGTTGCGGTCGTTGGATCGATCATGACCGCGGCGCCGTTCGAATCCTTCAGTAGTTCGCCGGTATCCACCCTGAATGCACGGGTTTTATCGCTCGTATCCGGCTGCTCGAAAACAACGGGGACGGTCTTGCCGGCAGGATCGTCGTATAGGTAGATTTCCCCGTTGTTCCACGAAGTGAGGAGATCGCGCTCCGCCTTTGAGACCACCCCTGAAGTGGCTAGCTTATTGAGGATTGCATCCTGATCGGCTGCCGAGCTGGTAACGGCCCGCGCGATAGATTGCCGGGTGGACGCCTCGGGATTAGTTTCCGCATGGAGGAAGAGAGGAACCAACATCGCCGCGACACAAAAAAGCTTCAGTCGGTGCATTCTACGCGTCAAGAAGCAGTATCCTTGCCAAAAATGCTACAGTGTGGCTGGTTTTCGGCAGGCACGGTAGTGCCACTTCTGAAAAGCGTTCAAATTTTGGCAGGTTTATCGAGCGCAATTCTCACAAAATCTGACTTGCGAGTTCTTGGAGTGCAAACGTGCTCCTGCCGGAGCACGATTTCGGTCGTCAGTTTGTACACTCCCGGCATCGCCATCATGGAAGCGGATTCGAAAAAGCCCAAAGCCTAGACTTGTTCCAACGAGTTATCGCGGCTGCTCGGGAGAAAGTGGCTTTTATGAGGCACGAGTCCTGCTCCGATGCCCCTTCGTCTCTATGTTCGCTGTCCGGCTTGGAGGCTGAGCCCGCCTCGAACCTTTCCCACGGC
>DASTDH010000084.1:0-3533 GCA_035710445.1 Chthoniobacterales bacterium
GTTTGCCGGGCCGCTTGCAGAGCAACGTCGTCGCGGACATCGGTTCCGATGATGTCCTGGGGCGCGCCATTATTGCCGAACACTTCCTGCACATCCACCGGCAGCTTTCCTGCCAGTGCGGCGCGCACTTTGTCGACCGACGGGCGTTCGGCGAATGCTACCGTGACCAGCGCACCTCCCTTGAAATCAATGCCATAACGGGGGCCACCCTTCACTGCCAAACTCACCAGACCGGCCGCCGTGAGAATGAGCGAGAGAATGATGAACGGCCATTTCTTGCCCAGGAAATCGTAATTGGTGTTTCTAAATAATTCCATGCAACCAGTCGCATTGCCGTCATCTAATCATGTTAGACACCGGCCGGCGGGACGGAGTTCCCGCGATTGAATCCTCGAAAGTCTAGATACTGAAAGCCGCCACCTGATTCTTTCCGGCCAGCTCGAAGTCAAAAATGGTCTTCGATACGAAGACCGCCGTAAAGATGTTCGCGATGAGACCGATCACCAACGTCACCGCAAAGCCCTTCACGGGTCCAGTACCGAAGATAAACAGAAACGCACAAGATACCACGGTTGTGACGTGCGTGTCGATAATGGTCAAGAACGCCTTGCTGAAACCGGCGTCTACGGCGGCCACCACGGCCTTGCCGGCGCGCAGCTCTTCACGAATGCGCTCAAAAATAAGAACGTTGCTATCCACCGCCATACCGATGGTCAAAATGACGCCCGCAATGCCCGGCAGCGTGAGCGTCGCATCGAAATAGCTCAGGGCAGCGATCAGAATAATGGCGTTGAGTACCAACGCCAGCGTCGCGTTAATCCCTGAGCGACGGTAATAGAACAACATGAATAGAACCACCGCCACGAGACCGGCGAGACCCGCCCGCAGGCCCTCGCGAATAGAGTCGGCGCCGAGCGATGGCCCGACCGTCCGCTCTTCGGAATAGTGAACGCTAGCTGGGAGCGAGCCGGCGCGGAGATTCAAGCCCAGGTCGGCCGCTTCCTCCTGGCTGGCTGCACCGGTGATGCGGCCGGTATCGCTGATCCGGCTCTGAATCGTCGGCGCGCTGATCGCCTGGCCATCCACGACGATGGCGGCGCGATTGCCGATGTTGGATTCCGTATACCGCTCGAAACGCTTGGCGGCATCTTGTGTGAGAACAAAATTCGTTTCCCAGCGATTCAGTTCGCCCTGGGCGGCATGCGCGTCGCGAATTTCGGTGCCGCGAATCACGGGGCTGCGGGATACCAGGTACCAACTCTGTTGGCCGCCGCGTAGTACGGTTGGAACTAATTTGGTGTTAAGGGGCAGGATGCCGCCGTGTTTGCTGAGGGCTTCTTCCCGCGAGGCGAACGGGCCGTCCTTCACTTCGTCCCACTCGAGCACCGCCTGGGTCTGCAGAAGCTGCTTAACGTGAGCGGGATCGTCGACGCCCGGCAACTGCACCAGCAGGTCGGCCTCGGCATCGCTGCGGCCGGTGGGCTGCACGGACGACTCAGCCAAACCCAACCCGTTGATCTTGCGTTCGATGGTACCCATGGTCTGGGTCATGGTGTCCTGCCGGAGCTTCAGGGCCTCGGTAGGCTTCATGGTCAACCGATAGTCGCTGGAGTTTAACGGCGTCAGAATCCATTCCTGGAACTGCTCGTTGACGGTGCTGCGGAACGCGGCGCTCTTAGCCACCGGTACGCCTTTGACATCAACCTCGATTTTGTCGGCATCCTGTAAAGTCTGCGGATCGTTGCGGGTGATTTCGCTGAAGTCCAGGTTATCCTTCTTGAACTCCTCTTTCATCCGGTCGATGGTGTTGTCGGCGAAGGCTTTGAAGGCGTCTTGAAGCTGGACCTCCATCACGAGTTGCGTACCGCCGCTCAAATCCAATCCCAGGTGGATGTTCTTTTTCCAGTTGGCGATCAGCTCGTCCTTGGATTTGGGCAGCCCGATGATGCCGTAAATGCAAACCAGGATCACCAACACGATGATTCCGGCTTTGATCTTGATGTTGCGGGTCATAATTAATTCTGGTTTCTAGTTCCTGGTTGCTCGTTTCTGGTTCGTTCGTTTTGGACTCATCTCCGGGAACTAGAAACCAGCAACTAGAAACCTTCTTAGGTTTTCACTTCTTCCTTTACCAAGCCACTCACTGCACTGCGAGCCACCTGCAGTTTCAAGTTGTCGGGCTTAACCCGTAGTATCAGAGTATCATCATTGTTGATAGAAACAATGGTCCCGACGATACCTCCGGTAGTGAGCACTACATTGCCATTTTGAAGATCCTTCAGCATCTGGGCCTGCTGCTTTTTCTGACGCTGCATGGGCATGAAGACCAGCAGATAAAAAATAGCAACAATCACCAGAAGAGGCAGGAAGCCCACGATAGGATTCGAGGCGGGTGCCTGCTGCAGCAATAGCGCGAAGAGCGTCATTCTCACCGATTCTTAGAGTACCGCCGGACCAATCAACTGTTCAAAGGGGTTACGACGAAGGGCGGACCTTAATTATTCTACCGCCGCGCTACGCACTCCGTCCAGATACGCGCGAAATCTCCCAAGCAGTATAGACTGCCTGATTTGTCGCATTCTGTCAAGGTAGTAATTCAAATTATGTAACGTAGCGAGGGTGGAGAAAAGGATTTCGCCGGCCTGGAACAAGTGCCGGAGATAGGCCCGCGAGTAGGTGAGACAGGTATAGCAGGTACAGTCCGGATCGAGCGGCGCTGGGTCGTCTTTGTATCGAGTCTGCTTGATGATGACGCGGCCCGCCGACGTAAACAGGCAGCCGTTGCGCGCATTTCTCGAGGGCAGCACGCAATCCATCATGTCGACGCCGCGAGCGACGTACTCCGGCAATTCTTCCGGCATCCCCACGCCCATCACGTAACGCGGGCGATCTGTGGGGAGGAGCGGGACAGTGACCTCGGTCATTTCGAGACTCAACGATCTAGGCTCGCCAACGGACAGGCCGCCGATGGCGTAGCCGGGCGCGTCGAGAGGAAGCAATTCACTCGCGCAGGCACGGCGCAGATCGGAGAACATCGATCCCTGCACGATCGGGAATAATGCCGAGTCGGGCGTGGCCGCTTCGGTCGAGCGGCGGTAGTGCTGAACAGCCGACTGGGCCCAGCGAACCGTTCGGAGCATGGCTTGATGGGCCGCCTCACGGCTCGCGGGATAGGCCAGGCACTCGTCCAGCGCCATCATGATGTCGCTGCCTAAGGCGAGCTGAACGTCGACCACCGATTCAGGCGTGAACAGATGGGCGTCGCCATCCAGATGCGAGCGAAACAGCACGCCTTCGTCGGTAATCTTGCGAAGGTCGCTGAGGCTGAAGACTTGGAAGCCGCCCGAATCGGTGAGGATCGCACGCGGCCAAGCCATGAATTTATGCAAGCCACCCAGCTTGCGGATAAGCTCGTGGCCGGGACGCAGGAACAGGTGATAGGTGTTCGCCAGGATGATTTTGGCGCCGAGATCGTTTTCGAGATCGCGCTGCGGGACACCTTTGACGGTGGCCTGGGTGCCGACGGGCATGAA
>DASTDH010000085.1:0-3136 GCA_035710445.1 Chthoniobacterales bacterium
AACCCTATCCGCTGATAATACCGAATGGTTTCGACGGTTACATGGACGGATCTGGCAAGTTCGCCGATTCGCATTGTCTCGCAGCTTAAACCTAAATATCTCACTCATTCCAAATTGTCGCGAGGGGATCCTTTGCACGACATCCCATCGAAATTGGTCGAAGCTCTAGCCCTTGCGTAGACACTAAGCACGGTTTTGCCGTTGCTACCAAGCATTGGAAAACGTGGCGGCTTCTTACCAATATGAAGTCGTTAAGCCGATTCCAATAACCTCGTTCGAATTCTATCTTTTGAGAACTCTCCATTTCTAGGCTTGGAGGTAGTTTTCTTTTCTCAACAAATACTTGGTGCCTACCCGGCCTCAGAAATTTCTGAGGGTTTAGTCGAGAAGCGGTGTTTTATTTCGCGTGAACAACGATCCACCGGATCCCGAATCAGATAAAACGGTTTCGGTGTCGCGGAACGCTTTGGGGACGGTGAGCTTTCGCTGTCTTCGTCGGAGTGACGACCGGCGTCCTCGAAACCTCGCACTGGAATGCAGCTGTTTAGAACCGTTTGGAATCGAAACATGCCTAGTCCATCGATATCTATCAGTGGATCCCCTCAGCCTAAATCAAACCGCTTGCTTATAACAGTGGCGATCCTGTTTGCGACCATCGCGATCAGTATGTCGTTCATCTCGCTCTACGGGCTGGGATTAACCTCAAGCATCATATTCCTTGGTGGAATTGCCATCGCGATCTGCGCGATGATTGACGCTACCATCTTTAGATTGGAGAACGCCGTAAGGAATACCCGTCTTTACCGCAATCTCAACGAACGCGATGCGAAGATTCGGCGCATGATCGACGAACAGAAGCGCGCCGAGGATGCCTTACGGCGGAGCGAGGCCCATTTGGCAGAAGTGCAAGCGGAGTTGGCCCACGTCACGCGGTTGACGACGCTGGGAGAACTGACCGCGTCGATCGCTCATGAAATCAACCAGCCGTTGGCTGCTATAGTCACTAATGCCAACGCTAGCCTGCGCTGGCTATCTGGCGACGCGTCGAACCTCGCCGAAGCCCGTCAAGCGATTCGTTGCATCGCGCGCGATGGCAATCGAGCCGGCGAAATTACTAGCCGGATTCGGGCTCTGGCCAAGAAGGCGCCGCCACAGAAGAACTGGCTCGACCTCAACGAAACGATAGGTGAAGTCATGGCCATAGCACGTAGCGAAGCGCAACGGAATCGCGTGTCACTCCAAACTCAGCTCGCCAATGACTTACCGCTCGTATTGGGAGACAGAATCCAGTTGCAACAAGTGATGCTCAACCTGCTAATTAACGCAATCGAAGCCATGAGTGAAGTGGACGAGGGTACGCGAGAGCTATGGGTAAGTTCGGAGAAAGTTAGTGAGTTCGCCGGTGAATCGGAGGAGGGAACGCTCCAATACAAAACCATGGCAGACGCTGAATCAACCCACGTGTTGATTGCGGTGCGAGATTCGGGTCCAGGGTTGGAGGCGAAGAATCTCGATCGTCTTTTCGACTCCTTTCATACGACAAAGCCTCAGGGACTGGGCATGGGACTGGCGATCAGCCGTTCGATTGTCGAAGCTCACGAAGGACGGCTGTGGGCGGCGGCAAATGTATCTCGAGGCGCTGTCTTTCAGTTCGCGCTGCCAATTCGTGATCAAATGCCGTCGGCGCAGCTCACCGGAATGGGCAACGCTTTGAGGTGCGATTCGCGAAGATTATTCGCCGGAGCGAAATACGTCGGTGAAATTACAAGTCCGAGAAGATTTTCTGAGGGTTTAGTCGAGAAGCGGTGTTTTACTTCGTGTGAACAATAATCCACGAGATCCCGAACTCGATAAAATGCTCGCGGCTTGGCAAGTTCGAGTGCGAGTCCCGGAGGATTTTCAAGGGCAGGTATGGAAACGGATCGCGACAGGCGCCGGGGGAAAGGCAGATCCAGCCTGGCTAACGTGGATGAAGAGTCTTTTCGTCTCTGGCGCGGCGGTTTCGCTGCCGCGGCTTGCTTTAGCGGGGGTGAGCCTGGGTGTCTTCGTCGGGGTGATGACTGGTATCCTCGAAAGCTCGCGCTGGAATGCGGCTACCTGGAATCGTTTGGAAGATCAATATGTCCAGTCCATCGACCCCTATCAACAAGCTGGCAGGCTCTAGGAATCGAGCTTTCCTGGCGATAACGGCCGCTGTTCTTGCCGCCATCGGCGCAGGCTATGCGGCTTTTTGGTTATGCACCTTCCTTGGTACGGCTGAGATGCGATCCGCCAGTTCCGATCCCGACGCAGGACTGGTATGGCTTCGCCGTGAGTTTCATCTCACCGATGCACAATTTCAGCGGATCAAGGCTCTACACGCTGCGTATGCGACCAGGTGTGATGTGATGTGCCAGGAGATTATGAATGCGAACGCTGTGCTCGATGCCGCCATTTCGCGCAACCAAGGGGTCACAGCGGAAGTGCAACAAGCATTGGCTCAGGTGTCGCGCGTTCAACTGGATTGCCGGCAATCGATGCTAGCCCACATGTACGAAGTCAGCGCCCAAATGGATCCGAGCTCGGCGGAGCGGTATCTCCGAATGATGAAGCAGAAGATAATCCAACCGGGCCTGTCTAGCGCAACCGCCGTTAGTCAGTGAATCAACCGGACAATAGCTGACATGATGCTCTGCGACCAGATGGAGTACCCAGAATTGCGGCAGAGAGCAGCGGTTTTGCTCATCCGCGGCACGATACAACTGAAGGAGTTGCTCCTGGCGATCATCTTTGCGTCGTCGACATGGATTGCTCAGGCTTCCGATCATAAAAGCCGGGAACCGATCGGCTCAACTGGCGGCTTGAACAAACTCTCCCTCAACGAGGTGATCGCTTCGGTCCTGCAGCATAATCCTTTGATCCAGTCGGCCGAAGCGAAGTGGAAAGCCGCAGAAAAACGAGTTCCCCAGGCAGGCGCTTGGGAGGACCCGAAGTTTAGTGTCAGCACAGTGCTCGGAAGATTTGTCAGCATTCCGGCAAATGGATTTACCGATCAGATGGTAAGCGTCGAACAAATGATTCCGCTGTCGGGCAAGAACCGAAGCAAAGAACGCGCCGCTGCGGCCGAAGCACTACAGGCTTTGGAGGAGGCCAGACG
>DASTDH010000086.1:0-8824 GCA_035710445.1 Chthoniobacterales bacterium
AGTGACCTGATCTGGAATTAAATCCTGCTCCTTGAGCAAGTATTGAGCGGCGAACGTTCCTTCGATTAGGTCTAAGTCAGCCGTCGCGTCCGGATTCGAGGAGGGTTGTTCTTGAGGTCTATTTGGTTTCATCGAGGATAATTCGTTTCTTCTTGCGCGCTTTGACGGCCCCGATTGCCATCGGTGTCTGACTGTTTGAGCCTAGGTTTGTGGTCACGGACGGGTAGATTCCTGGGAATCACTCTGCCTCGAGTTGCGGCCCCAACGCTTTCATTGGCCAGCCTTTGCAGCGATTCCCGATTTAGTGCAATTTTTAGCTACTAAGCTTGTAAGAAATGGGTAGGAGATATTGACCGCTGGTTGAAGGTTTGAACTGCCAGTTATTACGCACCCAGCGCACAGAAAAATCAGCCAGTAGAGGTGGACCTGAATACGCAGTGATGTTCACTATCTCCCCTCGCTCCACTTTCACGAGAAGTCTGACAGTCCCATCGATCCATAGGATCTGAGCGTTTCGAGGGTAAGTGGGCACAGGGTACCTGATAGCGACGCTATCATGGGGGATGCCAATAACGACTAATGGTTCGAGTTCTGCTGCCGTAGAGCGATGTGTGGTCGAGATTAATAGGGCCACCACGGCGCTGGCGAGAATCGTTCGCATTAGATTTGGTGCTTTCATCAGTAACTTTCTGCTTTCTGCTGCTGTGTTGGATTAGTCGAAGTAGACCCCCGGGTAATAACCATGGCGGCCTTCACTGTGACCACACTTCTTCTTCTCGCGTGATCCAGCTTCGGCCTGAGGCGGAAGGACGGCTGGACTGGCACCTATGACACGTGGGTAAATCAGGAGCTTTTTCATAATCTTAGTTTCCAAGTTATCGCCAACAAAAGACGAGCCTCTTGCCTAGCGAGGATTGTACCTAGGCTGCGGATCTTCATCCAATATGAAGAATGGAAGAATAGATTAGAGACAGTCTAATATCAGTGAACAGTTATCGCGGGCGGGGCTGCTCCCACCCGTACTTGCCGATTTTACTTGAGTCAGGAACTAATCTTGAGTTCCAAGATTATGAACTTAATGCGAAGTTTCTGTTCGATTATTCATATGGGCGGAACAGTGCAAAGAGGTTTACGATGACCTATCGGAGGATCAGTATGAGTCTGTTAGCCATCCTGCTTTTTACCGGAACTATGCCGTTGTCTCTGTGGGCTACAATGCAAATCCGGCGCCTCTAGAATACATTCAGCGTTTTGCCCACAGGCACGGGAATAACCACCCCAAGGGGAGGGCGATGCCAATGGACTGGCTAATTATGAGTCTATATCCTAGTTATCGTCGCTTTCTGCGCCGAAATACCTTCTCCCGGCTAATGACGCTACCGGACGATAAAAATTGCGGAGGTATGGACCATGCATCAAAGTTCGACTGCAATCGACGAAATTTCACGACTATTTGAGGCAGCCCTGGATCGCAATCTGCCCCCAGACGAAGCCGTTCACCAGCTTATTTTCAGTCCAGAATTCTCTAGTGTAGAAACCCATCACCCAGCGTCCGTATTGTGCCTGACGGATCGCCGGTGGCTGATAGCCGTCGCGGAGCCTTATGGGGGCATCACCGTACAAACCGCGACATTCGACGAAACGCTGCTCGTCGAGCTCACCATCATCCTTCTCCATGGGAAGCTCAAAATCGATTTCACCAAAGGTGGGGAATATCGATCTGCTGTCCTTTATTTCGACACGGTAATGAAATCTGTCTACTTTACAGCGGTCTGTGAGATGTTGAGGGCGATTGATGGCGAGCGAAGCAAAGAAACAGATGAGAGAACAAGTCTACGATTTCCGGATTGGCCGCAGAACTTTCAGGACTTTCCTATCATTTACACACCTCCGGACTCTTGTTTGATTCACGGTGTCCATATTGATACTTATCTACGGGCGATTCGTTGGTGAAAAAGCGCCGGCCACTGCACTTTTGCTTAACGAGGAAGAAATCATCGCCGCTTTGCTAGGACTGCGTCGTTGCAGGTTCCGGGTTCGTTGGAGTTGCTGTTTCTGACAACTTGATTGCAGGTTTTGGATCGGTAACCGCACCAATAAGAGAGCCTTTCTTGAACTGATTTAGATAATCCAAAATATGCTCTTGCACCTGCGACTTGAGCTGGAAAGCGATCTCGGGGTTAGCGGCACTAACGGTGATTCGAACAACCATTGACGACTCATTTAGTTCGCTGATCATCACTTCCCATTTGCCGCCGTTCCAGAGCGGATTGGCGCGCAGGATCGTGTCCACTTGGTTGCGTATCGCTGGGAGCGAGGCATCCAAAGATAGGACCAACGAAAAAGACGTGGCCGATTCGGCAGATGTTCGAGTCCAATTGGTAAACGGCCTTTCGAGGAAATAGGTAACCGGCAGGATCAACCGGCGAAGATCCCGTAACCTCACAGAAACGAAGCTGAAAGTAATTTCCTCGATTGTCCCGACAACATTCTCGACCTCAACCACGTCGCCGAGAGCAATCGGCTGGGTGATCGCAAGCTGGAGACCAGCGAAGACATTTTGTAGTGTTCGCTGAGCCGCGATTCCCGCTACCAATCCGACGATTCCGGCGGAAGTTAGGAGGCTGGCACCAAAGGCACGGACTTGATCAAAAACCATCAATGCCGCGCCCACTGTCGCCAGAACGACCAGCACATTTAGTATCCGATGCATGACCGAATACTGCGTCTCCGCTGCGAGAACTTGGCGTTCCTCACCACCGGACCTTAGCTTTGCGCGATGAGCGATTTTCGCTTCGACCAAACGGAGCGTTCTCAAAGTGTCGATCCCAACGAGAATAATAACCAGAACCAGCGTAAAGCGTTCAAAGAATGCCACAACATCATTTGGGAGTCCGAGCATCGGAATAACTAGGAAAGCGAAAATAAGTGGCAATAGAGCCTGCAGAGCTTGTGCGCCAGTCAAGATCAGAATCGCGTGAGAATGTTCGAGATCTTTCAAGGCTGCCTCTCGCAGTCGTCGGCTGCTAAGCCTTGCGACAGTAATAATCAGATTAATTAAAATGCCTATTCCCAGGGCAGCGGGCAATCTCCATTCCCAGCTAGGCTCGCTGAACCAAGTTGAAATTGTCGACCGAAGCGCGAAATCATGAATCAGAATTAGATAAAGTCCAGTGATCGCCGTGAAAAACATCAGCCGGGGGATGATCAATTGAATGATCAGATACAGGACGTTCCAACCGCGAGGCGGTGCCTCGTATTGGCCTTTAAGCGCCAACTGAGTTGGACAATGGATACTGGAACGAATGAATCTGCGCGATATGTAACGGTGCGAGAGCCAAAAACCGAAAAGCACCAACGAAAGAATCAATAGATGACCTACTGCAACCATTACAATTTGACACATGGAAAAGTGTCACAGCGAATTAAGGCGATTTAGACATCAAAAGCAACAACGGGAAGATTTTCCTGTGCTCATATATCGGTCGGTTGAAAGCCGGCCAGTGGGTGGTACTGCAATCGCTCGATACTCTCGCGTTGCGCCATTAAGGAATGTCCTGTCAGCCAGTAGGGGATCCCGTGCCGCGACACTCCAGGTGCATCTTGCGGCCCCCGCCGATGTCGACCACGCCGGCCACTTCGGTTTCGACCGCTGTCCCATCGGAAAAGATTACGCAATTCTTAAACACGACCATTTCACGGGTGCGAATGCTTACCGGCGGCGCGATCTACAAACAGACCAAAGGAAAGTAATGTCCTGCTTTCGAGGTGTGCGCAACCGCTTGCGGTCAAAGTTAAATATTCCGAGTTTTGTTTTGGGTGATGCCAAGATTTGTTGACTGACCCCTTTGGACAGACCCCCACGAAGGGAGGTCCGAATGAGCAAGCGAAAGCCAATAGTGCAAACCAGTGCCATTGACGCCTATTACGTCGGTGATGACAGCGATGGCGCCTACTACCAAGTCGCCAAAGGCCGGAAAGGCTGGTATGTGACGGTCTGGGTCGACGGAGCCTGGACAGGCGATATAGCAACCGATAAGGGACCATGGAAGACCGAACAGGAAGCGCTGGATTGGGGTCGAGGCGAAGCGCAGGAATGGTGCCTTAAAAACGGTATTTCGTATGGGGAAGCGGACGAATGAACTGTCCCATTGCAGGGCGGACGATTTAACCATGGTAGTCGGGCAAGGTATGCGGATTGACCGGACCGAAGCGCAGAAGCCACCAGGAAGCGCTCAGGGCATGGAATGGGAGAGAGCAGCAGAGACAATAGGATTTCGAGATGGCGAGATGAAGGGGCACACGCACTAGCGTTGCAACCTTACGGGCAGGGGTTCGTCGGTCACGTGAACGTCGATCGGTTGGTCGATATCGACTGGTAATGAGCTGTTCTTAACCTCAACGTCGAGACGATCGTTGGTGACGTTGACATCGAAGGATGTGTTTTTCACATCTACGTCAACAACATCGTTCAGGATCTCGTCAACTGATAGCTGGGCAGGTTGCGCCAATCTGTCGAAGCGGCGTGGGCCGCGCTGACAAAGATTGGACTAGCGTCGGGAGCATCGACCACGCGTCTACGATTCGAATCTGATCTCAAAGAAGCCGTTGCAGATGCAGACCTGGTGCAGGAAGCCGCCCCCGAACGTGAGCCTCTCAAAATTAAAGTTGTTTGCGGACATCGATTCGATCCTTCCGCCGCCTTGCCATCCTCGTGTCGAGTACTTCCGGTATCGCGATGAGTTTTCCTTTGGGCTTTTATCCGGGTGACGCGGAGTACGCTGGCGTGTTCGGTTCCGGCGAGAGCTGGTGAGGCTTGCGGATTAAGCGTAGGAGCAAAACCAGAGTTTGTTTCCCTCGGAGTCCATGAACCCACCGACCCAGAACTTGTTTTCGTACAGCTTGACCGGATCAGATACGGTGACTGCTCGTTCCTTTAGTCGTTTTTCCGTCTCTCTCGCGTCTTGTACTTGCAAGGTGATGCGCGGATTTGGATCGTCGGTGGGAGGATGTTGCCGGATTACGAGCACCGAGTTACCGATTCGATAACCGACCTCGTCGGTTGCCTCGCGATCCTCTTCCAGTTGAAGAGTTTCGGAGTAGAAACGCTTGGCCCGAATGACGTCGGTCGCGGCTAACGCGATTACCTTAACTGATTGGAATCCAAGAGGGGAACTGCTCATTTGAGGTTTTCGCAATATCCCACTTGGCCGCTACCTAGCAATTTAGAAGTTTGCACATTGGACGGTTACGAGTTCTGAGCCAGAAGGAAGCAGATCACCACGAGACTGCAAAGCAGCCGCAGCTTGAAAAGCCAATACTGGAGCGTGCGAGTTTCAGACCGTTCGCGCGCCGTGTGCCGGAGGATTTGTGCTGCTGGCGGCCGGTATCGATAGAACTGGGCTCCTTGGCTCCGGTTCTTCCGAGCGTTTTCTCCAAGCATGCCTCGACGCTTTTAGCTCAGTTTCTATTCCTCGCCCCGAGAATCGCTCGGAAGAACTACCCGAACGCGAATCACTTTGGGGCTCAAGCGCGCCACGCAAGGCGCAAACCGGGCATGACTCGCTGTCGTCAGGGAACAGCGCACCGCAAACCTGGCAGACCCTTTTGCCTTTCGTTCTCACCACTCCAGCCGACAGACCTTACGCCATCCGAATACAAACTTCGAGCTATCAGAGTCTTAGTCGATTTGGATACCAATGGCCTGCACAAAATCGCTCGTGATCGACCCGCACACACGAGAGGGAATCGCGCACATTCGTCAGACCAAACGCTCGAAAGGAGCCGGGTCGACTACGATGGTCCAACCAGATTTTCAGTACGCTCCAGTTCCCGATAAAGATTCTGACGCGCATTTCCGAAATCATCCTTCTTCTCGTCAACTAGAGTGGCGTCTCGGAACCGGTAAACAGCGCGGATCAGGGCTGCGCATCACTATGTCGCGTCCCTAGATCGTGCGCCTGAGTCCCTACTCGATCGCCTCTCCTTCGGTCTCGAAGGTTCGGTCATCGGGAATACTAATCCGGGTGACCGCCTTCCCGGTCGGTAAACACTTGTCTTGCTCTTCGCGATAATCCCTTCGAGTCCTCGCTCTCTCGCGAGACAGAAAAGCTCCGCTCCGCACTCCTCGAGCAATCTCGTTCGCTGTCGACGACCCGCAAACCGATAGTTGCTCAATCTTGAATAGTCTGGCTGGTTGCCTGGGCGTCTCCTTCTACTTTGCCTCATGTGAACGTGAAAAAAAGCCCCGGATAGATGACCCGAACGAGAGTTTTTCCGTCTAATTCCATCACGGCTCCTTTCTTAGCTTAGCAATAGTTCGGTCTTCGTAGACCAGATCGGGATTTGTACTGAAAAACGAAGCGGCCCTCTTCTTCGTGGCCGTAGGACCATGTTCAGACTCTTTTCCTCCAGACTAGCCTCAGTGGGCAGCGAAAAATCACTCGGCCGCGGTCGGTGGCGTCCTTGAGCCGTGCGAAATACTGGTCAACGGCCGCAAAGCTTGCGTGGCGTCTGAGTCTTTCCTAGGATTGGATATGACCATCCCCACCGAGCCGATCGGCAGCATCCCGCGCCGGCAAAAGCTCATTACGGCCTTCGCGCAATACGACCAAGGAAGGTTATCTCAGAAAGAGTTCGAATCGATATGTAGTGAGGCGGTTCGAGAGACCCTTAAGAAGTTCGAAGCCACTGGATCACCGGTTGTCACTGATGGCGAGCAGACAAAACCCAGCTTCGCCACCTATCCGGTCCACGGTTTATCCAACCTAAATCCCGACGGCGTCAAAATTCAGTTTGCGGACGGGCACGTTCGCCAACTTCCTAAACTCTCGTCAGGGCCCTTTCGGTATAAAACCTACGCGTCGATCTACCTTCAGGCGGCGAAGAAACTGACGCATATGCCGGTTAAGCAAGCGGTCATCTCTCCCTCTGCGCTTAGCCTGCTGTATCCGCCCGAAGGTATTGCCGACTATCCGCAGGAAAAATTTCTCGAAGATTTAGTTAATGAAGCGGCTGCCGATATTCGCAGCTGTCTGGAGCACGGAGCGCACTGCGTGCAGATTGACTTCACCGAAGGTCGCTTGGCAGTTAAACTAGATCCATCAGGACAGCTCCTCTTCTCCTTCATCGCATTGATTAACCGCGTTCTTGGCCAGTTTCGTGAGGAGGAACGAGAGCGCATTGGCGTTCATACCTGCCCAGGAGGCGATCGAGATTCGACGCACAGCGCTGACGTTGATTACTCAGGATTATTGCCTTCCCTTTTCAGCTTAGACGTCAGGAACTTCTACATGCAGCTCGCAAGCGAGCCAGACAGACGACGCGTTCTGCGGATTGTTCGCGAGAATTTGCGCCCCCCACAACGCGTGTTTGTCGGGGTTATCGACCCGATCAATCCAAAAGTTGAAACTCCCCAAGAGGTGAGAGACCGCGTGCTAGAAGCGTCTGACTTCATACCGCTGGTCCAACTCGGAACAACCGACGATTGCGGTTTTTCGCCCTTTGGCGATGATCTTTCCACGGCCCGGGAAACCGCTTTCGCTAAGATTCGTGCACGCGTCGAAGGAACCCAGCTCGCGGCGGAACAGCTTGGATGAGTTACGTGGCCTTACTGCCTATCTGTTCAGTACCGCGATCATGGCATGGCACGATTCCACTACCAAATCATAACTGCCCAGAACACTCTTTTGAGGAATTTCGCAGCCAGAGGCTGAAGACCGGACCTTGATGACGATGTCGCGTTGCCCTTAACCGTGGGAATAGAGATCGGCTTGTACAGCGGCTTTGGGTCCGCACGGCAAGCCATGCACGAGATAATCTGCCTTTTCAGGTACGATCCATCTCCCCCCGAAAATCCCGATCGGGGCACCTCTTTTCTCTGAAAGGCTCCGATTGCTTGTTGGCGGCCAAGTAGTATATTGGCGGTTCTGTGGACAAATCCATTAAGCAATACCTTAGACGCATCGGATCTAGAGGAGGTAAGGCACTAGCTGGAAATCCCCAAGCGAAAGTAAAGGCAGCAGCGAAGGCAGCGAAGGCAATTGCCGGAACACCTAAGGCTAAGGCGCGAGCAGCGAAAGCCGCGAAGGCACGATGGGCTAAACGAAAACAGAAAAAACAAAACCAAAATGAGACTGACAAAAGAGCCTTTAAAATCAAGACCTGGAAAGCTCCTAACAGCGGCAAGCGACGCAAAGACAATACTGCAAAAACTCAAAGAAGAGTGTCTCAGAATAGGAGCAGATCTCAACTTCGAAAAGTGGCACATCATCGCGCCAGAAGGACACGTCTTCAATGCGACCGAGTGTCACTATATCGTGTTTGAACGGTCCAAAGAAGACCGTTCTCCTAGATGGGGGAAGGCTTCCGACGGATGGAACAAGATCGAGCGAAAAGCGGCCTACCAAAACGCACTTGAGCGTCTAAAGCTTGGCATTAGTCCCGACCCAGAGAAATAGTTAGTACGAGCACACTGCCAGTCTACCGGGCTGGCAATCCGATGCATTAACAAAACATCTCAGGGTTTCATTCCTCAGCAACGGCCTTGGTTCGAACCGGGCCGGTGACGGTGGTGAGCACAGATACTGGGTTAGATCATCCGTGGCGATATAGTAATCGGCCATAGTCCCACCGGCTATCTCTGCTGTGCCGTCTCCAAAAAACCGCTCCACTTCGACAACGGCACCTGGTTCCATGTTGACGAGCATTCCTCCAACCTCCAGCGAATTGTAGAGTGCTCGAATGGCTGGCTTATTGCCGGTGGCGTTAAGGCACATGCAACGCGACTAAGTCACTGCGGCGAGTCGTCACCAATGAATTAGTA
>DASTDH010000087.1:0-3069 GCA_035710445.1 Chthoniobacterales bacterium
ACCGGAGTAGCCCAAACCCCATTTCGGAGTAAAAGCGGGTCGACCGGTCAGCCAGGTATAGCGGCGCACCACCTCCGCCAGAGTGACGCCCGCAATGAAATAGTAATCAAGATCGCCATGGTCAGCGACGAAATAGCGATAGTGACCGTGATAGTTATCGAGTTCGCGGCCGAAGTCGAACGTGCAATCGGCTGCGGTATCATAGAAAAGGCCGAATCCCGTTTTTTTCTGCCGTTTCCAAGTCAAATAGAAAGGAATGTGTTTATAGAGCGGGTCGGTGTTTCTGGCGCTGTAACCCATCGCATCTAGGTTGCTCAATCGATAGCTTTTGCCAGCCCGATTGGTGTCTCCCGCTCGTTCGCCCAAGCCGAAATACATTTCGTCGGGCTCGCGTCTCAGATAGTGATACACGCGGTCATCCCACCAACCGAAGTTGTAGCTTTGAGTCGCTCGGTCCGCGGAAACAGGCACCCACTGGTCGCCTTGTTTGGTCTCCCACTGACAGCGAAAGCCCCTCAACCTGACGGTGAGCCGAATACTTTCGGTCGTTAATTTGAGTTGTTCCGGCGTTTCTACGAATTCAAACGCAGGCAAGGTGAAATGTTCGAGATCGAATCGGTCCCGGCCAGCCAAAGGGACATCCTCAAGTCCTGGCGCGATCGCCCAGGTCCTGGCAAACCGGAGCTTTCCATCGGGAAGCACCAGTACTCGGATGATGTCCTGCTCCAGGATGAAGAGATGAATCAGCTGCTTCTGCGAGCTCTGTAACGTTACCCGAGCTCCGGCCCGCTCAGCGATTTCAAAACTCGGTATCTCGTCGACGGACATAGCAGTTCCCGGATCTAGATGATGCTGCGCTTGGCAGCGCCGCGGAGCAGCGCAATTACAACCGTCGCGCCAATAATATCGAACAAAGTTAAACAGGCAAACAAGGGGCCATACCCGATCGTTGTCGCCAAGGCGCCGACTACCAGCGAAAAGCTCAATCCCCCTGTCCAAGCGGCGGTGCCCGTGAGCCCGTTGGCCGTCGCCACTTCATGCGGACACGAGAGTTACACGTTTGGTATCGGTGACCGGTTTGCCCACCAAGGAGAGGCTCAACTGCGGGCATTTTTGCACGCGCGTGTACTTGGCATCGAGGTTTGTCCCGTCTGGAACAAATCGAATCGTGAGCATCTGATGATAGGGAGTAAGCCGGACGAGGTTCGGGCTGAGGCGGACGCTGTGGTCACCGTGCTCCGCTAGGACGGTAAATATTACGTCGACGCTGATCACATTGGTCTTAAGACGGTCGACCCATTCATCGAGGCAAGTGATTTTTACACCATCGATGTCGCTGATTTCACCGGTAAGATGGCGGAGCGGCGCGCGATCGAAGACCTGGTTAAGGAAATGCGTCGATATGCCGGCTCCCTCTCAATTCCCGGAATCGATCGACCGTTGGCAGTGAGCGAAGAGGACCTGCAGTCGGCGGCGCGCAAGTTTCTCCTGGCCGTCCAGGAGGCGAGCCGAATTTACCGATACATCGAAACAAAAAAGGGGAGCGACAATTTCGTGACGGAGATCTCAATTGACGAGACCGATACCCCGCAAAATCCACTGGAGTTGTTTCTGATCCTGGCGATGATCGCCCGCGAAGGAATACCGGCGCAGACGATTGCACCGAAATTCACCGGCCGATTCAATAAAGGGGTCGATTATGCCGGGGATCTTGCGCAATTCGAGAAAGAATTCGCTGAAGATCTGAGCGTCATCGCGTTTGCCGTCGGTGAATTTCGGCTACCGGAGACTCTCAAGCTTAGCATCCACTCGGGAAGCGACAAGTTTTCGCTCTATCCGATTATCAACCGGCTGATCAAAGAGCATGATGCGGGTCTGCACGTCAAAAGCGCAGGAACGACTTGGTTAGAGGAGATCGGCGGCCTTGCGGGGTCAGGTCAGGAAGGGTTAGTAATCGCCAAGGAAATTTATAGTCGATGTTTTGAGCGTTTTGCTGAGCTGGAAGAGCCCTACCGCACCGTAACCGATATTGATCGGAGCAAGTTGCCCAATCCCAAAGTTGTCGCGGGGTGGAGCTCGACTGAATACGTCAGCGCTTTGCGGCATGCGCGGGCCCGCCCAGGCTATAATCCACACTTCCGCAAGCTGTTACACGTTGGTTTCAAGATCGCGGCGGAAATGGATGAACGTTTCACCGACGCACTCCGGGCCAATGAACCGACGATTAGCCGCAACGTGACCGCCAATTTATTTCAGAACCATCTGTTGCCGATTTTCGCCCATCACCCCGACCGTCTTACTGGATAGATGCCATGGCCCAAGCCTTGAAAATTGAACGGGGAGCGCTGCCCCTGCAAACGAGCGGTCGCTATCGTTGGATCGTCTGCGCACTGCTCTTCTTCGCAACGACCATTAAATACATGGATCGCCAGATTCTGTCGCTGCTCAAGCCGATTCTCGACACGCAGATGGGGTGGACTAATGAGCAATTTGGCGCGATAAACTCGGCCTTTCAGGGGGCCTATGCGGTGGGAGGATTGGCATTTGGATGGTTGGTAGATCGGCTAGGGAGCAAGGTTGGCTACTCCATTTCGATTGCCGGCTGGAGTCTTTCCGCACTCGGCCATGCGTTGGTCTCCAGCATTGCTGGTTTTTTGGTGGCTCGCGCTTGCTTGGGAATCACTGAAGCCGGCAATTTCCCGACTTCCATTAAAGCGGTTGCGCTTTGGTTTCCCAAAAAGGAGCGTGCCTTTGCTACCAGCTTGTTTAACTCCGGCGCGAACGTGGGACCAATCTTGGCCCCAATGATCTTCCCATGGATCGCGCTGACTTGGGGCTGGCAGGTGGCATTCATTGTTGCTGGTGTTGCTGGGTTTGTCTGGCTGTTTTTTTGGATTCCTTTTTACGACTTGCCGGAGCGGCAGAGTCGCCTCAGCCGATTGGCGGCATGATTTTTCCTATCGTCACGGGAGTTCTGTTGGACAAGTTCCAGGCTGCCGGCAATGTGACGGCCGGCTACAGCATCCTATTTGTGATTTGCGCTTTCGCTTATCTCGTGGCATTCGCGCT
>DASTDH010000088.1:0-3734 GCA_035710445.1 Chthoniobacterales bacterium
GAAAATTGCTTTCGCAATTTCGGTCCGGCCGGCACCTACCAACCCCGCCATACCCACTATTTCGTTTCGTCGAACCGCCAGTGAAACCTTTTCAAACTTTCCGATGGAAGAGAGATTCTCGACTCGCAAAATCTCCTCGCCCGGCGTTAGATCGAGATGATTCGGTCGCTTGGCCAGGACGTCTCGGCCCACCATCTGCCGGATCAATCGTTGACGATTCGTTTGACCAACCGGCTCCGTCGCAACATGTTTGCCGTCCCGCAGCACGGTCACGACGTCGCTGAGACGAAAGATTTCGTCCATCCGGTGCGAGACATAGATGATCGTCGTCCCCCGATCTTTCAGGCGCCCGATCAAGCGGAACAGCTGCTCGCTCTCATTGACTGAAAGCGAACTGGTGGGCTCATCAAAAATAATGATTCGCGCATTGATTCCGACAGCGGCGGCTATCTGCACCATCTGCTCCTGACCGGTGGTTAGTTGCGCGACCGGCGTGTGGACGTCCATATCGACGCCGATTTCCCCCATCAATTCCTGAGCTCGGGACGCCAGGCGGGCTCGATCAACAAATCCAAATCTATCGGGCGTCGTACCTAGTTGCAGATTCTCCGCAACGCTGAGGTTAGGACAAAAAGCCAATTCCTGGTGAACCAAGGCGATACCAAGTCTCTGAGCAGTGAGCGGATCGGTTGGATGGACCTCCTGTCCTTCGATTTTGATGACACCGGAGTCGGCCGTGTAGATGCCACCGATAATTTTTCCCAAGGTACTTTTTCCCGCGCCATTCTCGCCCATCAAGGCATGGACCGACCCTTTTTCGAAATCGACGGAGACATCATCCAGCGCGCGAACGCCAGGAAAGATCTTCGAGATATGTTCAACGCTGAGATAGGCCATCGCAATCGGAATGACAGGAGCTAGAACCCAGGAAGTAGCAGACTGGCCCCTAGCGATTTAAGGACGGTAACCGCCTTTCGCGTCGATGGAAACAGTTTCCGAGTCAATCGCTACTCAAAACGTCCTGCTAGATCCTAGCTTCTGTCATTTCGTGCTCCCGAAGGCTTGCTTCGAGAGCACGAACAGCTTCAGCGGCCGTTTACCGGCTCATTTGGGCAGCCACTTTTCCCAATTCTTCGCAAACTCGTCTACGTTTGCTTTGGTCACCGGGATAAGATCAGCCTTTACAAAGCTCGAAGGTGGATCCTTGTGGTTGGCGGCCTTGTCATAGAGCATTTTCACTGACTCGGTACCCCACTCGTAGACTTGCTGGGCGAGCAGCACTTGAACGTGACCGTCTCGCAGGTATCCGAGCTCAGCCGGAAGGGCGTCGACCGCGACTACTTTCACGCTGCCGGGCGAGAATTTGAGCGCATTGTCCGTGAAGAGCGGCCAACCGCCGACCATTGCCCATCCGGTAATTTCCGGATGCGCTTGCATCACTTGTTCGACCTTCGCAGCGGCATCTTGCGGTGTCTCCTTGTGATAGTACGTGTCAATGATCTTGATGCCGGATGATTTTTTGGCCTCTTCCTTCACTCCGGCTACCCGCTTCTGCAGGTTCGGCGCGTTTTGGTTGCCGGCCAAAATTGCAACGACTCCCTTGCCATTCATCTCTTTGGCAAGTTCTGACATCACTTTGTGGCCGCAATCGATATCGTCGGTTCCGAAATTGGCGAGCCGTTTGCTCTTTGGGACATCGGAATCGAAACAAACAACCGGGACACCCTTGGCTACGGCCGCATTGATGGCATCGGTTAATTTGTTAGCATCGGAAGCGCTCACGGCGATACCGTTCGCTCCGGCGTTCACGAGTGTTTCGATCGCTTCTACCTGTTTTTGTGGATCTTCCTCGTTCGGCGTGCGCCAATCAATCTTGATGGTTACGCCATTTTTCTCGCCCAAGGCTTTCGCCTCGTCTTCTGCACCGGTCTTCGCTGCCTGGAACACCGGGTTATTGTTTGATTTGGCTACTATGCCAAAAGTGTAGGTTTTCTCCGCAGCAAAACTGCCTGCTGCGAGCAAGCCAAGAAGGCTTGCGACGGCTATGGTTTTTTTTCTTGTCATGGGGATGGGGGGTAAAAGCGGAGGGATTTTCAGTCGAAAGTTTCAGCTTTGCGCAGCCGGCACCGGCGTGTCGCTGGTTTGAACAACCTCTTTCTTGATGTGAGCAGTACGAGCAAGTAATCGGCGATCACTGATCCAGCGATTGAGCTGATCCAGAAGCACGGCGGTAATGACTACGGCACCGGTCACAATCTGGCTATAATTTTGCGGGATGCCCAGGATAACCATTCCGGTTGAGATCATTTGCAAAATAACCGCGCCCAGAACCGCCCCCAGAGCGCTACCTTTGCCGCCAACCAGCGAAGCACCACCCACCACCGCTGCCGCGATCACCGTGAGTTCGTACCCTTGCCCGTCGCCAGATGATCCTGCGCCATAATAGCCCAACGCCAAAACCGCTCCGATGCCGGCGGTGAGGCCGCTAATCGTGTAGGCCAACAGCTTGATTCGGCCAACCCGTATCCCGCTGTAGCGGCTCGCTGTTTCGTTGCCGCCAATGGCGTAAATCCGGCGTCCAATCGTCATGCGGGCGAGGAAAATACCACCAAGCACGCAGACCAAAACCATCACGATCAAGGGAACCAGGCTCAGGTCACCGATAATTCCCTGTCGAACAAAGTCGCGAAAACTCTGCGGAAAATCGCCAATCGATTGGCCATTGGTTGATACGAAAGCGATACCACGATAGATGGCCATCGTACCAAGAGTAATGATAAACGGGTGCACATTAAACCCGACGGTCATGATGCCATTGGCGAACCCGCAAAGGATCCCGACGCCAATCGTAACCAGAACGCCGACACAGGCCATCCAGGGGCTTCCGTTTGAGCCGAATTGATTCATGTACAGAGCTCCCGCCACCGAGGCGAGCGCGTAGACGGAACCCACCGAAAGATCGATCCCGGCGGTAATAATGACCATGGTCATCCCGACCGCCATAATCGCGAAGAAGCTGGTATCTTTGGCGATCTGCGTGAGCGTCTCAGCATTAAAGAATTTGTTTAGCTTAACAAAAACCGGGACCTCTTGGCCATTGGCGTCGGTTTGCATCACTCGAGTCGGCTGGCCGTCGGGACCGGTGACGATCTTGGGTCGCTCCACTTCGCCGCCAAAAATCGTCAGCAATAACCCTAGGACTAAGATTACGAGAATGAGGCCGCCTTCGGGAAATTTAGAGAAATTAAGCTTGAGCTTGGGGAGCAACGACATTGGAACGGTTTTCCCTCTCTATTGTAACCAGTGGGGATGTCAAGTGTTGGACGTCAAGATAATGGCCTGAGCGGAGGATCGGTATTTTCTGGATTGAATGGTCGCTCCATCGGCCGGTATTTGCCACTGGCGACGGTGCTAGTCAGACTATGAAGAAAAAGCGGTAATTTGACACACAAATTTTGACGGAATCGTTTCCTTGGTTGGTGTGTCGTCGTAGGCTTAGACCGCCTGGATGGGAGCTTTTTATAGTCTTTGCTGGATTAGTAATTTTATTCAGGGAGGAATTTTTTTGTTACCCAAAAAAAATGGCGCTTTCTCCTAGTTCTCAACCCGCACCACCGTTCCAACATTCACCTTCCCATAAAGATCATGCGCCACCTCCGACGGTAACCGAATGCAACCATGGGATGCGGCGTACCCAGGGAGAATACCCACATGCATCCCCACCCCCTCCCAAG
>DASTDH010000089.1:0-4668 GCA_035710445.1 Chthoniobacterales bacterium
GTCGCAAACGGCCTTCCAGAATCTCGGTGCGCAAGGCGGCATAGATCCAACGATAGACAGGGGTTTCTGGTTCCCGCGCGGGTAACATCAGCTCGAAAGCAGTGACTCTTTTAGGCATCGAAGTGGTACAGTTGATATCGCCAAAATGGATCTTTATTAATGGACCACACTAAAATATGCTTAGAGAAAACAATGGAAATATTAATATACGCGTTAAGCGCATCATACGCCGCGCGCTCGCAGAAAAAGTGCGCGGTCGCTGAACCGGAAGAATTTCAGCTCTTTGATCTCCAAGCGCTGAGAAATCTACTAGTATGCACGACATAATTAAGACCCTCGAATGCGACCGCGACGCCGCACGACAACATTGCAATTTTTTAAATCGTCACCTGCTGCGGCTCGGGCTATTCCAGCCGCTCGGTGCCGCAGTTTAAGAAAGGAAAAACAAATGGACACACTGACACTAAGTAATCCGCTGATCGCGGTTGGGATCGAAATTTTACGTTACGGTCTCGTGTTGGTAGTTGGATGGATCGGCCTGATGAAGTTCACGGGGTATGAAGCGAAAGGGATAGAGCCCTTGGTCACGCATAGCCCGTTTATGAGCTGGATGTATAGCTTTCTGAGCGTACAGACGTTTTCAAATTTGCTGGGGGTCGTCGAAGTTACGATCGCGATTTTAATCGGGCTGCGACATTGGTCCGCAAAAGCCGCAGCACTAGGTAGTGCTGGTGCTGTGATGATGTTTCTAACCACGCTCTCGTTCTTATTCTCGACACCAGGGTGGGAACCGAGTCTCGGCGGGTTTCCGGCGCTCTCCGCGTTTTTACCAGATACCCGAATTCCATGAGTGCTTCCGTCGAGGTCTTGGGTTCTCCCGAATGGCTCGCCGCTCTTAAAGACAGCGGTCCAGAGCGGGAACTGCGAATCGAGGAACTTCGTCGATTCCTGCTGGTCGCGCTTCGCGCTGGGCTGGCAGGAAACGCCGCCGCCGGCGACGCGTTCATCGAGGACGTAGCCCAGGATGCTACCCTGCGCATTCTCGAGCGGATCGATTCTTTTCAGGGACGCAGCCGTTTTACGACCTGGGCTACGACCATCGCGATACGGTTGGCCTTCACCGAGTTGCGCCGGGCGCGCTGGCGCGATGTGTCTTTGGACCAGTCTCTGGCGTCCGGCTTGGATGGAGCGACTTTGCTGCAGTCCGATTCGCCCGAAACGGCGGCTCGGTCTGACAATCCGGGGCATCAAGCGCATCGCCGGGGCGTCATGGAGGTTTTGCAGCGGGTAATGCTGACGGACCTCACGGACCGCCAACGGATCGCGTTGGAAGCCGAACTAGAGGGCATGAACCGGGTTCCGTTGGCCGAAAAGCTGGGCACCAATCCCAACGCGCTCTACAAGCTGGTGCACGACGCCCGCAAGAGGCTGCGCGCCGCCCTGGAGCGTGAAGGAATCACATTAGATGACGTAAGGGAAATAGTGTTCGGCGCGTCCTAACCATAACAGTCGTTATGAATTCGTACTCCCTGCAGCGAACTCTCGAGACGATCTTGCGGACCCGTGAGCACGAACTGACTTGTGAGGAAGTCGCGCGCCTGCTGGACCGCTACGTCGATCAGCGGTTGGCCGGCGCGGTCGACGACTCCCCGGAAATGCGGCTGGTCGAAGAGCACCACCAGATTTGCCCGGAGTGTCGGGAGGAGTACGAAGCCATCGTGCGGGCGCTGCGGAACTGCGATTGAGGTAGACAGTCAAGCGCCAAGCCGGCCCGGCGCCCGGTACCGGGGGGCGGATTGGGCGCAAATCAGCACGCCGGGCCTTTTGCCGGCGCGCCCTAGGTTTCGGCAGGCCAGAAAGCGACCGGATAGTTTCGTCCCGCCGTCGTCCATCATCGCGAAACGATGTCATTCTCAGTCCACCAAAAAACTGTGCGCTAAACTCGGTCATCGGCAACGTTCCGGTCCCTTTCATCTGCTGCCAAGCACAGGTTTTGCTTAAGTTGGGGGGAAGATACGAGATCGTTCATCCGCAGACTAATCTAACAGCTAAATTCCGGGCCGGAGCAGGCGGGGGGCCGGCCGGCAAGGTAAGAACTGAAAGGATGAAAACGTCTTAGGAGTAACCCGTACTAACGGAAACAACCTAAAACCAAAATATAACCTATGCGTTTCGTTACCCAACAAGTTCATGCCATTCTCGATTACCCAGTCGCGGCGAACCTGATAATTACCCCGTTCTTGCTTAACCTGGGCGCCAGTAACCCGCTAGCGCTGTGGCTCTCCGTCGCGACGGGGATCGCGGCTCTGCTTCTCACCATCCTAACCAATCACGAAACCGGCCTGATCAAAGTGCTTCCGTATTCGTTCCATCTGCTGGTGGACCGGATCGTCGGAATTGTTTTCGCGGTAGCGCCGTTCATCTTCGGTTTCAAAGGTGTCGACGCCGCGTTTTATTGGATTAATGCCGCCGCGGTCTTGGCGGTCACCTTCGTTTTTAACGCTCCGGAACGCTCCGCCCGCGAAGCCTAAACCCGCCCGGAAGCAGCCTTCCTCTCTTCGACCTTTAGTTTCGGGCGAAGAGAGAGAGAGGTCGCGAGACAGTGTTCGAAGGTCACCTAGCGCACGCTGAGCGAGTGCAGGCAGCGATCGAGGGGAGGAATACTGCCTCTCGGTGAAAGTCGGGTTACTGAGGGTGAAGAACCTATGCATGGTAAGTGGAGTCTAGCATCGGTAATGCTCGTTCTGTTGGCAGCGCTTGCGCTCATCGGAGCAACGGGATTCCTGTCGCAAAGGAGTGCAGGCCGGCCAGCGAATTCAGGCCACAGCTCAGCAAAGATCGCTACGGTCGTGATTCGTTGGTTCAAATTTGAGCCGGCAACTGTGACCGTTCATGCGGGCGAGGCCGTAGAATGGAAGAACGATGGCTTCGTGCCGCACACCGTTACCGCGGATGCTGGGAAACCTGCCTTCGATTCCGGTAAAATCGACCCCGGATCAACATGGCGCTACGTCGCCCGAAAGAAAGGCACGTACAACTACACCTGCGCCTACCATCCGAACATGACCGGTAAATTGATCGTTCAGTAGTAGATACCGGAGGCAGTCGCCCGTCGAGGAATCCGGACGGTCTAGATCTGAACAAAAACAAAAACAATAAACTAACTACTTAACGCTTAACTAACATGAAAAACACCTATACTAATGAGCCTTCGCGCTCGGCTGCTCTTGCCGGGGCTATGGACGTACCATCATCGAAAATCGTTTACCGAACTAGCAAGATCGAGGGGCTCGACATCTTTTATCGAGAGGCAGGACCGAAAGACGCACCCGTTGTGCTGCTTCTGCACGGATTTCCGTCTTCGTCATTTATGTTTCGGAACTTGATTCCGTTGTTAGCCGACAAATACCATCTTGTTGCTCCTGATTTCCCAGGGTACGGATTTAGTTCTGCTCCGTGCGTCAACGAATTTGAGTATACCTTCGATCATTTCACGGACGTCATCGAAGGATTTACCGAAGAGCTCGGATTGAAATCCTATGCCATCTATCTTCAGGATATCGGCGCATCCGTCGGTTACCGCCTGGCGGTCAGGCATCCGGAACGCGTTACCGCCCTCATTATTCAGAATGGCGAAGCCTATCTGGAAGGGATTAATCGCGACTTTTCCAAACCGCTGGAGGCGTACTGGAAAGAACGTACCGAAGAGAAAACAAAACCTTTGCGGGAGTGGTTATTAACCATCGAGGGAACTAAATGGCATTACACGCACGGCGTTCGGAACCAGGAAGTCTTGAGTCCGGACACGTGGACGCTCGATCAGATGCTTCAAGACCGGCCCGGAAACAAAGAAATTCAGTTAGCCATACTTTATGATGCCAAGACCAATCTCGAACTTTATTCGATGTGGCAAGAATATTTCCGAAAGCATCAGCCGCCAACATTAATCGTTTGGGGAAAGAATGATGGGATTTTTACGGTCGAGGGCGCACGGCTCTACACGAAGGATTTGAAAAACGCCGAATTCCATCTCTTCGATACAGGTCACTTCGCATTGGAAGAGGACCTGGAAGAAATGGCCTCGTTGATACGAGACTTTCTCGGCAGAACGTCTGCCGCGAAATAAACCGAACACACGCTTCCCCGGTTCATTTCTGTAACCGGGGAAGCCGTTTCCTCCGATCGCCTAAGAACAACGTCAATACTTCACCTTGAGCAAAAACCTGGATTTGCACTATGAACGCACAGAGAATACCTAGCATCGAGCTTTCAGCAGCCGACGAGACGACGAAGCGGAATTGTGAGAAAACTCACAGCCAGAATCGGAAGAGTGCCCAACATGCCGGGCGCTATGGCTCAATCGCCGGCCGCGCTGGAGGGGTGGTTGTCTCTTCTCGAGGCGCTGGCGAAGGGTCTATTGACTAAGAAACTGGGGGCTTCCCGCCGGAGGGCCCAGCACGTCGACAGAAGCGACGCTCCGCGACCGGAGCCATAACGTCTTCGTCGCACGGCGACTTGTGGTCGGTTAACCAATTAGAGAGACACCAGCAGCTTGAGATTACCTTCGCGTAAATCCACTGGCTCTATGATACACAGAAATCCGAGCTATGGGCGCGGACGCCAGCGCGGCGATTAACTTCCAGCAGGAATGTTAACTGTGCCAAGTGC
>DASTDH010000090.1:0-12256 GCA_035710445.1 Chthoniobacterales bacterium
CCAGCAGATGATACTCAAAGCCTTCGCCCTTCTGGTTACCAAACCAATTCATGAACCATCCGTATTGGGCGTGTACCATCGCTACGGCGACCAGCATGTTCGCCGCAATGCCAAGAGCAGCCAGACGAGTGAACAGACCGAGGATCAATGCGATCGCTCCGGCGAACTGTGCAGCAATGGCCAGAAAGGCAAACGGTGCCGGGATGTGGAGGGTTCCGGTGAAGAACCCCATCGTACCGCTGAATCCGTAACCACCAAACCAGCCCAGTACCATCTGGGCACCGTGCGGAAAAAAGACTGCGCCCAGGACTAATCGGAGCAGGAGAGTGGAAACATCGTTGTCGGTCTTAAACAGGAAACTCAATGCTTTCATTTGCGAACTTTGTATTTATCGAACGCAGCAAGCTTAGGTAGCCGCCATAACCTCGACTAATGTTGGTTTAGGATTGCTGTTATGCGATTCACGCATATCCTGGGTGCTGTGCTGGGTCAGCTGCGAGCGTTCCTGGTTGCTATCGAGGAAGGAAGCCTTAATCGCGCGGCCGTTCGGCTCCGAATGTCGCAATCTGCGCTTTCCCGACAAATGCAAGCGCTGGAAGCCGAGATCGGGGGTACATTGCTCGAACGCTCCGCAGCCGGTGTTCGTCCGACCGATGCCGGATACGCGTTGGCCAATTCGTTGCCCAGCGTCCTGGCCGGGTACGATTCGGCTATTGCTGAGGCGCGACGGCTTGCCCGTGGTCAACGTGATCTTATCCGGATCGGTTACCTCGGATCCGCCGCCCAGATGTTTCTGGATCCGGCTCTCTCCACCCTGCGCCGCACCTGTCCGGAAGTGAAAACCAAGCTATTGGATCTCTCGTCCGGTGAACAGATCGCCGCGTTGCGCAAAGGAGAAATCGACCTGGCCCTGATCGGGCAAGAAGGCGCCATGCTTTCCACCGAGTTTTACACGCGTAAACTCATCACCTTACCGGTCGTCGCGGTTATGCCGGTCGATCATCGATTGGCCTCGAGAAAACACATTTCGCTTAAGGAACTGCGCGCTGAACGTTTCATCAGCTCGCCCGAGGAAGACCTGCCGGGACGCGACCGTTGGATCACTCAACTCTGTCGAAGGGCTGGGTTCCGGCCAAAATTCGTGCAGGACGCGGTCAGCGTTTCGAACATGTTTACGCTGATCGGGAGCGAAGGCGCCGTCACCTTGGTCCCGGCTTATCTGAAGAGTTTTCCCGTGGCCGGTGTCGCTATGGTGCAACTCTCGGATGCCAAAGCCAACTGGGATTTTCTCGTTGTCTGGCAACGCGGCCGAACCGCGCAATCGTTGCGCGCACTGCTTGAGGCATTAGCCGCAAGTGCGAGCTTGGCGGGCAGCAACCTTCAGCCAGTTACCTAACGAGGATGACAGACCTCAGTAGTTGGTTCTTTCCGGTTTTGATAGGAGGCGCTCTCCTGGCTGCTGTCTTAATTTTTCAGAGACGATTTATCTATTTTCCACTGCGCTACTCTGCTGATCAATTGCAGGAGGCCGAATCGGTCGGCACCCAAGAAATCAGATTCCAAACAACGCAAGGAAACCAAACGGCCTTTTTCTGGCGAAGCGAAGATTCAGAGGTAGGGCGGTCGATCCCGGACCGCCGAGACGCCCCAATATCCCCCGCCGCGGCCCCTAAGAATCTCTGGCTTGTGTTCGGTGGCAACGGCGATCTCGCCTTAGCCTGGCTCGACTTGGTGTGCGCTTTTCCTTCGCCAGGCACCGGCTTCTTGCTAGTTGACTATCCCGGCTACGGAATTTGTCAGGGGAAGCCAAATCCCAGAACAATTTTTGAAAACGCAGAAGGAGCGCTCGAAACGCTGCTGATGCAGAAGGCTTGGACCGCTGAACCCGATGCTTTATGCGTCCTCGGCCATTCGCTGGGAGGAGCGGCCGCGCTCCAATTCGCAGCCGCACATTCCGTGCGCAAAATCATCGTGATTTCTACCTTCACTTCCATGGACGAAATGGTGCGAAACCAGATCGGCACAACCTTGGGCCCGCTTCTCCGGCATCGGTTTGACAACAGAACTGTGCTGCAAACGATCCTCTCACAGAATCCGGTACCGGAGATTTCAATTCTTCATGGCACATTGGACAAGATTGTCCCGGTGCGAATGGGTGCCGCCTTGGCGCAGTTCGATCCCACTCGAATCAAGTTCGCAGCAATACCGGAAGCCGGCCACAACGATATCATTCAAAAGGCTCTCCCGTTGATTCTGCAAACGATGGGATTGCAGCGGTGATCGTCGGTACAATCATAGAGAGAGGAACACAATGAAAGTGGCGCAGTTCCCGCATACCCGGGACTGGGTAAGCATTAGAAGGAATGGTCCGTAGAAGGAATGGTCCGTCCCGAAGGGACGGTGGAAATGCTTGCGCGACCTCCGACGCGACGCACGGAAGAAAACGGTTATCGATCGTCCCTAACGGGACGATTCGTAAAATGAACGCGAACCCAGCAATGAATTGCTGGGCTACTTTCATAGGTCCCTCCGGGACGACTCATCGGCCATCGGCTATTGGCTATCGGCTATCGGCCTTTGGCGCCTCATGCGCTTCGCCTAGGATCATTCGTTTACCGCGTTGCTTAGTGGCTATGGTCCAGCCCCAATCCACAAATGTGCTGACTTTTTCCTCCGCGCCGTTGAGCAAAGCCAGATGCACGCCCAGCCAAGCCATCCATGCCAGAGTTCCGGTCATGGTTTGACCGGTGGCCAGCTCGATTACAGCCGCGCCATGACCGATCTGAGCCATCGTGCCTTTGTCGAGGTATTTGAAAGGTTCAGGCTCTTTGTTCGTAACCAGACGCTCGATCGTTTCGCCGACATGATTTCCGGCCTGAAGTGCAGTAGCACCCAAGCCGGGCAACGGTTGGCCGGTCTTACCGTCGGTCATCACGGCAATGTCGCCGATGGCAAAGACGCCCGGGAGATCTTGCACTTGAAGATCGGGGCCGACTGGAATCCGCCCGCCATGCACCAGCTTCACACCGAGGCAATGGACCACCGGATTGGCACTTAGCCCGCCTGCCCACACCAATGTGTGTGTCTTAACCACCTCTCCGGTCGCCAACTCGATACTTGTCGGCTCAACTTTTCGCACGCCGGTGCCGGTATGCACTTTCACGCCGCGTTCCTCCAACGCTTTGCGGGCGTAATTTTGGAGCTTAGGCATGAATGTCCCGAGCAGATGCGACGAGTGCTCGTACAAGAACACCTGCGCGGTATCTATCGGCAGGTTGGGGTAATCCTGCCGTATTTCGGTGTGAAGCAGCTCGGCCAGCGCTCCCGAGACTTCGACGCCGGTCGGGCCGCCGCCGACAACGCACAAGTTGAGCGCACCGTCGTCGACCAACACCGGATTTTTGTCCACCGCCTCGAAGGTCTTCAGGATATGATCTTTGAGCCGGATAGCATCATTCATGGTGTAAAGTGGGAAGGCGTGCTGGTCCGCACCCGGTGTCTGGAAGAAATTCACTACCGCTCCCAGAGCGAGAACCAGGTAATCGTATTTCAGCGGAGTTCCTCCATCCATCGTCACCTGTCTGGCAACCGGATCGATGCTGGTAACGACGCCCTGGTGAAAGGTTGTATTCTGATGTTTGTGCAGCAGCTCGCGAATGGGAAACCCGACTTCTCCGGGCGCCAACTCGTCCGTCGCTACTTGATAGAGGAGGGGTTGGAACGTGTGATAATCATTCTTGTCGATCAGAGTGATTCGGACGTTGGCATCCCGCAATTTTTTGAGTGCGCCGATCCCACCGAAACCGGCGCCAAGGATTATAACATGGGGAACGCTAGCCATAGTCTTTGTACTATATCCAAAATAAACGCCAGTAGGCGACAGTTCAGTGCCGATGCGCTAATCATAGCGCAAAATGCCGGTGGCGATTGCTCTGGCGAGGCGATCACGCGCCCCCGAATCGGACAATCGGCTGGCCTCCGTGGGGTTGGTCAAGAAGCCGCATTCGACCAGAACCGCCGGCAATCGGTTCTTTCGTAAAACCAAAAACCCACGATGACGGATGCCGCGATCGATGCTGCCGATCGCCTGGATCACCCGCGGATGTATTAGGGCAGCCAAGCGATAACCGCGTTGGTTATTATAGTAAGTCTCGATTCCGAAGGCGCCGATCCGTCGACCCGAGTTGAAATGGATCGAGACGAAAACCGCGTTATCTCGGACGTACTGGTTCGCGATATCGGTTCGCTCTCTCAAAGGCACAAACGAGTCGTTGTCTCGCGTGAGAACAACTTTGATGCGGCTATCGCCTTTAAGTATCCGCGACAACCGCTTGGCCACGTCGAGCGTAAACACCTTTTCGGCGAGCCGTTGTCCTGGCATCCCGCCTCGATCGTACCCGCCGTGTCCCGGATCAATCACCACAACCGCGGGACGAGTCGCTGCTTCGGCTGCGACCATGAACGACAGCAGTAAGAAAAGAAGAGCTCGCACCAGAGACGGACTCGTCATCTGCCATCTGTCATTTGTCATGCGCTTCGCCGCTCACGCGCTGTGGCCGGTTCAGACATCAAATACGGCAATTTGGACAAAAAGTGGCCCCATCTCGAATTTTTCATATCTACTGGACGTCACATTCTGACTATAGAAGCTTTCTCCCCCCAAATATGAAAATTCCTCGGCGGTTTTTTCTCTCTTGTCTTTTCTCCGTCAGTTCGCTCGGCATGGTTCATGCCACGCAGCCTGACTTTGGCCCGAACGTCTTGATCTTTGACCCTAGCATGCCTGCCAGCGAGATCCAGGCCGCGCTGAATCAGGTGCTGCAGCAGCAGGTTTCTAACCAATTCGGATCCCAGCGCTACGCGTTCCTCTTCAAGCCCGGTCAGTACAGCGTCGACGCTCAGCTAGGCTATTACACCTCGGTGGCGGGCCTGGGCCTCTCACCGGAACATATGACCCGCCGGATCAGGCATCCTGGTCACACGACGGCATCAATGGGTTCGCGTCCTACAAAGTGGCCGAGAATGTCAGGTCCCACCAAGGTTGGGGACTGGGCGCCTACTGCTTCTTCAACGTCAACCCGAGCGTCGTTAACGCCCATGCTTTCGAAGTCCCCAATACCGCTGGGGTCCAATTCCACGACCTCGTTACTGTTTCTTTGGGCGGTGTCGGCACGATCGAGCATGTTATCAATGATACCGGGGGAACGGCCAACACCTCGAACCAGGTTGTCGACCTCGTTAGCTATCCGTGAGAGGTGGGTCTGAAGCTGCCTGGATTCTTTATCGAAGCAGGCATCGGCGCTCCCGATGGTACAGATGTCGCGGGACATGCATTACCAATCGGAGTCAGCGCGCAGATGTTGGCCGCTGTATATCGCAGTGTGCTCCCCCTGGCGCTAAAACACGGAGTCACCACGGAAGAACGTAGCGTCTCCTTTTTCGAAGAAATCCGCAAAGCCGCAGAGTGCCAGCACTATCTCCTGTGGCCGCTATTGATGAATGCTTTGGAAGCAAAAACCGCGCGATTTTACGAAATAGTGCATAACTGCTCCGGCGAGCTATTGCACAAGGGCGTCAGTGTCTAAGAACCATTTGCTGCCGAGCATTCGGCCGGGAGTCTTCATTTCCACATTGACCTGCTTTTTCCCCGGCTCGTAGCTAAGGATTTGTACGGTGAGCGGTTTAGTAAACTGCCAAGCATCCCGGTTAGAAAGCAGATCGTTCTGATAAGATGCCAATGCCTTAGAATTGCCGCTTTTCTTCAACTGTTGCCAACGCGCTAACTTTGCAGCGTCCTGGAACCAAATTGAGTTCGGTTTCACTTCCATCGTAGCTCCTTTTCGAATCTCTGCGGCAAAGGAAGCGATACCCAAGGCCAGCAGGAAGAACAGCGTTATAAGGGGTGATCTCATATGTGTTTCTTTTAACGATTCCCGGCTCGCTCCGCGATCCCAAAGGGGGTTTGCATTCACTCCCTCAGGCATGTACGAAGCGCTCTCAACTTTGTCTGAATCTGATTTGTTGGTGACTCCTATCTCGAACGCTATTGAGAACCGTATTCCTTAACTCAGACATACCTTCGCTCTATTGTGAACGTCGCCGAATCCTCTTCACAACACCCCAGACACGGCCAGAGTCGTTAGAGATTCGCCCGGAGGTGCCGAAAGTAGCCCGGTACGAAACGCCGGGTTCACGTTTTGAAAAGATTGTGCCCCCGGGACGAATGAAAGTAGCCCAGTACGAAGTGCCGGGAGATGGTAAGAAAAGAATTCCGTCCCGGAGGGACCAGACGAAGGTAGAAGCCCAGCACCTCTGTGCAGGGTTGGTGCGCCCAGGCGTGGCCGTCCCGCCGGGGACCCGATGAAAGTAGCCCCGCACTTTAGTGTGGGGTTAGCATTCGTTTTAGAACGACCCGTCCCGCCAGGGACGATAGAAATGGTCGCATTTAGTCTCTGTTGCCGTTCAATTGGCGAACGTCAGACGGTGATCGATCGTCCCTTTTCGGGACGGTCCTTCCCTGTCTTTCTATCCCAGCAATAAATTGCTGGGCTACTTTCATCGGGCCCCTCCGGGACTGAATTCTCTTCTCACCATCTCCCGGCGTTTCGTACCAGGCTATCTGTGATTTGCCGGAAGTTGGAACGCAAAACCTCAAAAAGGGGTCAGTCAACAAATCTTGACAGAACGGTGATATGCCTGAAGTTGGCGGCCAGCCTTTTCGGCTGCGCATCAAACCGTTTTGCGTCGGGGCGCCGGTCTAGCGACCGAGGCGAGCCAGGAATCGAGACCGAAATCGAAACTGTTGGCCGGTTTTTGTTCGCCAAATACCTGAGCCGCCTCGAGGGCGGTCATGTTAGTCGAGAGGACGTAAAGAAATGAGGCCCGCAATTTTTATCTGGGTCATCGATGCTCTTTGGTTCGTACTTGTCGTCTATCTGACGGTCTCTGCGATAGGCGTAAAGCAGGAAACCAAAGGGCATCTGTGGCAGAGCTTCGGCCTCATGTTCGCTATCATCGCTGCGTTCTTGCTTCCGCATCTGCCGTTATTCCACTTCCTTAACTTCGCTCCGGTGAATCCCATATTAAGTAGCGCCGGCGTCATTCTGTGCGCTGCCGGCATGATTTTCCTCCTCTGGGGGCGGCAGTGTCTCGGTAGAAACTGGAGCCAGACAGTCGCTGTCAAGAAAGGGCATGAACTGGTAACATCGGGCCCGTACCGCTATCTACGGCATCCGATGTATGCCGGAGGTCTTCTCGCGTGCATCGGCTCCGCGATTGTCGCTGGCGGTCCGTGGATATTTCTTCTGGTCATTCTCGGCGCCCTTTTTCTCTGGCGGGTGGGCGCAGAGGACAGGCTCATGGCTCAACAGTTTCCGAATGAATATCCTGATTACAAGAAGCGGACGAAGGCGTTAATCCCGTTCGTGTGGTAGCTGGTGGCATAGAAATCGCGAAGAGGCTGAGTCCAGATGACATGATCCCGTTTGCTGGACATTCCTAACGTAGAGCGCTGCTTGAAGCTGGAAGTTATTGGACCTTTGCTTTCCTTCGCTGCGCTCTGCCGCGCGAGCCCTTTCGCTCGCGCGGCGAGTATGAGAAGGCGCCTTAGCTGTGCTTCTGATTTTTTTGCGGTTGAGCGTGGTGCGCCGGAGTTGAGTTATGCCGGGCTGGTGCGGGAGCATGCCGTGCCGGAGTCCGGTGTTCAAACGCAACATGATTGGTTGCATGCGCGGTCTGGGTTACGTGGTTTTGACGTGCCGGTGTACTATGGCGAATTGCAGCTGTCCGAGTGCTCGGCTGGTTATGCGTTGTTCTGTGCGCCTGCGCAACCGACGTTCTTTGTGCCTGGTTCCCATGAACCGCACGCACTTGGTGTGTGGTCTGTCTGGTAACTCCGGTGGTAGTTGCAAGTCGACCGTTCCGGCTCGTTGTCCGCACACTAGCATTCGCTTTACTCAACGTGTTATTGACCCGGTTGGTGGTCGACCGGCTGGGATGAACGGTTGGCTGACGCCCGGCCGTCGCCGGCGTAGTGCGGGTTGGATGGCTGCGGTCAACGGTTGCCCTTTGGTTCCTGCCTTTGGCCGCGCCCTGTTGATGCGCCATCTGCGCGGCGGTTGCCTGAATATGCCTTTGTCGCATGGCGACCCGCTGTTGCGCCGTTGGCCGAGCGGCGACCCCACCCGGACCAGTGAAGCTGGTTCGGCCGCTAGTGATCGCATGGTTAGTGCGATCGACATAGGTGTGACGAACGATCGTGGTATTAACATTCGTAACCGCGGTATTATAGTAGAAGGTTCTACCTTCCCAACGGCCGCCGTAGTATCCGATACCTCCGTAGCCGAAACCGTAGTTTATGCCGCCATAAAACCCAACATCCGGTCCCCAGTAACCGGCATGCCAAACGTAAAACCCTCCGGAGTAACCCCAATAGCCCGGCGTCCAAAGAAATCCGACTTCGGGAGGATCGGCCCAGTATCCTGGAATCCAGTAGTATCCATCGTCGCCATAGGCCCAATAGCCTGGTATCCATATGTCACCATCGGCCGGGCAAGGCGGCTGATCATAGACCCGCAATGGAGGTGGTGCGACGTTGATCGAAACGCCTGCACCTACAGCGACTTGTGCGAACGATGCTAGTGGCGTTCCGCCCAGCACCAGTGCCAGCAGCAGGTTTCGAAATGCTGAAGTAAATTGCATGGTAGATTTTCCTTCGTTGCGCTTGCGTGTTCATTTGTCGCAACGATCTAAGTGTTAGAAGAAAATAGAATTCTTTCGGCAGGTTAGACGTCCGGCTGCGCCAAAGAATTCAAGGGACCTTGGCATGCTGACGATAGGCGCGGTGCTTTCAGGCTCGCGCCTCAACCCCGCCTTTATCACACCTGAGAGCAGGGCTAAAACCTAACTTAATCGGTGAAATATTGTTCGCGCGCCGTGGCCGATCAGGCTTGCGAGCTCAGATCCCGCCTTGATCGTGTTGTTTTCACTCGGTTAATTAGGCAATCGTTAAGGAATGAGGAGCGCCATGATTCTCGACACCCATCAACATTTTTGGAAAGCAAATCGCGGCGACTATCATTGGATGACGCCGGCCGTTCCGATTCTTGCCCGGGACTATCTGCCGAGGGATTTGCGTCCGCAGCTTCGGAAAGCCGGTGTTGAGCGAACAGTTCTTGTCCAGGCTGCGCAAACGGCGGATGAGACGGATTTCCTGTTGAGGCTTGCGGAAGAGACCGATTTCGTTGCTGGAGTTATCGGTTGGTTCGATCTCGAGCAGGAAAACTTTCCCTTGGTTTATGAGGAAAAGCGGAAGAAGCATCCAATGCTCTTGGGCGTGCGTCCGATGTTACAGGACTTGGCTGACGACCGTTGGATCCTCCGAAAGCAAGTGATAGAGAATCTCCGCTATTTGGCCGAGCGAAAGGTAGTATTCGAGTTTCTGACCTATACGCGTCACTTACCGTTAGTCCTTGAGGTGCTCGAGGAAGAGCCGCGACTGCACGCCGTAATCGATCACATCTCCAAACCAGAAATCAAGGCGGGCAAGATCGAGCCATGGAATGACTTGATCTCGAAGATTGCGCGCCATCAAAATGTGTTTTGCAAGTTATCTGGGATGGTCACCGAGGCGGACCATCGCGTGTGGGAGCCGGAACACCTTCGACCTTATATCGAGCATGTCCTGGATTCTTTTGGCGAGGACCGCGTCATGTTTGGAAGCGACTGGCCGGTGTGCCTTCTTGCCGGCAGTTACGCTGAGGTGATCAACGCTTTACGAACTGTCGCGGCTGACCGCCTCTCGCCAAGCGGACTAGCGAAGCTTTTTTCAGGGAACGGAACCCGATTTTATGGATTGACTGAGCCTACTCACGCAGACGGGCCGCCCGTCCGTAGATAAGAAGCATGCTCAGTAACACGCCACCATAGATGACCTGTCGTCCCGCTTCAGGCATCTGTAAGACCGAGAGCATGCTCTGGAGAAGCACAATCAAAAGAACGCCAATCACGGTCCCGGTATACCGCCCGCTTCCCCCGAGAACATTGGTGCCCCCGAGCACGATCGCCGCGATCGCCGGTAATAGATAGGCGTCTCCCATGCCCTGGTACGCTTTCGTGGAGTAGCCGGTCAGCATAATGCCTCCCAGGGCAGCCGTAATCCCGCTCGCGACAAAAGCGCCGATGATCACTAACCGAGTTGGGACTCCCGATAAGTAAGCCGCCCGTTCCCGGTTACCGACCGCATAGAGGTAGCGTCCGAACTGGGTGCCGCGCAGCAGAAATACCAGCACAACTGACACCGCGATCCAGACGAATAAGGAATTGGGAATGCCGAATGTTCGCTCGACGGCCAGGATCGACATCAAACGTGTTGCGTGACTGGCCGGTGCGGCTCCCCCGGTGTAAAGCACAACCAAGCCTTGCAAGACTGCGTTCATCCCCAGTGTGAAGATCATCGAAGGTACCCGCAACCAGGCTACGCCGAGTCCATTAATTAGTCCGACCAGGGCTCCGCAGCCCAGGCCGACGGGGAATGTCAACAACCCGGCCGTCTCCTCAACATGAGCGACTGCCGTCCCCATCATTGCACCCATGGTGATTGTCCACGGGATAGAAAGATCGATGTGCCCCAGCAGGATGACTAACATCGAGCCTCCAGCAATGATCCCGAGGAACGAGGCCACCTCCAATTGCTGTAGCAGGTAGTTGGGTGAAACAAAATTGCGGTTGATCGTCGCCCCGATCGCCAGGATTACCAGGATACAAGCGCTCGCCGCGAGAATCGGTTGATTCGCTTTTGTGAAAATGCGCTTCACTGGAAGACGTCCATTTGGTTTTTGCGGCGAAGCACTCGAAGTGCGCCTAGGCAAACTGCGCCAAGCAGGATGAAACCTTGAAACAAGGGCTGCCAGAGCGCCGGAGCGTTGAAGACGAATAGGAGATCACTGATCGTGCGCAGCACCAGAGCGCCGCAAATCGATCCGATGATTCCTCCTGACCCGCCGAATAGAGAGGTGCCTCCAATCGCGACGGCTGCGATCGAATTCAAGGTGTAAAAGCCGGCCTGACTTGCGCTCGCTTCGCCCGAGAGGGAGATCAGGGACAGCAGGAGCCCGCCGGTTGCCGCCAGCAAACCGGCGAGTGAATAGGCCGCAAACCGAGCTCGTCCGATGGCCAGACCGGACATATAGGCGGCTCGCTCAGAAGATCCCAGCGCATAACAATTACGGCCGAGAACAGAGTTGCGAAAGGGCCACCAGATGAACGCGATCGTCGCCAACAGTAGAAGGAAGGTCGTTGGTACGCCCCCTACGTCGTAGGTCAGAGCGTTGCTCAGATCTTCATTGACGGTGCCGCCCGGACTGGGCCGCAACCAGAGAGCAATCCCGAAATAGATCGCGCCGGTCGCCAAGGTTGCAATGATCGGTTGGATCCGGCCGAGAACAACGATCACAGCGTTGATGATTCCGGCAAGAAGCCCGCTTGCTAGTACCGCCAGTGCTCCCAGAGCGGTCTGTCCAGGCGAGCCGTTCAGAATCACGGAAGCGAGACAGGAGGCCATCGTCATCACCATTCCGACCGATAAATCAAAACCGCCGGTCAGAATCACCAGGGTTTGGGCGATGGCGACATAAGCCAGAACGGCTCCTTTGTTGGACACGGATGTCAACACGTTCGTCGATAGCCCGTTTGATTGCTGCGAGGCAAACAGGATGAACATGATGGCGAACACCAGGAAGCTGAGTGCCGGCCCGGCGTTGCGTTTCCAGAACCGGTTGAGGTTCCGCCAAGCGGACATTGTTGGCTGCTCGGTCTCCAGCGACCTGCTGCCGGACTCCGTTGCCACACTGTTTTCGACCAGATTAAGCGAGGCAGTAATCAGGTTGTGTTCGTTCAGATCGGGACCGTTGAGTTCGCGAACCAATTTGCCTCCATAACAGACCACGACGCGGTCACACATGCCGATCAGTTCTTCGTAGTCCGTTGAATAAAACAAAGTGCCAATGCCGGTTTGCGCCAATTCGCGCATTAATCGGTAGAGCTCCTGTTTGGTGCCGACATCGATGCCCCGAGTCGGATCGTTCAAGAGCAGGATTCTCGGGTTCTTCATCAGCCACTTACCGATAACGACCTTCTGCTGATTACCTCCGGATAATGTTCTGACCGGCGCGGCAAGGTCATTGGCCAGGATTTGCAGCTTAGTGACCGTTTGATTAGTAGCCGATCGCTCCCTGGCTCGATCGATCACGCCGTATTT
>DASTDH010000091.1:0-12513 GCA_035710445.1 Chthoniobacterales bacterium
AAAAAAAGTTCTAAGACCGGTCCAGAAACGGGCGTTGGTGATCGAGATCAATGCCTGGTACGAGATCGGTCTGCAACGAGCCTGTGGCCTAATGATGCTCGAGCACTCGAGTTTCTACTACCGGAGTCATGCCAGGGACCATCGTGGGTTATCGATGCGAATCAGAGTTGGCCATGACACGGATTCGGTTTGGGTATCTGCGCTTAACGGTGCTCTTGAAGCGGGAAGGCTGGCCGGTGGGGAAGAAACTCGTTTACCGGCTCTACCGTGAGCTGAAGCTCCAGGTGCGGAGCAAGCGGCGCAAGAAACTGGCAAGTCAACAACGCGGCCCGCTGGAGATAGCGCAGCAAGCCAACCAACGCTGGTCCATGGACTTTGTTACCGATCGACTCGAAGAGGGGCGAAGATTCCGTGTGCTAACGATCATTGATCAGTACCACCGATACAGTCCGGCTTTGGTGCCGGCGCTCAGCTTCTCAGGAGTAAGAGTCGTTGAAGAGCTCGATCGCATTGCCAGCGCAAACGGGTACCCTCGATCGATTACCTGTGACAATGGCACGGAGTTCTGTTCGCGGGCTTTCGATCAGTGGGCGCATTTACACCGGGTACGGATTGACTACATTCGGCCAGGTAAGCCGGTGGAGAACGGCTTCATTGAGAGCTTCAATGCGCGCTTGCGCGACGAATGCTTGAACCTGGAGCTGTTCTGGTCGATCGAAGATGCTGAAATAAAGCTCGATGCGTGGCGAGCTGACTACAACACCGCGCGGCCGCACAGTGGCCTTGGAAATTTGCCTCCGGCAGCCTTTCCTGGAGCCGGTGTGCAACCAGTAACCAACAACAATAACGCCCTCCAGGCCGCCAAAAGCTAAACTTATTACCTGTCCAGAAACCGGGAGAAGATCAAGAACAAGCAGCGCTCTACGTTAGGAATGTCCAACAAACGGGATCACGTCATTTGGGCCTGTCGCTGGTCGTTGTCTTAGGCTGCTTGGTCTCGCACGTCCTGATACGTCTGCTATAAGCTTTCCCGTTTGCCTCAAACTAACCTTACACAATATAACTTTAAGGTCTGCAACGTAAGTGCTTGGTCCTCAGTAAAAATACATCAAAGGCTTTGGTAATTTCGTTTTATGACTCTGAAACTTTCCGAAACTATTTTGCGGACCTTTTACGAGAGCGGCTTCGCTGGTTAAACAATTATTGCAAAAGACGCCTTTAGTTAACTCTACTGTTAGATCGCGTATTAAGAAATTGTTAGAAAAGAAAACATTTTGCCTTCTGCTGAGAATTCCTTGCTTTCGAATCCGATGCATCGGAAATTGTGTGCGGCCATAGCACGGGTGTGCGAATAGCTGTATCGTATTTGCAAAATTGGGCCGGTCCCAATGAATCCCAAATTCGGGGGACCCGGCTCTACTAACGCCAGAGGGAATATTGAAACTCTTAAATAGGACCGTCGTCAGTAAAGTGATTAGTACCGATGAGACGCATATGGAGATCGAAACTACTCAGCGCATAGAGGGCTGGCCACCTTTCACGAAAATAGTACGCGTAGAACATTTTGGCGACCCGGAGGAAACAGCAGCGAAATGGATCGGCATTTTAGCGAAACTCCCGACAGAAGAGGGAGCGGGACTTCTGACGAAGACTTAGCGGACCGCATCGTTGCGCGGCTGGAAGCATCCTTTCAGAGGATGCTGCGTGAGGCAATTACAGGCGACCGGCTGGAGCGCCAGCGCGAAGTGTCGAAGATGACCGGACCGAAAACCAACGACGTATTCACTCTGAAGGAAGCCGCAGGCTATCTGGGCATGAAACCGGAGCGACTGGGCGAAGCTTGTCGAGGAGAGCGCATCGCGTTCGTTCGGCATAACCGGCGATATTCATTTAAGCGGTCGGACCTGGATGATTTTCTGACGACGTACCGGCACCCTCGGAAATCAGTTTTTCGCTGAGTCGGATCTCTGCTTTGCCGGATTCGTTCGGATAGATCGCCCAGAACTTTGCCGTTGCTTCTGGTGATACAAGTTCGCGATAATGCTTCTTCAAAATCTCGATCGAGTGTCCGGCAGCATCTGCAGTTCGATCAGCGGAGCCGGTCTTTTCGTAAAAGTACGAACAAAAAGTGTCGCGCAGCGCATTGTTCGGCCACTTGCCAAAGCCAGCGGCTTTGGTGACTTTTTCGAATTCGTAATCATTCTGGTTTCGAGAGAGTACGATCACCGGTCCAACTGGTTTGCTGCGCAGCTTCAGCCACTCGGCTAAACAAGGCTCAATCGGGATCAGCCGACGTCTGCCGGTTTTGCTGATGTGCGCGGGTAAATCGACGTACTTTTCTTTGACATGCTCCCAAAGCAATTGGTGACGTTCCTCGGCGCGCAATCCGCCGAATCCGCCAATGACTACGAATGGCAGAATCTCCGGCGTACACGCGTTGATCAGGGCAACCATTTGTTCAGGACTCAGAGGGGAGGGTGCCTTGATGTTCATCTTACTGGATTTAAAGAGTTTAACCCCCTCCAGCGGATTGACGTCGATCAAGTTCTTTTCTTTGCCGACGGAGAAGGCTAGCCGCGTGTAAACCAGATGGTTATTGCGGGTCGTTGGAGAGGTCGGAAGCGACGTAATCCAGTCTTTGATTTGCAGGCCGGTTATCGATTTGATCGGCGTGTCATCGCCGAAGGCCCGGGCGAACTTGGTTACTTTCTGTTTCAGACAATTGGCATGTCCTGGGGTGATCTCTTTTTTCGCCGTCCGGCGTTCGAACTCTGCGATGATCTCTTGAGTAAATTCTTTGACCGATACAGACGCCACTACTTGCGCTTCGTGCCGGAGGAAAAAATCGACGGCATCGGTCAGTGTTTTGCCGAAGGGTTGAAGACGGGAAAGGCAAATACTTGCCTCCCGCCGAATCTCTGGAGGAAGTGCAAGCTGGGCACCATGTGCCAGGATCTCCGCGTTGCGGTCGGCAGCGGCTTTCTTCGCTTCAGATTCGGTCTTGTAATAGTAGCGCTCCCGCTTGCCGCTGGGATAACCGACGATCATCCACCGACTAGTCATGCCAGTGGCTATTTTGGCTTCAAAAAGGGACGTTTTCAGGGCCAAAATATAGTCAGAAATAGTCAGCAATCAACAATTTTGACGCACAAAGATGCACATTGCTCCCAGGACGCCCCTAGAATAGAGGGGCCTCCAGGAGATCATCCATCCTTTCGGAAGAAGGCGTCAAGCGGGCTGGTGGCGGATGCCATCTCGCGGCTGGCGGCAACTCCAATCTCGAATGCAGTGCGACCGGCTTCTACCGCCTGGCGGAATGCCATAGCCATTCGAACTGGATCCTCGGCAATGGCGATGGCGGTGTTGACCAGGACGGCGTCCGCCCCCAGCTCCAGCGCCTCGGCAGCGTGGCTCGGCGCGCCCAAGCCGGCGTCCACAATTACCGGAACCGTCGCCTGATCCAAAATGATCTTTATCTGGTCGCGGGTGCGAATCCCCTGGTTGCTACCAATCGGTGAACCGAGCGGCATGACCGTAGCGGTCCCGACCTCCTGTAAGCGCTTGGCCAAGACCGGATCGGCATTGATATAAGGTAGAACAGTGAACCCTTCCTTTACCAACTGCTCCGCTGCCCGAAGCGTTTCGATTGGATCGGGCAACAAATAATGAGGATCGGGGTGGATTTCCAGCTTCAGCCACTTGGGAAGACCTGCGGATGCGGCTAATCGTGCCAACCGGACGGCTTCTTCGGCGTTCATCGCGCCGGAAGTATTGGGCAGCAGCAAATATTGCTTCGGATCAATAAAGTCCAAGATATTGGCGAAAGGATCATGGCTGGCAGAGAGATTTGCCCGCCGCAGGGCAACCGTGACGATCTCCGTACCGCTCGCGAGCAATGCATCTCGCATGACCGTATTGCTCGAGAATTTTCCTGTGCCTACCAGTAGACGCGACTGAAACTCCCGATCGGCGATAACCAGAGGAGAAGTAGAAAACTGCATCATTGGTGAAACCGCATTGTCCTTGTCTTTCGATAATTAAGCGAGTGATCTCTTGAACAGCAAGTGATTGATTCCTAAGCTGGAAACCGTGAGACCGTCTGATACTTCCCACCGATTCAGTCTGACTGGTAAGGTGTTACTGTCCCATCCGGCGCTTCGCGATCCAAGCTTCCGTCGGACCATTGTATTCTTGCCTAATCACGACGTGGAGGGAGGAGCGTTTGGGTTGATCATCAATCGTCCTACTTTTGAAGTATTGGCCGACTTTTTGGTGGAGCCGCCCGCTTCAGCGATACTCTCGCAGGTGCCAGTCTATACCGGCGGGCCGGTCGGAACCGACGAATTGACTCTGGCGGCGTTTTCCTTTTCAGCGAGCACCGGGCTGGTCAGTTGCCAAACTCATCTTTCCCTCGATGAGGCAGAAGCGATGAAAAGCGGAGGTGAATCGATCGTGAGGGCATTTCGCGGATATGCAGGATGGACTTCCGGCCAGCTCGAGGGTGAGATTAATCAGCACGCTTGGTTGGTGAAAGAGGCGGAAGCGAAATTGATTGCTGGTGACCTGAACGAGCAGACTTGGGTAGGCCTGATCAGCGAGTTGGGTCCAGCCTACCGGTTGCTGGCACTTGCGCCAGATGATCCGTCGCTGAATTGAAATGCGGAGTGCGGAATACGGATTGCGGAATGTGAACGCCGAAATTCGCAATTGATCGGTAGGCGATCTGTCTCAGACCGCCGCATCCACCGCCGAAACACTGTCCGGTTAGACCAACGAATCTTATCGCGAATAACCGTCAGGTGGTAGTTTGCGCCTAGCGCGACGCGAATCGGCGGTCTGAGACAGACCGCCCTACCTGGTCAATTTGCAATTCGCACTCCGGATTTCAATTCAATGAGGTTGCTGCATCGACCGCCAACGGATATATGGCGGCAATGAAAATAGGTGTTCCCAAAGAGATTAAACCACAAGAGCACCGAGTCGCGTTGCTGCCGTCCGTCGCCTATCAGCTCGTTCGCATGGGCCACGAAGTCTTTGTCGAACGCGGCGCGGGTACCGGCGCCGGTTTTCCGGACGATGAGTATGTTAACGCCGGTGCCCGGTTGATAGACGATCACGCTGCCGTTTTCCAACAGGGAGATCTGATCGTAAAGGTCAAGGAGCCGTTACCCTCCGAATACCCGTTGTTGCGTTCCGGCCAGATTCTGTTCACCTACTTACATTTGGCGGCCAACAGGGAATTAACCATCGCGTTGATCGATTCGGGCGTGACCGCGATTGCGTACGAGACGGTGGAGGTTAATCGGCGACTGCCGTTGCTGGAACCGATGAGCGAGATTGCCGGACGGATGTCAATCATCGTTGGTGGATTTCTTTTGACCAGGCATTGCGGCGGAAAAGGGGTGCTGTTGGGCGGGGTTCCGGGTGTGTTGCCCGGCAACGTCATCGTCATTGGAGGCGGGACCTCCGGTATCAACGCAGCGCGCATGGCCACCGGCCTGGGCGCGAATGTAACGATTCTGGAGGTAGACGTTGAGCGGATGCGGTTTCTGGACATTACGATGCACACGGCGCACACCCTCTATTCCAGCCAGGCGCACTTGATGGAGATTCTACCGCGAACCGATCTATTGATTGGCGCGGTACTGGTGCCGGGGGCCCGGGCTCCCCGACTGATCTCTCGCGAAATGCTGCGGTCCATGAAACCGGGAAGTGTCCTCGTCGACATTGCGATTGATCAGGGCGGTTGTTGTGAAACTTCTCGGCCGACTACTCATGAGCAACCCACTTACGTGGAGGAAGGCATTATTCATTACTGCGTAGCCAATATGCCCGGCGCTTACGCTCGAACTGCCACCCAAGCCCTGACCAATGTAACCGCACAATACGTCGAATTTCTGGCCGAAGCCGGTTCGGAGGGAATTGGGAAAAAGCAACCCACGTTGGCCGGCGGTATCAATGTTATGCAAGGAAAGATCAGGAATCGAGCGGTCGCTGAAGCGCACCAATTGCCATACGCGCCTCTGGATTTCTGAAAGTGACATTTTGAATCCGTGCGCGCCGAGGGTTTCGCCCTGACATTGCCAATCGTAAGACTGGATGGCTCATTGTCCCGGCAAAATCGATCACCCAGGCAGAAGCGACGTTAGGTGGTCTCCCGCTGCATCCTTAGCTTGAGTACATGGTTTCGGCGGTGGAGCGGACGATCTGAGGTAGATAGGACACATCGGTACTATATGACCGATAGGGCCTATATCGAGAGGATCCTAGTTTCCTGATACACGGACGACCTTCGCGCTCTTAATCTTCGGATTGGCAAGGAGCGCTCGAAGGATCTCTTCGCTGGGAGCCGAATCAAGATTCAGGACCGTGAGCGCGCTGCCGCCAAGTTTATCGCGGCTGAGCGACATATCGGAAATGTTGACCTGATGTTCGCCCAAAACCGTACCGACTTGCCCGACAATACCTGGTACGTCTTCGTTCTCTAGTACCAGCAAGACGCCTACCAATAGCGCTTCGACATAACGATCGTTGATTCGGACGATCCGTCCCGAGGATCCGACGAAGGTGCCAGCTACGGAAGATTCGTCATCGCCGAAGTACGCGCGCAGTTCGACCAAATCGTTGAATTCACCGGTCGCACTTTCTCTGGTCTCGATGATTTTGAGACCCAACGTTTGCGCGAGCGAGGTGACGTTGACCTGATTAACTTCCTGGCCCCCGACTTCTTCTAAGAAGCCTTTGAGCACATAGCGGGAGATTGGTGAGGTTTCGGCTTGATTGACTTTGCCGCTGTAATTGATATGCAGTTTCTCACAACGGCGCGGACTCACTTGACGAAGAAACCGACCGAGCTTTTCCCCAAGTTCCAAATACGGGCCAATGATCGCCAAAGTCTTCGCGTCCAGATTGGGAACATTCACGGCGTTCCGGATCACCCCTTCGATCAGAACGGAGCGAATCGCCTCGGCAATCTCGATCCCGACACTTTCCTGCGCTTCGAGCGTCGAAGCGCCCAAATGCGGGGTAAAGACCACATTGTTCAACTTACGCAGCGGGAAAACGGTGGGCGGCGGCTCGACTTCGAAAACGTCGAGAGCGGCAGCCGCAATGTGGCCGGATTGAAGGGCGTCATAAAGAGCGACTTCATCGATCAAGCCACCGCGTGCGCAATTGACGACGCGCGCGCCTTTTTTCATTCGAGCTAAGCGATCACGATCGAGGAGATGCTTGGTCTCGCTTGTCATCGGCATGTGCAATGTGACGAAATCGGCGCGAGCAAGTACTTCATTCAGATCTTCAAACAGTTCCACCTGCAGAGATCGGGCACGGGAAGGGGAGAGATAAGGGTCGTATGCAATCGGGCGCATACCGAAGGCGATTCCGCGGCGGGCGATTTCTGTCCCAATCCGGCCCATGCCGAGAATGCCCAGCGTCTTTCCGCTCAGTTCGACACCTTCGAAGCTCTTCCGATCCCACTTTCCCGCTTTTACGCTGGCATCGGCTTGCGGAATATTCCGGGCGATCGAGACCAGCAAAGAGAACGCGTGCTCTGCGGTGGAGACGGTATTCCCCGCCGGCGTATTCATGACGATAATTCCCCGCCGGGTAGCGGCTTCGACATCAACGTTGTCGACTCCTACTCCGGCCCGGCCAACCGCCTTGAGTGCGTGGGCGGCGGCAATGACTTTCGCCGTCACTTTGGTCTGCGAACGGACTACCAGCCCGGCGTACTCCGAAATGATCTCCAGCAGGTCCGGTTCCTTTAGTCCGGTCCGCACATCAACAATGAGATCGCCGCCCGCTGCCAGCGTCTCCACGCCTCGAGGAGAGATTGTATCTGCAACTAATACTTTTTTGTTACCCATGGTTGAGCTTAGTCAGAATCTCTCTGAGTAACTCGATGCCAGGGAGGGAACTAAAACCAGAAGCCAAAGTGGCAAAAGCTGGCTCGAGCGCCGATCGGTGGACATCGCGCTGCTCGCTCAGTACGGGTTCGCTTTCCGGAACCATGGTGTCGGCCAACTGCTTGGCATACACCGACAGCGCTAGAAGCGGCCAATTGTTTCGGTACATGTCGTACTTGAGATAAAACACACGGGGGAATCCGGTGCCAGTGATTAAATGCTCATCCCATGACCCATCGGAGTTTTGGTGTGAGAGCAAATACTCCACGCCACGGCGAATGCTTGGCCGATCCGCCTCGGCGAAAGAAAGCAGCCCCATCAACGCCCAGGCGGTTTGAGACGGAGTGCTTTTTCCGCGTCCGCGCAGAGCGGGATCTTCATATGATCCGCAGCTCTCTCCCCATCCGCCGTCTGGATTTTGGTGATGTTCCAACCAGACGCGCCCGCGCTGAATCCATGGTTCCCGCATATTGACGCCGATGGCCCGGAGACCCTTGAGAACTTGCCACGTTCCATACACATAGTTTACGCCCCACCGGCCGTACCAGGCGCCATCAAATTCTTGTCGTTTGCGAAGAAAACGAATGGCTCGCGAAACGATCGGGTGCTTGGGCGTGAATCCGTACGTTGCCAGAACCTCGAGCACTCGAGCTGTGATGTTGCAGCAAGTCGGATCCAAAATCGCGTTGTGATCGGCAAAGGGTACGTGCTCGAGCAGCGGATTAGTGACATCCTTGTCGAAGGCAGCCCATCCGCCATCTTTGCACTGAAAACTGAGTAACCAGTTCAAGCCACGTTCGTAGAGGCCGGAATCTTCTGGAAGGTAGCCGGCAGTCCGCAGAGCCAATAGCACCATCGCGGTGTCGTCAACATCCGGATTGTAGGGATTGTTGAACTCGAAGCACCATCCGGATGGCTCGGGTGCCGGATTGCGAACAACCCAGTCTCCAGCAATGCGCACTTCCTGTTTTGCCAGCCAATCGGTTGCTCTTCGGATTGGCTCCTCGTCCGCGCCTAAGCCGGAGCGTGCCAGTACCAGTGTGGTGATCGCCGTATCCCAAACCGGAGAAAAACAGGGCTGAATCCGAAATCCCTTTTCGTCTTCGACAAATAGCTCTTCAAAATCCGATTCGGCCTTTCGATAAAGGGGATGATCGCTGGAATAACCGAGGCATCGGAGAGCGATCATCGAATTGAGCATGGCGGGAAAGATCGCCGCCAAACCGTCGTTACCGTCGCCGATTCGCTCAATCATCCAGCGTTCGGCTTCCTGCAGCGCGAGCCGTCGGAACGGGTAAAACTTGCGCTTCTCGCAGAATTTCAGGACTCGATCGACAAAGATAAAGAGCTTCTTCAGCCCAGACGCCCGCAAGCGCGGAGCTTTGTCGGGCTCGAGGTAGAGTTCCTTGATGCCGAGATGTTCCGGCACCTGATGAGTGATCTTATAATGATTAATGATCGCCAGCGGAACCACCATGGAACGGGTCCAGGATGAGACGGTGTACAAATGAATCGGTGACCAATGCGGGACAATCAAAAACTCGACCGGAATGGTCGGCACCGCCTCCCATGGCACTTGTCCGAGTAAAGCAAGGTAGAGCCGGGCGTAGGTATTCGTCTTTTCCACCCCCCCCAACGCACGGGCCCGCTCCCGCGCTTTGACCAGACGGGGATCATTGGCCGAAAAGCCAGCTAACTTTAGCGAAAAATATGCTTTTACCGTCGCATTGACTTCCGCCGGACCGTCCGGATAGATGTTCCAACCACCGTTGGGCAGTTGGCTCTCCAGAATGTGGTCGATGCATTTCCGTTCCAGTTCGGCATCGACCTCGCCCGCCCAATGCATGAAGGCGATATAGTCAGAGCAGAGCGTGGAATCGACGACCAACTCGCCCACCCAGTAACCTTCGGGTGACTGGAGGTTGAGAAGGTGTTCCTGTGCTTTCGCGATTGCCGAATTGGCTGCGGACAAAAGATCCGAGATGTTCACCATTTTCCCGTCCTGAATTCGAATAGACCTACCCTTTAACCAATTCCGTTTTATCGGCTGGCTTGGCAGTCTTCGCCGAGGTTCCATTGAAGACTTCGGTCAATTCAACATCTCCCTTGGGTTTCGGACGCGGTCCAAAATTAAAGGCGATGTTTTTCCACAGATCGCCTGGCTTGCTCTGCTTACCAAGCGCGGCGGTCGGCTCGTACCCGCAATGCGTCATGCAGTTCTCGCATCGTGGATCTTTGGCAACTCCGTTCACCACTCCATAGTTTTCCCAAGCTACCTTTTCCAGCAGCTCCTGATAGGACGAGTAGTGGCCTTGGCCATCAGTGAGGAAATAGCAAGGTCCTTTCCATCCCATCACGTTGCGCGTCGGGATCGCCCATGCTGAGCAAGTAAGATCGCGCGCTCCGGTCAAGAAATCCCAATAAACCGGAGTGCCCAGCAACGGGTATTTCTTCCCCCAGGATTTTGCCTGAGAGAATTTTTCAATCGTGCTCCGCCGAGTTAAGAAAAAGGCGGCCGGATCGATCCCTAAACGATCGGCCATATCCTTCTTTGCGGCATCATAATCGTAACCCGGAGTGATCGTATGCCCATCAACACCGAGTGTACCAAGGAAAGCCAACATGGTCTCGATTTCGTCCATTTCCGTCTCCCGATAGACGGTTGTGTTGGTGGCGACTTGGAAACCCAGCGATTTGGCCATCCGAATGGCGAGAATGCACTCCCGGAAAACTCCTTCCCGCTCGACGATAATGTCGTGAACCTTCTCCAAGCCGTCGAGATGCACATTCCAATACATCCACTGAGAAGGAGAGATGACGGGTTTCTGCGGATCCTTTGGACCTTTTCTAACCTGTTCCGCTTCCGCCGGGGTCATGAGCCGTTCGTCTGTTAGGCGTTGGAGAAGCGGCTCGGTTTCGTCCGGGCGAAGCGAAAATTCGACCGCCAGATAATCTCGCATTTTTCGCCTCATGAACATGGCGTTGGTGCAGATGTAGACGATGCGCCTCTGCTGGAGCAAACCGTCTGCCAGGGCCTCGATTTGAGGGTAAATCAGCGGTTCACCGCCACAAATGGAGACCATGGGGGCGTCACACTCCGCAGCCGCTGACAGGCAGTCCTCCAGGGTCATCACGTTTTTCAGAGAGGTCGAGTACTCGCGAATCCGTCCGCAGCCGGTGCAAGTCAGGTTGCAGGTATGCAAAGGTTCGAGCTGAAGCACGGTCGCGAATTTTTTCGTGCCCCGCAGTTTGTGCCGAATAATGTGGCCGGCGACCTTCAATGTAAGAGCCAATGGAAACCGCATAGTCAGAAATTAAAGCGCGGCATAGTAACAGGCACCACCTCAGTTTCAAGGGCTAGCGCGAGCCGCAAAGGTTAAAGATAAGGCTTAAGGAGCCACAATATTTGACGATGCTGAAGGCCAAACCTTGCGGAAATCTGCCGATAGAATCGCTCCGTTTTACTTAAGATGCATGAAATATACTGAAGAGTGCTAATCAGTTTTTTTGATTGTGTGTCTATGTATCATACTTATTATGAGTATCTTACATCTAGGATAAGGGACGAAACGATACTCATGCGGCGGCACGTTTTGTCAGACCCGACGCATTCAGCCAAGGCAGCGGGATAAGGATATTAAATTAGTAGACATTAGCCCGTCTTCACCTTAGTTTGGCCTAATTACCCGACCCAAATATTTCAAAGCTGTCATCTCAAGAAGGAGGGTTTTGCCGATGTTTTCCTCGCATGCTTTTGCAACCGCCACGGGATTGAATCCGTCAATAAAGCTTTTGGCCGAGTCCAAGAATATCTTGGCGCTCCCGAATTGGAGGCGAAGTGAGGAGAGTATTCCAGGGTTGGTGTTCGTTGGACAACGGCAAGAGCAAGTTCCGGTTCGTTTAGTGATTTTGGCGGAAAACGAGGAAGAAGATGCGGTCGGAAGCTGGGCTTTGCTGAAGCTCCTGGTGGACCTTGATCTGGCCCCTCTCCTCGTGCACGACTACGCTCTCTTCTGTTATTTGCGCTTTCCTCGCAGGGCGAAGACCTATTTGGACCGTCAGCGCTGGAACGTTGATTGGGGCAAGACCCCATTGCCGGATGAACTGCTGACGTTTGATATCGACGGCTTCATTTCAATTCGTGCCAATGACTCCGTGGGCGGCCTTCAAATCGAATCTTCCAATCGGACGATTGCTAACGAGGTAGCTTGGCCGGCGGTGACGCGGGCCAGCAAAATCCAGGCTTTGGATACTGAGCCGGTCCGGTGGATTCAATCTGATGAAGTGTTTGGGGGGATGCCTTTCGATTTGCCCGCCAATGCATTCAGATTAGCGATTCGCACGCCCTGGGTCGCGGAAACCGAAAATCAGATTGCTTCGATCGGAATCGCGCTGAAGGAAATCTTTCTTCAATATCGCTCGCTCAGAAACTTTGCAAAAGCGCTCTAGATCTCGAATTGGCCAGGGCAGGGAACCGAGCATGCCCGTCTAAAAGTGTTAACGATGTATCCGAACGGTTGCTAACGAAGTATCCGATCCGGAAGGGACGGACCGCCCTACCACGTTTGAAATACTGCAGCCTATTAGGAAAACTAATAGTTGCGCC
>DASTDH010000092.1:0-4359 GCA_035710445.1 Chthoniobacterales bacterium
GGCCAAGCAATACCTAATTCGGGAAACAAAGAGCCATCAATTGATCATCGTGCCTCCGGGCGAAGACGTTCTCCAGGTCGGGACCATTGATCAGCGGTTGCGGGAGTCCGAAATCGCGTTTGGACAACCAAACCCGGAGGATCTCGAGAACAGTCCGCGCCTTCGCTGGGCACATATCTCGAGCGCCGGGTACACTCGTTATGACACCCCCGAACTACGTGCTGCGTTCAGCAAAAGTCAGGCAGTTCTCACTAACAGTTCCGGAGTCTTTTCCGAGCCGTGCGCCCAACACGCACTTGGCTGGTTGCTGGCCGAATCACGCCAGTTTTATCCCGCTTATCGAAACCAATTGACCGATCGAGCATGGCGGCAAAACGACCTCCGAAGCAATTCACATTTGCTCGGTGATCAGACCATTCTGATCGTCGGATTCGGTTCGATTGGCCATCGATTAGCCGAGTTACTCCGTCCATTCGGAGCCTCTGTCTTTGGTTATCGACGGAATCCGGCTCCGGATCAATTAGCCGAGGTGATCGGACCGAACCGACTGGATGCGGTAATGGCGGTAGCGGATCACGTGGTCAATGTCCTTCCGGCTAGCCCGAGATCGGTCCATTTTTTTGACGCCGCGCGCTTCCAATCAATGAAAGCTGGGAGCTGCTATTACGCCATTGGGAGAGGAACAACCACCGATCAACCGGCACTGGTAAAAGCGCTGTCTTCCGGTCACTTGGCTGGAGCGTACCTCGACGTGACCGACCCGGAGCCTCTCCCCCCAGATCATGAGCTTTGGACTTTACCCAACTGTTACATTACGCCGCACACTAGCGGCGGACATGAGAACGAGCCGCTACGATTGGCAAAGCATTTTGTGGAAAACCTGCGACGTTTCGAAGCTGGAAAGCCGTTGATCGATAGGGTGTTTTAGAAATGACGTTGAGAATCTGCCTCGCCAAAGTCATGGCTCGGCTGAGGTTCGTCCACCAGGGCGTGATGAAGTAGCCCGGTCTCTGCTCGCGGCGGACAGGGTCGGTGCTAGCAAATAGCCCCGTCCCGGACGGGATGACCGGCGGTTGCTCCCGCTCGGCCACTGAGCCACTTTCATCGCCTCCTCCGGGAGGCCCAGGGCTCATTCGGCCGGTCGTATTTGATTGTCGACTATCTTTTCCCCGCCAACTCTCGATACCGAAAGCACCCCACGAGATGATCGTTCACCATTCCCACGGCTTGCATGAATGCATAGCAAGTCGTCGGACCAAGAAATTGAAATCCTCGCTTTTTCAGTTCTGCGGCAAGTCGTCGCGACTCATCGGTCACAGCCGGCACTTCCGATAGCGACTTCCAGCGGTTAACCAGCGGACGATTCCCAATAGTCGACCACAAAAAATCAGCCAGCGATCCGACCTCCGTAATAATCCGCCGCGCCGCTCGGGCATTGGCAACGGCAGCCTCAATTTTCTTTCGATTGCGGACGATTCCGGAATCAGCCAAGAGCTTATCGATTTTCCTCGCATTATATTTGGCTACCGCAGCGATATCGAAATTGGAGAATGCTCGCCGGAAGTTCTCGCGTTTTCGTAAAATGGTGATCCAGCTCAGACCACTTTGCATACTTTCCAGAACCAGCATTTCGAAAAGGTGCTGATCATCCCGCGAGGGAGATCCCCATTCAGTGTCATGATAATGAATGTACGCGAGATCGGTGCCAGCCCATGCGCAGCGGGACCGCGAATCAGAAACCTTGGCCGGAGCATTCATCATTGCTGCAATCGAAGCGCGCGCCGCTGGTTTCGTCGAGTGAATTCGCCCTTGCGCTTTTCCCTGAGATGCATTCTTACTACCGCCGCAAGCTTTCTTCGCCATGTATTCCCTTCCGTCGCTTCCCTGGACTCTAGCCAAATTCTCATCGCTAGCCGTCGCCGCGATCGCGATCGCCGTTCCGGGAAGGCTTTGCGGGCAAGATGCGAAATCTAAACTGAAATCGCCGATCACAGACCCCAGTGTCGCCAAGGCTTCGGCCACCCCAACCGGGACAGGAACACGGACCCAAGCCGCTCCCGACAAGACAATGCTCGAGGCGGCCCAACAAGCGCTGGGAGAGGCGGCAAACAAGGTTTTGAATCGAATACAGACCGAGGAATCTGACGTCCACACCCGATTAGGCTATTTTGAGAAGGACGACCGACTCGATCCGGGAGCCTATAAGTCGGTCGATGAGGTCGGGCAGTGGCGGACTTTGCTGGCCGAACTTAAACAACGATCCGATTCGGTAGCCGATCTTTACAACAATCTCGGAAAGTACCTCGACATCGCCCTTCGTAATGCCAAGGTGAATGAACAAATCGCCGCGCGTTTTAAAGAAGAAATCATCAATGGATTTCCCTGGGATACGATCCACAAAAAAAATGCACTGATGTCGGAATACATCACCGATCACGGGAAGCTCCTTGATTTCTATGAGAAAAATTGGGGGAGCTGGAAAACAGCCAGCGGGACGGTGGTTTTCCAAGACGCCCATCTGGCGGTGACGTTTCAGAAATTGCGCGACACAATCATCGCCACTGGAAAGGAACTGGATCAACAGTATAAAGCGATGTCCGAAGAATAATTGCAGAATGTGGTTTCACCTTCCGCATTTCAACGCCCCATCAGTCCATTTCATGAAGTATCCGATCTCAGCTTTTTGCTTTCCAGCCGTTTTCTTGGCCGCCTCGATTGCTTTGGGCCAAACCCAGACTCCAGGTTCGCCATCGCCAGGACCGAAGGGTCGTCCGTCGGCTACTGCGAGCCCCGGCAGCTCCGCCAGTCCAAGCGCTTCCGTCTCTCAGCAGAGCTATACTGAAGCGGTCCAGATGCTCAAAGCGCGGATAGGCGCAGCGTCGGAGACAGTGATGGTCAGGATCACGAATCAGGAGAAAGATGTGCGCAATCGCTTTGCTTATTTCCAGAAACCGGAGCGGTTGGATCCGAACAGCTTTGCGACCAAAGAAGAAATTGATCCTTGGCGAACACTTCTCGATGAATTCAAACAAAGCAAGGATCTGGCGGCTAAGCTTTACCTCAATGCTGACGCGGACCTGGACAACGCCTTGACCAACCAACGCCTCACCAGAAAGATCGTCGATCCGATCCGGAAGGAATTGATCTCTACCTTTCCTTGGGAGAGCATAAACAAAAGAAATCAGTTGCTACAGAATTACATCGACGAACATCGGTCGTTGTTGGATTTCTTCGCGACCAACTGGGGTACTTGGAGCAAAGGCCCAGAAGAGGGAAAACCGGTCTTTTCGGATCCGAAACTTGCGGCGACCTATCAAGGGATTCGCGACAAAGTCGCGGCGCTGGGTAAACAGATTACGGATTTGAACGCCAAGATACTGCAGTAGCCGTAGCTCGACTACGGAAAGTCTTCCGCCTTGGTCCGATCGTAACAATCGCATCTATGTTTGATGTGATTGCACTCTTCGCCCCCTACGATCGTCGAAGCGGTCCCGGAGCATCATCCAGCGGGAAAAGAAAACAAGTGGTTGTTCCGTGCGCATAGAGTTTTCCCTCCTCATCGATCAATCTGCCTTCAGCGGTCGCTGTGCGAGTCCCGGCGTGAACCGCATGACCGACCGCCCGCAAGAGCTCGGTTTCCGTTGTGATCGGTTTCACAAAGTTCACTTTGGTTTCGATCGTCGTATAGCCGATACCGGAACTCAGCGTGGTATAAATGGCTACTCCCATGCAGCTATCCAAGAGCGTCATGGCGTAGCCGCCGTGCATGATGCCCATCGTATTGTGAAACTTCTCACTCGGCCTGCTAACGATGGTTGCTCGACCGAATTCAAAATCCTTCAAATCAAAGGGAATAACGTCGCTGATCGGCGGCAAAGGGAGGCGGCCTTCCTTGACCAGCTGCAAGACCTCCAAGCCACTGTGTTGCCGCATCAGCGCAAATGGGATAACACCGGTCCAAGAGTTGCCCGACGAATCCCCCTTAACATTTTTCTCCATGGCGATAAACGGAGCAGCCTGTGGAGTTCAAGCAATAGGAATTTGTTCAAAAGTCCTTCTTCGTAATGTCCTGTAAAACCGGTCTCCGGTACGTTGGCTGGCGGTGATCGGTCGCCCACAATTTCTGCTCGTCAAAAGCGGTCAACCCGGCAATGCTATCGAAATGCAGGCAACAGCTGTTCCCCCAAATGCCACCGGAGAACGTCCCGGGTTTTACCTTAGCGGTCCGATTGTCGTCATCGTTGAAGCCATCTTGGTGCTTGGAGCCTTAGCTCTAATTTTGTTCCAGGCGCTCGGACGATTGGCCAACGCGGAAACCAATACTGGATCCCCATCAGTTGGAATGTTTGGTCTGTTGTC
>DASTDH010000093.1:0-5190 GCA_035710445.1 Chthoniobacterales bacterium
CAACAACCCGTATCTAGTCAATTATCACGTGGTGCCTCTTGGGGAAACCACTTCCCCACCGGATCTAAGGGCGCAGGAGAACAGGGCATTCGAAGCCAATATCAGGCAAAACGTGCAAAACCAGACCTTTTATACCAGTGAGCGGAACGATGGCCACGAAAACCGTTTCTGCCGCAGTGGCAGCTATAATCCCGATGAGGAAAGACCATCTACCGGAAAAGAAGTTTGGCGACGGTGGCAATTTGTTTATTCGGGTAATGCCCGTATACCATGCTGGATTGTCAGGGTACCAAAGGATATCATTTGGGGTCACGGCGGACTGTGGAGCGACAACTCCGTAGCCATGTTGGGCGCTCTTTTCCGCATGCATTTCCCGCTGGAAGGCGGACGCATTCTGGCTCCTCCTCAGCGCCCTAGCATTCCAACAACCCCGGACCTGCAACAGTTAAACCAAGAATAGCTGCAATGACCGAGGCCATCGTTATCGAACCCAACAAGCTCAGTGAGCTCTCCGCGGGCAATTGACCGTATGGGGGGAGCTGTCCCGTATGGATCGATTATACTCAACCCCCAGTTGGCAACTTGCCATAGTGCTGTTCTTCTTTTTGCTGGGCGGAATGTTGGTCGGTTTTCTGCTGGGCAAAAACGCAGCCCGGCACGGGGAGGAAGAAACCGGGGCGGCCGATTCCTCAGTAAAGGGGGCAGTGGCCGGCTTGGCGGCGCTACTGCTGGCATTCTCGTTTTCGTTAGCTGCGGGTAGATACGACCAACGCAACACGCTCGTTGTACGCGAAGCGAACAGTATCAGGAACGCATGGCTTCGCGCGGACCTCCTGGAGGAAAGAACCCGAGGCAGCATTCAACAGCTCCTTCGCGACTATCTCGACGTTCGACTCAACTATATCGGAGCGAAGTTCGACCGGGCGCAAATCGCGGCCGCAGCGACGGCGTCACAGCAGCTGCAACGGCAGATCTGGCAAGTCATCTCGGAACAGTCGCGGATTAACCCGGAGCCCAGGAACGTCTCAACCATGGTTCCGGCCGTGAGCGAAATGATCGACGCTAGCGCGACAATCGAGGCGGCCTATTCGAACACCGTGCCCGCAATTGTGCTCATTTTGTTATTCGCGGCGATCATTTTTACTGGTCTGCTGGTCGGACATTCATTTGGTCGCGCCGGACGCCGTCACGTACTCACGGCCGCGGTTTTCGCGTTGCTCGTATCGCTCGTCGTATCCGTAATCCTGGATCTCGACCGCCCGCGGAGAGGCGTGATTCGGGAAAACTTCGGTCCGTTGGAAAACTTGCGATTAACGGTGCAAGTTGCCACAGCGCAACCTCCAACAGCCGTAGCGGCCCCTCTTCCGGCCGCACAATAGGCGACCCACCGGTTTTGTAGCTTGAGATGGATGCAGCTGAATAATCTGGTTATCCCGACGCTAGTTCAAGAAACTAGTCTTAGGAAGTGATGATCATGAATTCTATTTCGATCAGCTTGATCGTGTTCGCTTGCGCAATCGGCGGTGCGCTGATCGGCTTGTTGCTTGGTGCGGTTCTGCCGCCGCCACATCTGAGCGGTGATTCGAAAGAGTTGGTGAGACTGGGCATGGGACTCATCGCGACGATGACGGCCATTCTTCTTGGTCTGTTGATCGCTTCGGCCAAGACTTTCTACGACACGCAAAACAGCGAACTGACAGAGATGTCCGCCAAGGTCATTTTACTTGACCGTGTCCTGGCGCATTACGGGCCCGAGGCAAAGGAGGCCCGCGACGTATTGCAGGCGGCCGTTACCCGTCTATTCGATGCGATGTCGCAAGGTGGCCGGCAAAAATCGCAGATGACATCGACGCCAAGCGGAGCCGAAATTCTCTACGAAAAAATTCAAGAACTCTCGCCGCAGAACGTCACTCAACACTCGCTGCAGACCGAGGCACTAAGTCTTGTGATTGACCTCGGAAAGACGCGCTGGCTGATGTTTGAACAGGGTAGCACCTCGGTTTCTCTACCATTGCTGGTGGTAGTGATTTTCTGGCTGGCTCTTATTTTCTGCAGCTTTGGTCTCTTAGCACCGCGCAATGCAACCGTGGTGGCGACCCTCAGTCTCTGTGCGTTGTCGGTTTCAGCTGCGATCTTTTTAGTTCTGGAGATGTATAGCCCTTTCAGCGGAGTGGTTCGGATCTCCAGCGCTCCCTTGCGCAACGCTCTAGCGCATCTCGAAAAGTAGTGGATTCGATTCTGAAGCAGTTTCAGAAAAATTGGCGGTTCGGGCGCGGCGGTTCGGCGCGCAGAATCCGGAACATGAATCTTCTGCCCCTGAAGTAACGCTTAACCAAATCACCCCCCAATGAAAAATACCTCCAGTAAGACCTCTACTTGGCTCGCATTGCGAAACCCTGTCTTCAAAAGGCTCTGGCTCGCAATGGTAGTTTCCGGAAGTTGCATTGGAGCCCACAACACAGCTGTCTATTTGGCGCTACACTCGTTGGGCGCCTCGACCGTACTTATCTCAATGATGGCCACAGTTTCTGCATTGCCCTATACCTTGTTCACCTTACCCGCGGGCGCGTTTGCTGACATGGTAGACCGCAAAAAGATTTTATTAGGTGTTCAGCTCTGGCATGCATTCCTTGCGATCGGTCTGGCGATTTTGTGGATTGCACATCTGCTTAATCCTTACCTCATCCTGGCAAGCGCATTCCTTTTCAGCGCCGGGTTTGCGTTTGGCTCCCCGGCCCACTCTTCCGTCATCGCTGAGATCGTTTCGGCAGAAGAGTTGCCTTCTGCATATACTCTCGCCGGGTTACAGATGGATGTCTCAGGGATCATCGGGCCGCTGCTTTCAGCGTTCTTGCTACCCTTGGCCGGAGTAAGCTTCATTTTTGGCGCTAACGGGCTCGGCTTTCTTCTTATGTTTCTGGCGATTCTGCAGTGGAAGCGGGTGAAGACACAGTCAAGTCTTCCACTGGAGAACTTCTTCGAGTCGTTAACGACAGCGATCCGTTATGTGCGCTACACGCCCGGAATCAAAATTCTTCTGGCGCGGCACGCATTGTTTTCGTTCTTTATCTCCATCATTCCTTCTTTGATGCCGGTTGTCGGTTTGAAAGAACTACACCTTAAAGCTGCTGACCTGGGATATCTCTTCACCAGTATGGCTGTCGGCTCGGTCATCAGCGGCGCTTTTATCATTCCTTGGGCACGCGCCAGGTATTCGCCGCAACGGATTACCACCGCCGCAAATCTAGTGCTGCTCTTAGATTGCTGCCTCATGGTTTTAGTGCATCGACCGTTCGTATTCTTAGTAGTTGCAGCGCTCAGCGGCATGGGATGGACCCTTTCTGCATCCGAACTCTGGGTCGCGAGTCAACGCGCGATGCCTGACTGGGCCAGGGGACGGATGAACGCAACGATGGTCATGGTTGCGCAGGCGGCGACCGCTCTCGGTGGGGTAATCTGGGGATTAGCCGCCCATCACGCTGGAGTTGTTCCCGCTTTCCTGGGGGCTGCCGGATTCGGCATATTGATTATGATTATCGTCCGCGTTGTTCCAGGCCTTCAGATCTCGATCGACTTTACCAAAGACCTGAGTTTCGAGTCCGCGCCGGTCTCGATCTTTTCTCACAGCCTTGACCCGGGGCGGTTACCTGCACCCAAAGACGGGCCGGTATCAATTACAGCAGAATTTAATGTCGATCCGACGCGCCGAATCGAATGCATCGAATTGATGCGCGACGCTCGCCTGATCTTTTTGCGAAACGGTGCGTACAGGTGGCATTTGTACGAGGATCTGAATCACCCGAATAAATTCCGGATGGAAGTGGTTGTACCCTCTTGGAAACAGCACCTGCTGCAACGCGACCGGATGACAAAGAACGAAAAGGAAGTGATCGATAAGCTTCGCGGTCTGCGGACCGATCCAAATCCTCCCGAAGAATGGGTCTCTCTCTCGGTGGAGAAGGAAGTCCTCGATAGAAGGATTAGAACGGGAGGACTGCCACCAACTTACATCGACCAATAAGCCGGAAGAGGAGCGACCCTGCGATCTAATCATTCAATGTTTGCCGGTACCAGCCGGCTGTTCCGCCGGAGCGACTCCGGGCTCACGTTCTTCCTTCCGCTGGGAAATCCTTTCCACTAAATAGAACAATACCGGGATCAGAAAGATCGCGACAAATGTCGCTGCTAACATTCCGCCAATGACTGTCGTTCCGAGAATTTGCCTCGAGGCAGCGCCTGATCCGGCAGCTAACCAAAGCGGTACACATCCGAGGATGAAGGCGAACGCAGTCATGAGGATTGGACGAAGCCGCAAACGTGCGCCAGCTAACGCTGCATCCAGGATTGGTTGTCCTTTTTCGTATTCGGCCTTGGCAAATTCAACGATCAAGATCGCATTCTTTGCCGCCAGGCCAATGAGCATCACCAAACCGATCTGAGCAAAGACGTCGTTTTCGAAAACGATCGAACTTTGGCCATAAACGTCGTTTTTGAATAGTCTAGCGACCAAGGCCACAAAAGCCCCAAGCACAGCGATCGGCGTACAGAGGAGAACGCTGAACGGCAACGACCAACTTTCGTATTGAGCTGCCAGTATCAGGAAGACGAACAGCAGCGATAGCCCGAAGATGACGGTGGGCGGTACTCCCTTCTGCGCTTGCTGTTCCTGGAACGACATGTCCTTATAGTCAAATCCCATCTCCGCCGGCATCGTCTTGGCAAATACATCTTCTAACGCTGCCATGACCTGGTATGAGCTAACGCCCTCCTTCCCAGTCACATTCAACTGGGCACAGCGGTGAAGATTGTAACGCATCGTAAACTCGGGTCCAAAGCGGCGTTCGATACGAGTCACCGAAGAAAGCGGGACGGGATCTCCTGCATCATTACGCACATAAAACCGGCCGACATCTTCTGGTTGCGCGCGAAATGGCCCGTCGGCTTGAACGTACACCTGCCATGACCGCCCAAATCGATTGAAGTAATTGACAAACGAGCCTCCCATAAAGACCTGCACGGCCTTATACACATCGGACAGACTCACCCCTTGCTTCAGCACCTTGTCTTGATCGACATTAAGATAAAACTGCGGAACGCTACCCAATAAGGTGGTGGTGACTCGAGCAATTTCCGGGCGCTTCCGGGCAGCCTCCATGAATTTCTTTGTCTGCTGATTGAGGAAGTTCACGT
>DASTDH010000094.1:0-5060 GCA_035710445.1 Chthoniobacterales bacterium
CGGGCTGGGTATTGTATGCTCGGCGTTATTCCGGCCGTCAGGCGGGATGGTTGCCGGGCGTGGCTTCCCTCCCCCTTCTCGCTACTGGCATGATTCTCTGGTGGGCGGCCGCTCTCGCCATCACCGGCGACCCATTGTTCCTCCTGCACAACTGGCCGACCCACTGGCAACATGGAATTTACGGACATGGTTCGATCCTGACCTATTCGAGTCGCACCTGGGAATTTGCCGGTCCACTGCTCATCGTTTTTCTGTTGATCGGACTTGTACGCTTGCTCTGGCTGAAAAAATACTCGCCGATTACGACTGCCTGGCTTCTGTTTTTTCTTCTGCATAGCGTCTTCCGGGCCTACGGCCTCTTTGGGGAGGCTGGATATCCGCGCTACATGGTTTCGCTGGCGCCGGCCACCGCGATCATCACACTGGAAGGCTGGAACACAATTGGGTCATGGAAAAATCGCTGGTTTCGGCGAAGCCGGCCAATTATTGGATCGATCATCATCGCAGGGTCGTTGGTGATCTCTTTTCTTTACCTCGACTCATTCATCTGGACGCGCGACTTCGTCGCGATCCGGGAGATGCTCACCTGGTTTGAGCAGAATCACCACCCCATAAGCCGCCTTGTGTGGAGCAACGTTGGGATGTGCATTCAGAGCAATAATGATCTCAGCACTGCACCGGCGTTAAGCGAGAATCGTGAGCGCAACCTCAAAACTTTGCAAGATGCTCCGCCGCAAACACTGGTATTTTGGGACGATGACATCGGGCCGAAATGGTTCGGTCTGAGTGCCCAAGAGATCCAAAACGCAGGGTTTCAGTTGCTACGAGTTCGGCGCTACACCTTGCCCGGTCTGGTCGTGAGAGGTGAGCTGGGCGGCTGGCAACTGACCCGCGACGTCGAGCTCAGCTTGCTCTACAAACCATGAATCACAGGAGGCCACAGAGAGGGCTTTGAACCATGAGATCACAAAGGTCTCGGAGGGATACTCCGCCCTTTGTGACCTCTGGTAGAATTTGTTCGCCCGGTAGCTAAACTTCTCCCACATGCAGCTGACCTATTTCTACGATGTTTGCTCGATGTGGTGCGCACTGGGTGATGAGGTACTCGCCAGAATTCGGGCACAATACGGCGCACGGGTTCCAATAACCCGTAAGATCGCGTTGATTAATGACGGTAAGCCGATGGATGCCGGCCCGGAGCAGGAACTCTGGTTTTACGATCGCTGTGAGGTTGCAACTGGCCGGCGGTTTGATCACCGCTGGATCGAGAAATCCGGGCAGACCACCTGGCTGCCTAACCGACTGATCCATATCGCGGACAAGTTGGGAAAAGGGCCGGAAGTACTCGAAGCGCTGAAGAATGAGGGTCTGAACAAGGGCAGATTCATTCTCCGGCCTGAGGTTGCGCTCGGCGTCGCGGTGGTGGCGAGCGGCGTCGAACGAGTAAAATTCGAAAGCCATCTCGATGATCCAATAACAATCGAAGAGATTCGTGAAACCACTGCTGAGTTCAGCAGGCTTCAGCTGAATCAACGTCCCACTTTCGTAATTCGCAGCGCCATTGATGACACCGCGATTTTCAGTGGACTCTATCGCGTGGAACCGATTTTATCAGCTCTGGCCGCTATGATCGCAGATGAGGACGCCTACGAACGTTTCGCGTCGAGTCATCCACCAATTCCGGAGTAGAGATTAGACACAGCTCGCGTGACACTGACCCTCCTACCTTCGGTAGTGACCACTATCACGAGAATGCCAGGAACCACCGTACTGGAGGGACCCAATGAAAATAGCTCGCCACGAAATGACGGGTCGATTTAAAAGGGCTTGGAGAAGCTATAGCCATCTTCTTACGCGCTGTCGGTATTCCTTGTAGGTTTCACCGAAATGTTTGGTCATCAACTGTTCCTCGAACGGTATCTGAAGCGAATGAATCAGCAGAAAGAAAACGATCGCTGGAATCAGAAAAAACAGTGATTTGGACAAGAAGAAGGCACCGATCAAGACCAGCTCTATCCCGAGATACATTGGGTTGCGAGTAAGGCGAAATGGGCCGCCCACTACGAGCTTGCTTGGCTCGTCACCCGGGCGCACAGAGGTGCCCGCTTTACGGAAAGCGGAGAATCCGGAGAAGCTTGTAACAAAGCCAACCAACAAAAAGAATATGCCGATGAGTCTTCCCGCTGGAATACGGACTGGAGCCGGCGGCAGAATCGCCGTCAAAAGCCCGCTCACAAGCAAGAGGAGCAGCGCGAGAATGGGTGGAGGGATCAACGGGGGATTGGTACGCACATCAGGAGAAAAGAGCAACGAATTCGAAGATTCAAGGAATTCAGAAATGATTCTCGAGTAGCGGTAAACTGGCCTAGGGTAGGCGTAGGCGCCGACCGCACAAGGTCCACTTACGCCAAAACGGCTTACGCCAAGGACGGACATCGTCCCGGAGGGGCTTGTCGGACTTTCGGTTGGGCAACGCTCAAATGTCCCGAAGGGACGGATGAAAGTAGCCCCGCACTTTAGTGTGGGGTTAGCGTTCCAAGGAACCGTCCGTCCCCCAAGGGACGATAGAAAATGGGGACATTTGGGTCTGTCATTCCACATGGTCAGCCAACATGATTCGCGATCGATCGTCCATGCCGGGACGCGCCGCCTTTTTTGGGAGCCGACCTCTACACTAAAGTGCGGGGCTACTATCTTTGGGTTTCTGACGGAACACTTGAGCACTCTCGAGTAGTCCGACGAGTTCCGGAGGACCCGGGTCGCTAATCGCTAATCACTAGTCACCAATCACCGGCTCTGCCAATCTACGACCGAAGATAATCGATCAGGTGCCTCCGGCAGCCGGCCAATCGTTTATACTCGGCAACCGGATCGGGCATTGAAACCAAGTTGTTGGCTAAAAGCTCTCCCAGCGGTACGGTTGCTCGAACCCGTGACAGCGGCACATGAAAGACCCGAATTCCAAACAGGACGAGGTCGCCTGGTAAGCCGATAAGCGCCTGCCATTCAATCCGTAAAGCGACCGTGGCAGGATCGGTCGCGGCATCGATCGGCGGGATCCCTCGTTGAGGATGCTGGTCCAACCTCGGTGATCCGGTAAGCCCCCAATTGGTTCTTTGAAAACAGCGTTTTGAGTCAAGACGGGAAATGAACTGACCAATTTTCGGCGCCAACAACTGATTCATTCCTGGCACCGGCGCGTGCGTCGCGAACAAGCTTTTTCCTACCTTCTCCGGCAAACTCCATCCCGAGGGAAAGCAGACGCAACCTCCCAGCACCCGATTCGGCTCGTTTCTATCCAACACCACGAAATCCGGTTCCCAGCCGGCACTCAAGGTTTGGATGTCTTCACCCGATGCAGCCGGTTCCCACTGTCGAACCGAAGATACCAAAGTTTGCCAATCGGCTACGCGTTTGAGGGCTTGGACGTAAAGGTCAGGCCGCTCATGAAGAAGGCACCGCCGTTGCCGAAGAATTTCCTTGTTCGCCTGATTGGCAAAGAACGCCTCCGGCCGCAGCGGAGTTATCCCGATCGAGAATCGGAACCCATCCGGCGAAAAGAGCGCTTCCGATAATAGCTCGGAAATCTTCGTTTCTGCCCAACCCTTGTTCACTGCCTGATCGGAGGCGGTTGATCGGATCCGGGTTTACCGCCGAGTGCGCCGCCCGCCAGCAGGCTGACTAACGTCTCATATTGACCGTTCGGCACTAAAGTCACATCGGCATTGCTTTTGACAATTCGATCCACCTCCAAAGTTTCGAATACGGCGTCGAGCACCTCCGGATCTTGTCCGATTTCACGTAGCGCTTCCCCGACCAGTTTCGGCCGGACCGACCGGGCGCGAGCGAATTCCGCAGCCGACTGCCGTTCGGCCGCGCTGGTGATGATATCCACTTGGTTTGTCCCCGCCTGACGAATGGCCGATGTTACCTGGCGCAGGCGGTTTACTACTTTGTGCTCAATCTGCCGGATCATCTCGGAATCGCGGAAATGAACTTTTCGGATGTACACGGAGCCAAGTTGATATCCCCATTCGTCGGATTTAGGTGAGACTTCCTGACGAACTACTCGGCTCATTTCGTGCCGGTTTTCCAACAGTTGCTCCAACGGCATATTGCTCAAACTACGCACCGTGGCGTTGGCAACATTAGCGCGTAGAGAACCCTGCGGATCGGTATTCTTAAATAGAAAATCGACTGGGTTGTGTACTCGCATTTCGTACCAGACACCGACACCCATCGGTGTGCCTTCTTCTGAATTCACTGGGTTGCTGCGCAGATACTCCTGATCCAGCCGTCGATCGATTTCATAAATCCGTCCAAAGAAACGTACGAGTGCAGCTTGCGGCCCCAAATCGATCCAGAGCAAATGGAGCCCCGGTTCTTCGACCACGCCTAACACCTTTCCGAACAGGAGATATACCTTGCAGCGGCCTTCCGGCACGGCGGTATAAAAATTGATCGTTTTCAGAAGGCCCAGAGCAATCGGGAGCGCCACCCAGCAAAAGACGAAAGAAAACACAAATGTGATTAGAAAGATCGTCACCGGTCGTCCTTTCTTGCCAGCACGATTCGACGGGAACGCGAGAACAACTCCAGACGTACATTTCTCAAATAAGCAGCCACTGCGGTGTCGCCGTTGCGCTTCAATTCCGTGATCTGCTGGGCCAGCCAACGCAACGGTTGGACCTCGGCTTCGGCTCGGTTTGTCTCAATCTCCACCGCTCGTTTCGATTGTTCGATTTTCTGGTCCGCGGTCGCTTGGGCCAAACTCAAATTGGCCGAGACCTCGTTATGCGCGGTGTTGATTGCGGCCAGTGCCGACTCGATTTCCGGAGGCGGATCGATCCCAGTAATCAATGAAGCGTCGAGCACGACTCCATAGCGGGCGGCCGACGAAAGACATTCGCGATCCATTTGCTGGTTCAGATCATTCAAGTTTTTCCGCAGATCGTTTATCGAGACGCCTGCTTTGGCTAAACTTTCGCTGCTTTTTTCGGTTGCGGTCACCTCACCCGTCACAATCGGTGCTTCATATTTCGCGATCCGCTCACGCAAGA
>DASTDH010000095.1:0-3036 GCA_035710445.1 Chthoniobacterales bacterium
AAGTTGTACGGCACACGATTGCCGACATATTCGTTGTAAAGTGTGGAACCCGGAGCCTCGAGCGAAACCAGCAAGTTGCCTGGAGCGACGATGTCGGGTTTGGCGACAGCATCGATCGCCGTTGGCCCTTTTGAACTGTAACTGGCGATCAGATCATCGACGCGCGTCGGCGTCCCCATGGGCTTCATCGAGCCGACCGTGATTACGTATGGATCGTTGCCGGGCGAGGTGACTGTTGCGTATCCATTCGTTTGCTGATAGCGACCGTTATTGCCGGCCGCAACCACCACCACAATGCCGCTTTTCCATGCCGCTTCCACCGCCTTGCAGAGCGGATCGAGTTTGTAGCTCTCGTAAACGGCTCGTCCCAGCGATAGGTTGATGACACGAATGTTGTACGCGGATTTGAGCGAGATAGCCCGCGCAATCGCGGCGATAACGGCGCTGTCGCTGCCCGCCCCGTTCTGGTCAAGAACGCGCAAGTTCACAACGTTCGCCTTCGGCGCGATTCCTTTGAATGTGCGGGAATACTTCGATCCTGTAGAACTGGCGCCGTTGCCCGCGATCAAGCCGGCGATATGCGTGCCGTGTCCGTATTGATCGTTGGGGCTCGGGGTTCCAGCAACGAAACTCTGGTTGTAGACCACGCGCGACAGTCCGAGGAATCCGCCATTCAGGTCCGGATGGCTGGCGACGCCACTGTCGATCAGTGCGACTCCGATTCCAGCGCCGGTGTAGCCCGACTGCCATGCAGCGAAAGCGTTCACGGCGGGCGCGGCATTGCTCAGCGACGGAGCCAGCGGACGATCGGAACTGATGTAGACAACGTTTGGATTGCTTGAGAGGTTCAGGATCCCGGGACCGTCCAGAAGCGCGATGACTCCGTTCACAATCGGTACCTGCGACAGAATCGTACCGCCGAGTTTGGCAATGTCATTCACCAGGCAGCCGACGAGTCCAAGCAAACCGGTGCAGTTCACCTGCGTTCCCGGCGCGTACTGCACGATCACTTGGATCTGCTGCTTCCCCGTATACCCCTGCAATTCCGGCGACAACTTCGAATTGGTCTGGGCGGAGGCCAGCGTGACCGTGGCCATCACAAATAAGATCAGAAATTTCTTCATATCTCCCCCACAAGGCGCCCCATGCGCTCCATGCACCCGTTGGCGAGTGTCATAGGTGCATCTGCGGGTCCAAAATGGAAACAATCGATCTTGATTGATGAATGACTTACGAGGCTCTGTTGTGAAATTCTGCGGACAATTTGTCCCGCACAACCGACTTGGGACAGATTGTCGCGTGTATTTGGAAGGAACCACATGGCTCATCCCGCAGCTAAAGTGTTGATTGTCAATGGGGAAACGATGGTAACAACGGAGTCTACTTTTGGGCGGACTTGCGCGTGTAATTCCTTGAAAATCTAAGTACTTCTCATGTCTGGGCTTCGAACCATAGGCGCGCGTGTGTTCATCGCCGGGCTGTCCCTGGCGGGAAGCGCCTTCTTAGTCATTGGATTCACGCAGTGGGAAACTCGTGATCCAGTCAAGTTCGCGTGTTACCTGATCGCTGCGCTGCTGGCCTCCGCATTTAAGGTGACGCTTCCCGGCGTTGTCGGAACCCTGTCGGCGAATTTCCTGTTCACGTTGTTGGGCATTTTGGAGTTAAGTCTTCCCGAGACATTGCTAATTGGGCTCGCCGGTGTGCTCGCACAGTTCTATTGGAAACCGGTCGGGCAGCTAAAGAGAGTTCAACTGATTTTCAACCTGGGGCAAGTCACAGTTTCGAGCGCGGTCGCGTACGGAGCTTACAGACTGGTCGCAGTTCACATTCTGCATACCCCGGGACCATTGGCTCTTTTGGCGGCGGCGATCGTTCACTACGCTTGCAATACCGGTGCGACGTCGACCATTATTGGTCTCACAGAAGACAAAGCTCCCACCAAGGTCTGGTCCGAGCTTTACCTCTGGTCTTTCCCCTACTACATCGTCGGCGCTGCCGTCGCCGGACTGGTTCACTTCTTAAATGTTCGGGTCGGCTGGCAATCGTCCCTGCTAGTGTTGCCGCCAATGTATCTGATGTATCGATCCTACCGCTTGTATCTCGGGAAGCTTGAAACCGAGAAACTGCACGCGGAGCAGGTCTCAAAATTACACCTGCGGACAATCGAAGCCCTGGCCCTGGCCATCGAAGCGAAAGACGAAAACACGGGTGAGCACTTGCAGCGGGTCCGCATTTATGCGATGGAGATGGCAAACCAATTGGGCTTGAGCAACGATGAAAAGGAGGCGCTGCAGGCGGCCTCAGTCCTGCATGACATCGGAAAGCTGGCCGTTCCCGAGCACATTATCTCGAAGCCGGGGAGGTTGACGCCGGAAGAATTCGAGAAGATGAAGATTCATCCGATTGTCGGGGCTGAGATTCTCGAGCAGGTTCATTTTCCGTATCCGGTGGTGCCGATTGTGCGCGCGCATCACGAGAAGTGGGACGGCAGCGGATACCCCTATGGTCTGGTGGGCGAAGCGATCCCGATTGGGGCCCGCATTCTGGCGGCGGTTGATTGCCTGGACGCTCTGGCCTCGGACCGGCAATATCGCAAAGCCCTGCCCCTACACGAGGCGATGGCAAAGGTTGCATCGGAGGCGGGAACAAGTTTCGATCCAAAGATAGTTTCTATTTTGCAGCGCCGTTATGTCGACTGGGAGAAGATGGCGAATGAGCAACCGCGCGAGATGCCTCCGAAGTTGTCGACCGATGTCAAAGTAGAACGGGGAGCCGCACCTGACGCCGGATTCGCCGGAGCGCCACAACCGGCGGCTGCATCGGCCTCGGCATCAGATTTCCCCGAGCGGCTTTGTCAAGCCGGGGCACAATCAGGCGAAATCCTTGAGGTCATTCACAAGGCGGGGTCCTCGCTGCGATTGGAAGACACTTTCTCGGTGGTCGCGGTTCGAGTAAGACATCTGGTGCCGCACGAGTCGCTGGCCGTTTATTGTCCGCATGGCGACAACCTTACGGCTGAATTTGTGAGCGGCGAAA
>DASTDH010000096.1:0-3884 GCA_035710445.1 Chthoniobacterales bacterium
ACTTGGTCGATCTCATGTTCGCGCGGCTTTATGGCGTACTTTGCAAAATCAGCAGCGGTTCCATACGGCGAAGTGCTTACCTCACGCGATGAAGAATCCGGAGCCGTCGGCATCGGCGCTGCGGCTGGAGTCGGCACCCCGCGCTTCAGCCGTCGATCGGCTAGCTCATATGCCGCACCAGCCGAGGGGCCCATTTCCTGAAGTTTGCGCCACATTTCATTCGCACGGTCGTAAAGCTGCATGAGATCGTAAGTCTTCGCTAGTTCTGCGAGTACGGCGGCGTTATTCGGTTCGCTGTCCAACGCTTCCTGCAAGCGCTCGATCGCATTTGTCGTGTCACCCCGATCGCGCAGCTCGATGCTTTCTCGCAGCAACTGATCTACCAGCGACGGCGAGGCGGGGTTGGAGTGCAGTGGGGAAAAAGTTATTTCTGAATCCCAGGATGGAGAAGTCTGGGCCGTTGGTTCCACCGAGGACTCCGTTAGCGTCAAAGGACTAGGTGATGGTGACGGAGAGGGGATAGTTCGCGTCAACTCGCTATGCGATGGTGACCGAGAGGGGATAGTCCGCGTCAACTCGCTATGCCAGCGCGACAGGCGAGCGGATATTGCGTCCTTGTGCCACCCGGTCCACAAGCCCACTGCAAACACGAGAAGTACAATGGTCGCGGCCGCCAACCGTTTTTTGAGCAAGCTGTTTTTGCTTAGCAAAAGCAACCTTGGGCGCCATCTTCTCCACAGCGGGACGATTAGAAAGACCCACGTGGCAATGGCAAGTGCTGCGACTGCCACATGGCTTGCGAACGGGTCCAATTCTCGAAAAAAACGCATGGGGATGGTGCTGGAATCGTAAGAAAATTGGATGCCAATACGCAAGCGCATCCCGGCTACTTGCGCGTCGTCCGCGCAATCAAAACAATTTCTGGCGGCGCTGGTGCTCGCGCACGCGCCTGCCCGGAAAAATTGCATGACACTGCATGACGCCGAAGCCCGCCCAAACCTTCATTTTCTTTCATCTCCGGCCACATTGGGTGAGAGCCAAAAAAATCTCGTTTCCGCTCCTATTTTACCTATGAAAATGGGGCTATGGCTGGGGGCGGAATCGAACCGCCGACACGTGGATTTTCAGTCCACTGCTCTGCCAACTGAGCTACCCAGCCTATTACCTATGACAATCGCGATTTTCTCAGGTGTGCAAAAGCTTTGATTGACTTTATAATGAAATTCTCAACCTCTTCGGGCATTATTTGGGGCACGAAACGCCCAACCCTTAGAGTCCTCGAATATCGCCACAGCAAAACGCATCCCTGGTATCTTGATCTCCGTCCTTTTAATCGAGCCCGGAAGTTTTTCAAGACCAAAGCCGAGGCGGAAGGTGAACGGCTCCGCCAGATCACGACCTTGGAACGCCACGGGCGCGAGGCCGTAGGTCTGGCCCCCGGGGAACTCTCCGCAATCATCCAGGCCCGCAAAAAACTTGCCAAATACGGCAAGACCATCGACGACGCAGCAACGTTTTACTTGGATCACTTAGCGAGAATCCGCCGATGCAACGTCACTGTCTCGGATTTGGCGGAAGAAGTGTGGGAAGCGAAGCGCAAAGATGGGATGAGCGCGACATACATTGGTGATTTGAAAAAACGTCTCGCCACATTTTGCGCCGACTTTGGGGACCGCCCAACTGCCGCAATCACGGTCGAAGAACTGGACAACTGGTTGCGCAATCTCAATTGCGGGCCAAAGAGCCGGGCGAATTACAGGGCAAACGTTGGTGTGATGTTCTCGTATGCGCAGCGCCGGAGAGTGATCGACAGCAATCCAGCACTACGAACTGCACAGCCAAAGCTGATCGACAAAGCCCCCTGAAATCTTTTCCGTGGATGACCTTGCGGCTTTATTTAATGCGGCTACAACGCGCGCGCCCGAGGTCGTCCCGATGTTGGCAATTGGGGCGTTTGCGGGGGTAAGGGAGGCTCAGATAAAAAGGCTTAACTGGTCAGAGGTAGATCAAAAACGCGGACACATTGAAATAAAATCCAGCAAAGCCAAGTCTGCACGCCGCAGGATTATTGAGATTCAGCCCAACCTTCGCGAGTGGTTAAGACCTTATGCGGAATTGACCGGCTCGGTTGTCCCGGTGAACCCGCGCAAGAAACTTGACCTGGTCCGTAAAGCTGCCGGGCTTGCGCGCTGGCCACAGAACGGGCTTCGACATAGCTTCGCGAGTTATCGCTTGTCAGCAACACACGATGCCCCCGCGTTGCCTCAGAGTTAGGGCATACCAGTCCGAAGATGCTTTACTCAACATACCGAGAGCTTGTCTTGCCAGAGGAAGGGGAGAGGTATTGGAAGCTTATTCCAGAGAGTAAAGCCGAGAACGTTCTCTCGTTTAGCTCAAGAGACGCAGCCCCAACTCCAACCGGCTTGCCGAGATTGTCGGCGATTATCTCCCAGTAGTACTTCATTGGATCACATCGATTTTCATGACCGGATGAATTTCCCACACCGCGTAATCCTTCGGTGAGTGTCGCCGGTTGCTTTGATCCTTTAGCGCATGTGCGACGTCGAAGAATGCCCTGCCGACAACCGTAATGATAGCCGGATCAGTGATGATTCAGGCAGCACTCACATCAAGGCTACGTGCCCATTGGTCCACGTCGCGGTGAAGCTGTAGGTCTGCCCCGCCTGTACCGTAAGCCTCTTTGTCGCTGTCCCGCCACGAGCACGGCTCGGTGTCACATTCACGGATATAACATGCTCTCCTGCCGACAATGTGCCGTTGTAGGATTGACCCTGTCTAAGCAAAGCTACTTGCGCCCCATCTATAGAAACATTAAGCGCCACACGGCTCCCAAAATTCGCGGCTCTCCGAACGGTTAAGCGACCAGCATTTTTGCTTGCTGCAGCCATGGAAGTTCCCGAGGCCGAATTACTCGTTTGGCATCCTGCGAACGCGAAGCACGTAAATATCGCAGCGAGCAGGACATAAAGGTGATAGTTCTCTGTTTTCATGGGCCGAGCGTATTTGAGCCGAGATCGGACTGCAAGTCATTTAAGTGCATTACCCAGAGATGTGAACAAATCCTTGAAATCAGACCATTCAGGAATGGCTAGCACGAAGACTCCCTTGTCATTGCTCATCGCTTAGTGGGTAGGTCTGATTTCGTGTTGGGACGTTTGCAGGCGTGAAGAGGAGCATGAATGCAGACCCAAAACGGCAAGCACCGTGTTCGTGAACCGCTTACGAGGCGGGTCATCCTCGTGACGGAAGCAATGATTACATCTCGCCGCATCGCGCTGAGATAGAAGGATGGCTAAAATCGACAGGAGTAAAGGTATGTCTGAAGTCGTGGCGATGTGCGTCTGCAACAAAGATTGTTCGCCCGGTTGAATCAATCGCTGCGACACAGCCCCACCTCCAACCGGCTTTGCTGAGATTGTCCGCGATGAGCTCCCAATACTTCATCCGATGTCGAGCGTGGCTGTTTCCGTAGAACAGCCTGGTTGAGCTTTACCGTTTTTTCGGCTCGGGCGAAGCGACGATTTTTTGGAAGCGCGGATCATTCCGCAGCGGATCGAACATAGGATCGAGCCGGAGCAGCGCAGGAGTGAGCGGCATGTATTTGTCCAGCGCGCCGTCGCCCGGTACCGAGAGCACTTGCTGTAAAGCGGCAATGGCGCGGTCGGGCTCTCCCATCTGCGCCGCAACCCGAGCGAGGATCTCAATCGGACTGGCACCGCTCGCCGCGTCTTTCTCAATCGGCAGTGCGGCGATCCCCCGTTCCGACAGAGCCAGAGCCGCCGCTTTGTCGCCAAGGCCCATATTGGTCAACGCGAGATCTCCAATGAGAGTAGAATTGTCCGGCTGCTCCTTGAGGAAAGATT
>DASTDH010000097.1:0-4476 GCA_035710445.1 Chthoniobacterales bacterium
CCGAACCCAGGCGATATCATCTACTCCCGGGAATGGTATTGCGATTCGAGCGGGACTCCGAACCTTAAGGGCGGCTACGGATGCACATTTCTGCACAATATGACGTCGTCTGCAATTCTCAGCTGTACCTCTGCGAATGGATCGCCCTGCTGGTCGGTACCGGCACTTCCGCTCTGTTCAGCAAGCCCCACGGCGCCCAATTGCATGACTGTGGGGACCGCAGCAGAATTCATTTTTGAAAACACAAGCCCCCACTTGATCGGCGGATTCAAAAGGTACTTCTGAAGGAAGTGGACGATACGGCGTTTCACAATGGCTACTCGCTCAAACTCGGTTCCACGCGCAACCCCCATTCGATAAGCAGCCATTCCGGCACATAGCAGCGATGCCGGTTTCGCTCGCACCACGCGCGCAATTCCCGCGAACTCGCGTACATGCGCTCATTGAGGCCGAGCTTTCGCGCATATGACTCGAATTCTGTCGGACCGGCAGGCGGGATACTAAAAGCTCCTCCCGATGCCCAGTTGTGATTACGTCGCGGCATGCCGGAAATGATACCGCTAACAAAGCCTCACATCATTATTTTCGGTCTATGTTGGCCGGCTCTCCTGTGTGTTCTTGTCCGCGGAGGCGCCGACCCTTTTCTTCTAAAAGCCGGGTGATTTCGTGAATGAGTTCCATGAACTTGTCAGGGTCTTGCTCCATGGCAGCCTGCTGGCACAGAACACGCCAGCGCTCTCCAGTTTCGCCCTTCACAAAAGTAAGTACCTCAGGAATGTAGTTGGATGTCGCCGGTTGGCGGAGCTTTATAGGTCTGAACCCGACATCCATTCCGAAGTTTTTCGTGTTCAAAACTTTTGGAAACTGACATTGGTGATGCGGAGGGATTACGTTTGTGCCGGATGCAAGGGATTCCTAAATGCGCCTTTAACGGCATAGAGACTAAATCCAGTACTATTTCCTTTCCTCTTCAACCGCTAGGGGGTCGCGAGCGGTTCGGCAGTCTTGCCTATCAGCGCACGCTTCTGCAGCGCCTCGACCGCCGCCCTTTGGATTGCGCACAACCGATTCGCGCCGAGAGAATCCGTCCTCTTGAGAGTGTTGTCGCAATCCTGACCGATCGTCAACTTTTGCAATTTCTGCAGCCTGTTCGTTGCGATGGTGGTAACCTTCTTCATTGTCGGTCTCCTTTATCTCTTGGCTGCTTAAAGCACGCGTCAATAACGTGGGAACGTAAAGCATCCCGTCTGGAGACCGGCCTTCTCATCCCAATCTGGTATGAGAAACCGGGCGGTTGTCAGTGTTCTGCTCCGTTATTTTTTTTCTAATTTTAGCTGCCCGACTCGCTACGAGAGGCTGAGACATGTTTCGCGCTCAATACATTCATATTCTCGCATCGACGGTCCTTCTTGGCCTTGGCAGGTTATACGCCGGGGAAGCTAACGGCAACTGGACCATGCCAGCGAAGGACTATGCAGCAACGCGATACAGCGACCTGGCCCAAATCAACGCGAAAAACGCCAAGGCTCTCCGTCCCGTTTGGACCTTTTCGACCGGCGTTCTGGGTGGACACGAGGGCCAGCCGTTGGTAGTCAATAAGACGATGTACGTGGTAACACCCTGGCCAAATACCTTGTATGCGTTCGACTTGACTCATGCGGGATACCCACTCAAATGGAAGTATCGGCCCGACGTGAGCCCTAACGCGATCGGTGTCGCGTGCTGCGACTCGATCAACCGGGGCGCTTTCTACGCTGGCGGCAAGATCATCTACAACCTGCTCGATGGTCGCACAGTGGCGATTGATGCCGTAAGCGGTAAGGAGATTTGGCAGACTCAGGTCGCCAACATGGCCGAGGGTGAGACTACACCTATGGCGCCTTTCGTGGTGAGGAACGTCGTGATCGTTGGCCCTTCAGGAGGAGAGTTTGGGATCCACGGCTGGCTCAAGGGGCTGGACCTCAATACTGGCAAGGTGCTTTGGAAGGCCTACAACATGGGTTCGGATTCGGATGTGCTCGCAAAACCTGAGAGCTTTAAGCCTTATTACGATAGAGGTACGGAGCTGGCCCGCGACAGTTGGGCGCACGACAGCTGGAAAACGGGTGGCGGACCGGTGTGGGGGTGGATTTCGTACGACCCGCAGCTTGACCTCATTTACTACGGAACGGGAAATCCCGCTCCCTACAATCCCGAGCAGCGTGAAGGCGACAACAAATGGACGAACAGCGTTATGGCGCGACGCCCATCCGATGGGACGCTGATCTGGGCTTTTCAGTTCACGCCGCACGACAATTGGGATTACGATGCCACCGCTGTGATGATCCTGACGGACATGAAGATCGCGGGGCGCTCTCGCAAGGTGCTCGTTACTTTTGACAAGAACGGCTACCAATACACGCTGGATCGAGCGACGGGTGAACTGCTGGGTGCTCACGCATTTGTGCCCGTAACGTGGGCACACGGAATCGACATGAAGACGGGACGTCCGATCTTTGATCCAACGAAGTTCACCGGTGCGTCCAAGGGCACTGTTAAGAATCTTTGTCCCAGCCTTGAAGGCGGGGTGAGCCCAGCTTCGCCCGCCGCTTATTCCCCCCGTACGAAGCTCTTTTACACCTCCACAACCAATATGTGCATGGACTACACAGCTAGCCTATCGAGGCACATTAAAGGAACACCTTTTATTGGCGCCAACGCCCCTTATTACCCCGGTCCGGGCGGAAACCTCGGCAGCTTCATGGCCTGGGATGCTGTCCAAGGCAAGCCTATCTGGCAAGTAAAGGAGCCCTACCCGGCCTGGAGCGGCGCGCTAGTAACCGCTGGGGACGTGGCCTTCTATGGCACGCTCGATGGCTGGTTCAAGGCGGTAGATGCCAGAACCGGCAAGCTTCTTTCGCGTTTCAAAGTGGGCTCAGGAGTTGTGGGTAATCCGATCACCTTTCAGGCACCGGACGGCAAACAATACGTTGCGGTGTACGCTGGCATCGGGGGAGATTGGTTCCTGATCGCCGGTGACGTCCGCTCCGACGATCCAGCCGATGTGCGGTCTCCCGCGGACGTCGTAAAAACACTCGGGCGGCATACCAGCCAAGGCGGAATAATCTGGATTTTCGGTCTGTAGTGATCTGGCGAGAGGAAGTCTTTATGATGGCTCAACACGTGTCCGTCCCGCTTGCAGTTCTCGCCGCACTCACTGTCGCGTTGCTGACTGTCGCCTGCAATCGTAGCCGAAACACCCGGACTTCGTCCGCGGGTGCGGCCAGCGAACCGAGCAGTGCACCCCCGGCGATACGTTATGAAGCACATATGTGGGCGGGCGGGATCTCGCCACCGACCAGGGAGTTGCGCAATCCTCACGAAGGGGATACGGACAATGCCAGGGCCGGAGCGAGATTGTTTGCGTCGATGAATTGCGACGGTTGTCACGGTGATGCTGGCTCTGGCTGGGTCGGTCCAAGTCTCGCGGATGGGCGTTGGCGCTATGGCGGTCGGGATGAGGAAATCTTCAGCTCCATTTTCTACGGCCGATCGAAGGGGATGCCCGCATATGGTGGTGTCATAGGTAGCGAAGGCGTGTGGATGCTAGTCAATTATTTGAGGTCGCTTCCGAAGCCTGACGTCGTGCCCACAGAGTCCTGGATCGAAACGCCAGCTTCGGCGGGAGCAAAAAATACACAAATAGAGTCGAACCTGGTTGTGGGGCAGTCAGGAGGAAGAGCCGATTTCGAAACGCTGTTGCGAAATAGCGGCTGTTCCGCTTGTCACGCTATCAACAAGAAAGTCGTCGGACCGGCGTTCCGAGATGTCGCGGCGAAGTACCGACGACAAAGCAATGCAGAGCAGCGGCTCATCGAAAGCGTGAAAAACGGAAGCGAGGGACTTTGGGGCGATGTACCGATGCCGCCGAATGCTTCCCTGGGCGACGAAGACCTGCACAGCATCGTAAAAAGGATTTTATCGCTCAAATGAAAGAAACCCTTTCGGTTGACGTTTTTGAGTCGGCATGAGCTCGTGATGACAGATTCCCGACAGAAGACCTATACAGCAAAGCTCGGTACGCTCCCACCGAAGCCCCGCTGCTATGCTCGTTTTGACTTGGAGTTTGTTGAACGCTCGACAAACAAGGTTGTCTGGAACGGATCTGTCAAACAAAAACTCGATACGAGTAATCCATGGAGCGCACCGCGAATGCAGTCGCCAAGCTGTTGAAACAATTTCCTCCCAAGCCGAAGTAAATGTTGTTAGAGAATTTTCGACCTCCATTTTGAGGGCTATAGAGATGTTTCGCTATCACGCTCGATAGAAAGCTGTACAAACGGTGTGTAGTTGATGCTCTTGGGACCTTCGGGCTGTCGTTTAGGGTTGGTCTTTCCCTGCACGAAGAGGGGTTTTCGTCGGGAAGGGCCATCATCAGGTGCGTGAGCTGCTGCTTTTGCCGACTGTCATTTCTGACAGTGGGCACACATCTGCAGC
>DASTDH010000098.1:0-2266 GCA_035710445.1 Chthoniobacterales bacterium
TTGCTGACGCAGGGAAAACCAGGTCACGGAACGACGCCCGCCGGCACCAGCGACGAGCAACAGGCGGCCAGATGGGTGCGTGGCATGTTCGGAAGCATCGCGCCACGCTATGATCTGCTCAATCACCTGCTGTCGCTGAACATCGATCGCTATTGGCGCGCGCGGACAGTCCAGCGTGTCTCCAGCATCCTGGCCCGGCCCGGCGCGCGGGTGCTCGATCTATGCTGCGGAACGGGCGATTTGATGCTGGCCCTTCAGGCGCGCAGCCAGGCGGTGGTGTACGGCAGCGACTTTTGCCATCCCATGCTGGTGGCCGCTCATCACAAGGTAGAGCAGCGGCGCGTGCGCTCGGTTTTGTTCGAAGCGGACGCACTGCGTCTTCCGGTTGCCGACGCGTCGGTCGATCTCATCACCGTCGCTTTCGGATTCCGCAACCTCTCCAACTACCAGCAGGGCCTCGGGGAACTGATGCGAGTCCTGTCGCCGGGCGGGTTGGCGGCAATTCTCGAGTTTTCCACTCCTCCGAATCCGGTGTTGTCGCGGCTGTACGATTTCTATTCACGTTCGATCCTTCCCACCATCGGGGGCTGGATTTCAGGGTCGAAGGAAGCTTACTCCTATTTGCCGGAATCGGTCCGCAAGTTTCCGGGCGCTGAGGGTCTAGCGGAACAGATGCGCGATGGCGGTTTCACGAATGTACGCTTTGAACGAATGACCGCCGGAATTGTCGCGCTGCACCTGGGCGAGAGGCCGGGATGACTCAATGGGGTTCCGGCTGGCCGCCGGGCTCAACTGCCTCACTGTAATCGCCGCCAGAGTGAGGGTGAGGCCGATCATGATCACAACCGAAACCCAGGCGACCGCGTTATAGATCCGCGAGTTCGTCCATTCTTTCATCAGGCCCTTCTTGTTGATCAACAGGACCATGTAGATCAGCACGAACGGGAGCAATACGCCGTTGAGCACTTGTGACCAAAGAATCATTTTCACCAGCGGGAAACCAGGCCACAAAGTCACTCCCGCACCGAGCACGACCAGCAGCGTGTAGAGCCAGTAGAATTCGGGAGCCTCATGAAAGCGCTTGTCGACGCCGGACTCGAAGCCCAAGCCCTCGCAAACCGTGAAGACGGTCGAAAGCGGGAGAATACAAGCCGCAAAAAACGATGCATTGAACAGGCCGGCGCTAAACAGCAGGTATGCATATTGACCGAACGGCTTCAGGGCCAGCGCCGCGTCCTTGGCGGTATTGATATCCTTCGGGCCGTGTTCCCAAATCGCGGCGGCGCAGGACACGATGATGAAGAATGCGACCACATCGGTTAGGATGCAGCCTAAAACTACTTCAATTCTCGATTGCACGTATTCTTTGGCCGTAATTCCCTTCTCGACGATGGCGGACTGCAAATAGAACTGCATCCAAGGGGCAATGGAAGTGCCCACCATACCGATCAGCATAACGATGTAGTCGGTGTCGAGCATGACAATCGGCTTGACACTGCTGATGGCCGCTTGTTTCCAATCCGGCGTGAGAAGAAAAGCGGAGAAAATGTAAGTCACGTAAAGCGTACACGCCACCAGGAACACTTTCTCGACACTTCGATAATTCCCGCGCACGATCAGAAGCCAAACCGCGATGGCGCATATCGGAACGGAGATGAACCGGCTGATCGAGAATAATTCGAGCGAGGTGGCGATGCCCGCAAACTCCGCGATGACGTTGGTGAAATTTGTCAGCACCAGCGCGATCATCAGGAAAAACGTGGTTCGCAGGCCGAATTCCTCGCGTATCAGATCGGAAAGTCCCTTGCCGGTAACCGCGCCCATGCGCGAGCACATCTCTTGCGTGACGATGAGCAATAAGGTGATCGGGATCAGAGTCCACAGCGGAAGGTAGCCGTATTTGGCGCCCGCTTGTGAATAGGTGAGGATGCCGCCCGAGTCGTTATCGACGTTGGCGGTGATGAGACCTGGGCCGACCACCGATAGGAAGATCGCGATTTGGTAACGAAATCGTTTGAGCAAGTAGGTTCTCTTCCCACCGCTCGCTCACGCGCGCGGCTCGGCAAAATTCAAGACGCTGCCGAGTGTTCTGTCATCTGTGCCTCAACAACGAAATGACTTCATCCGCCGTGATGGCGCCGGCCAGCTTGCCGTTCGTATCTACCACCGGCAACGCCAGCAGATTGTACTTATCGAAAGTCTCGGTAATACGGTCCTGCTTCTCATCGACGTCCACTGAAATCTGGTTTTCGACGGCCAAGTCCTT
>DASTDH010000099.1:0-2585 GCA_035710445.1 Chthoniobacterales bacterium
CTTTTCGGTGACTTTAAAATCCGCGATCACGCCATCCTTCATCGGCTTGATGGCGACGATGTTCCCCGGCGTCCGGCCCAGCATCTCTTTCGCCTCTTTACCGACGGCCTCCACTTCGTTGGTGTTCTTGTTCAGCGCGACAATGGAAGGCTCGTTGACCACGATCCCTTTGCCGCGCGCATACACCAGCGTGTTGGCGGTCCCCAAATCGATGGCAAGATCGCTGGAGAAAATACTGAACAGCGACCGCATGTTGGTAATGCGGGATGATCCGTTGTGAAATCCGTTGTTCGATGACATACGCTGCCTGAGTCCCTCTATGAATTCGACCTGATTACCCGTGTCCCACACCCCGGCCTAGCCGAAGAATTTTTCCAGCGATTTTCCTGCTTGTTTTGGGTTCCTGTACTCACCATTGTATGGGATATGCAGGACTCCCCCGCAAGCTAAAGTTGCTGCGTTTAGCACCTTCGTTCCCCGGAAGATACTCATTGAATCACTACCTTTTCCTGCTGGGTGTTGACTCCACCTTTCGAGTTCTGTGCCGTGATCGTAATTACGCTTTCACCCGTCGGCAGAGGTGGCATGAAATACCGAAAACTGCCGTCCGCTGCCACCACCGGAACCTCGTGGCCGTTCACCATGACCCTCGCGCCCATCTCGGTTTTCCCCGATAACTCAATCACGTGTCCATGCTGAACCAGCGGATCGATGTTTAGAGCAATCTCCCCGCTATCCGCCTGCTTTTCAATGATCGTGAACCGGTTCTTCTCGCTTTCGACCGATTCCTTGCCGCTGGCGTCATAAGATTGCACCATCCAGTAATAAGGACCTTGGGTTAGGCCCGAAACCATGACCGCCGATGACGTAACCTTGCGGTCAACAATCAACGAAGAGAAGTACGGATTGCGCGAAATCTGCAGCCGATAACCTTTCGCATTCGTCATTGGCGTCCACGAAAACTCGATAGGCTTGTCTTCGCTGGAGGCAAAAATCGGCATCATGTTCGCTGGTGAAATCGGAGTCGGTGGGCCAATTTCTTTGATCTTCTCCATGTGCGCCGATTCAGGCTTGAATTGCGCCTTCTCCCAGTCGGTCAGTTGGACGGTCTCTCCATTGCGTTCAACCATGCCGCTGCCTTTGGTGATCAGCATCTCGTCTTTGTGGGCCTTGGTATCTTTGCTTACGCGCGCCGCGCTTTCCGGTGCCAGGGAGGCGGTTGCCCCGTCCAAAATGACTTCCGATCTCGACCCTTGCGAATACGTTCCTGTGGCCAAATCCACGGTTCCGGTGTTCACGCTCACGGCTACGTTCGTCTGCTGTTGCTCATTGGCCGAGTTCTCTTCGATCACGATGAGCGAGTCCTGCTTGACGGTGTAATTGGTACCGTCATTGAATACAATTTTGGCCATCCCTTCCGAGCCGGTCTGGATCACGTCGCCTTTTTCCAATGGCACACTGTAGTCGGCGCGTACCCACTCGTTGCTGCTGGCCTTCTTGATTCTCACCGTGCCATCGAGAGCGGTTATATGCGCCTGCTGGGCCGTGCCGCCGTTCGATTTGCCTGCATCACCCCGCGCCGCCACCCGTTCCAGCAAATTCGTAAATAAGTTGGTCGCCGCCTTCACGCTGTTCTGCGAGAATTCGGGGAATGCCAGGCGAAATCCTGCCGCCATCACCGCAAGAACCAGAAGAATGAAGAGAAAGACGCTCCGGTAGGTGACCGTTCGCCAGGCAATTTGAATCCCCGCTCTTCGACCTGAACTCACACGAGCCTCTGCATGACAGGGAAATTCCTGAATACTTTTTGATTATTACAAGATCGTGCGGAGTGAGTAACCCGAATGGTGGAACTTTAGGTTACTGTGGTCATACGCAGGGAAACACCGGGTCAAGGTCAACCCCTAACGGAGTTGACATCAAAGCCGCCTCGGATCCTCTTTTGGGGGAGGGCAAAGGCGGCTCAAGCACGACCGAGCCTGTCGGTGCGCTCAAGCACAGCATACGCCAAAGGCAAATCAAAGCTAAGAAAAATTCCGCTCCCCACAAGTTTCTGTTCTTTCTCAGCGCTCTTTGCGAACTCTGCGGTAAAGGGCTTCGGAAACCGCAGAACTCGCGCAGTACGCAGAGGACTCAAAGAAAAACCAAAGGTCGGTGTTTCACAGCAAACGAAGCTGTCTCTTCTCCAAAGCGAGCAGTTTCTCTTTGATGTCCAGCCCTCCGCCATATCCAGTCAGTTTTCCGTTCGATCCGATTACTCGATGACAGGGGATGATTATCGGAATGGGATTGGAGCCATTCGCTAACCCCACCGCGCGGCTCGCGTTCGGATTGCCTACCCTCCGCGCCAGCTCACCATAAGAAATTGTGTCGCCGTAAGGAATTTTGCAAAGCTCACTCCACACGCTTTGCTGAAAATCGGTCCCCTGCGGGCAGACGGCGAGATCAAATGTTTCCAGTTTTCCTCCGAAATAGTCGGTCAGCTGACGTTTCGTTGCAGTGAAGGCGGAGGAGTCCTCCTTCCACTCGCGATCGGGCTTCGCTGGTTGGCCGTTCTTGGCAAACCGAATCTCGCGGAGTCCCGA
>DASTDH010000100.1:0-4298 GCA_035710445.1 Chthoniobacterales bacterium
AGCTAAGTCAAATCCATCGTAGTCATAAATCTTTTTGCAACCGTTAGAAATCTGTGGGTAACAAAATTTCAAGCCCTGACGTTTGAGTATCGAAGTATGCTCAAGATAGGCGATGTAAAATTGAATCTCGCGGTCAAAAGCGCTGATGGTTTCGTCCAAGAAATGGCGATGCGTGGTGGAATAATGGTCGAGCGCTGAGAAGATCTCGGGATATAACTGAGCTACGAAATCCAGGATTTGCGCTTCAACATGGTTCATGTCTGGCCCATTGAGAAACTTAACCCGATAATCTTTCACGGCTCCCTGTTTGAATTTCGCAAACGTCTTCTCAACATCCGCGCTGTAATCAACCTCAGATGCATATTTGCGAACCTTGATGCCGTTACCATTGATAAGGAGGGAATACTTCACCGTTGACAAATCAGCAGTAAGCTTATTGGTCTCCCGGAAAAGCGATGTGACTGGTTCGGACTTACTGTAGCTGCTGAAATATTCGCGAAAGCGGAGAAAGCCGCGCGACCGCAAGTCTGTGACCGCTAAGGCATCGGTCAGGTGATGAACGGCTTGACAGTATATTCCAACTGCTTCCAAGAACCAACTCTGCTTCTGGTAGCGGTAGTAGCGCTTGTCCGCTTGGGCCACATGCTCACGTACCGCGCGCATTCTCTGCGCGAAAGAGGCCACCTTCTCGTATAAGCCGTCATGCTGAAGATCCTGCATAACTTCATGGCGGTACCTGATCGTATCGATATCGCTCAGCGGCGTGTAGAAGAACGGCTTCAAATTATATTCGACTTTGCCGGCAGTGATGCTGTCTACGATCTGATCAAGATTTAGATCAGCAAAAAAGTCCGGCGCTTCCGCTGTTTCCGTTTTGTTTTCCGGATCTGGTCGCTCAACTAATATGCTGGGAGAAATCATGGGAAAGAGAACTGTTCACCAAAACAGCGAAGCCGCACCTCCGCCACGAGGATCGATTGGGAGATCGCAATCCGATGAGCGACGCCTTTGGTCTTTTCTTGAAGCATCAGCGAACCTTCCTGGGATTTACCGTCGGGTTGCTATCCGCTGCCGCGTTGGCCGAATCGATTGCCGCAAGCTTTTGAACTTATCTATGACTTTGGATCCGTAATAAGCCGCTTGACCACTGAGCTCGCGCTCGATGAGCAGGAGACGATTGTATTTGGCGACTCGCTCGGTTCTACAAAGGGAGCCGGCCTTGATTTGTCCGCAGCCGGTGCCAACCGCCAAGTCAGCAATAAATGTATCCTCAGTCTCACCAGAGCGATGTGATACGATGACTCCGTATCCCGCGGCTCGTGCCATCGCGATCGTATCTAGAGTTTCGCTCAGCGTCCCGATCTGGTTTGGCTTGATTAGGATGGCATTAGCGATTCCTTCCTGTATCCCTCGCCTCAGTATCGCGGTGTTCGTTACGAACAGGTCATCTCCGACTAACTGAACCTTTTTTCCAAGAACCTTGGTCAATAAATTCCATCCTTCCCAATCATCTTCGGCGGCACCATCCTCGATTGAGACGATCGGATATCGACTGACCAATTCGAGATATAGCTCTCCCATGCCGGCCGGCGTTCGGGCTACGTTCCGTTTTTTGCTCACAATGTAATCGCCCTTTGCAAAGAAAGAACTGGCTGCGGGATCGAGCGCCACCGAAATCTGTTCATTTAGCCGGTATCCGGCGTCTTCTATCGCCTCTACGATCAAATCGAGAGCTTCCTCATGATTTTGCAGATCGGGCGCAAAGCCGCCTTCATCGCCGACCGCAGTAGAATAACCTCTCGCCCGCAACAGTATCTTCAACCGTTGGAAGACTTCGGCAGCGTATCTGAGGGCACCCGCAAAATTGGGTGCACCGTGAGGATAAAGCATGAATTCTTGAAACTCGAGTTCATTACTCGCGTGCCGACCGCCGTTCAGAACATTTGTCATTGGCACCGGCAGCGTGAAGTAATGTGACTCGCGAGTTCCGGCCAAGCGCCCGATGTAATCATACAAGGCGAGGTGCTCTGCAGCTGCGCCGGCTCGAGCGACCGCTAGAGAAACTGCAAGGATAGCATTCGCTCCCAGTTTGGACTTATTCGGCGTTCCATCAGCCTGACACATTGCTGTATCAAGCGCGCGCTGATCCAATACGTCCCGGCCGATGAGCAGTGGACCCAAGACATTATCGATATTGGATATAGCTTTAAGGACGCCCTTGCCGAAAAATCGAGAAGAGTCCTGGTCTCTAAGTTCGCGTGCTTCGTGGCGGCCGGTCGACGCTCCGGACGGAACAGAGGCGGCTGCGACCAGACCACTGCGGAGAGTCACCGTCGCTCGCACGGTTGGGTGGCCTCGTGAATCTAAAATTTCCTCGGCCCAGAGCTGATCAATATTGGTGCTCATTGGTGTCATTTAGGAATGGCCAGCGTGGGGAACCTCTGGACCCGATGTAGCTTGTGTTCATGGTTTTCTAATAAAGAAGCGGCTATGAAACATCAGTTTTGCCCTCCTCCTTGATTGCCGGTGTCTGCCGGTACGATTTGGCCTTTACGGATTCTGACGATCCGGTCCTCCGATCCGGCGAAGGTGCCGATAGGTGCACTGATTGATTCTAGCGTGGACCGGTCGTCGGCATCAGCGCCGGCTCCCTGTTCTTTTGTTCGCACTGTTTGATCGCTAGATGGTGTATTCATGTTGTTGCCTTGTTTGGGTTTGAGAAACGGCTGGCTGGACGGGCGCGGGCGCTGTTCCGCAACAAGTCAGTTGCCGCTGGGATGTGTGATCGACCACCCCAAGTCGCGGTTTGGACTTGGAGAGAGACGAGCTTAGCCGAACCGCGATGGCCGGGTACCGGATACGATTTGGCCAGGATCTGAAAGGATCCTGCTTAGATTGCGGTTGAGCGTAAATCAAACGCAAGAGGCCCAAATTAAGGAGCTTCATGACTACCTAGCCAAATCGATTGGTTTGCTAGGAGTCATTAGCCTCCAAAGGCAGTTCTCCCGCTAACGGGGAAAGGCAAACTCCATTGCCACGCCCAATACTAATCCACCGTGAATTCGGACGAAAGCAAAAACTTTGACCACAAATACGACGCGTGGCCAGTAACCACGTTTCCAATTTCGCTTTCGTAAGGAGAAGACTTGAGATAATCTTTCTTGGTAATGGAGTTTGCCCGTCCGTGATCACGGCCAAAGCGCCTCGCCTTCGAGGCTAATAACTCCTACCTGACAATTCATATTGTGGAGGTTCGGAGTAATGAGTTTGCCTTCGATGCCGAGGTACGCCACGAAATAACGCAACGACTCCCCGGTAGCGTTGGTCAACCTAAGGATGGTCGTTGAACCGCCGACTATGCACTGTGGCGAGACGGCGAGATCTTTCTGCGGCGGGCGACGTACAATATCGAAGAAGCGGTAAAGGCATTCGGCAAAACATCGCTGGAAAGCAACGATATCGTTGCCGTTGCACACGGGCTGCGTACGGGCGGAGGCCTATCGGTTCAAGGCCGGCTCCGAATGGGTTAAGGATAACCGGCTAGCGGGACGAGGGTTTTTGGGGAGCGTGCTGATAGCGAATCACTTGGGCACGCTCCAGCGTTACCAAACCACCTTTCATCATCCCCTCCAGCTCGGGAAGAAATGCCGAGATCTTTTCCGGGGTGTCGACTATTTCTATCACCATTGGAAGATCCCTGGAAAGGCGAAGGCCTTTCGCGGTGTGCAGGTGGCTCGATTTGCCAAAACCGAGCGGCCCCCGAAAAACTGTCGCCCCAGCGAGATGCTTTTCGCGGGCCAGGAGAACGATGGCTTCATACAACGGTAGATGACGATGACGATCATCCTCACCAAGGAAGATGCGCAGCAAAACGGCTTCTGCGGGAAGTTCCGGAGGTCGAACCGGCGGCCCGCCGTCACCGAGTTCAAGCTTTGCCGGTGGGGAGACGACTTGGGACATAAGAACTCCGATACCAACCAAGCCTAGTAGAGGTTTTGGCCGATGACAAGATGCATCCAAGGGTCCTTTCGCGCTGTTCGCTCCGCCTGGGAAGACGGATAGCTCTCAATCTTAGAAAGCGACCGGGAACAGACCCTTGCAAGCTGACGGATCCATTAACGACCCGCCATCGAAGTCATCAATACCTTAAATGATCCGAGCGAGGGCAAGAGCGTCCGGGCAGTCCTAGATACCGGCGTCGACGTCGTCGATGCTAAGAACGTCGATCAATTCCCCAAAAACTAGACGGAGCTCTCGGCAGGGAGGCAGTAGGAGGAGGTCTTCCCGGGCGCAACACC
>DASTDH010000101.1:0-3084 GCA_035710445.1 Chthoniobacterales bacterium
TCGCCAACGATAAAAGCACCGCTTTGGCGCTCTGGGGCTCTCAACGTTGGTCACTATCGTCTTTTGGTTGAAGCAAAAGATAGTGATGGAATCGAGAGCAAGGGACTAACGTTAGCCTTCACCATCGAGCCGCCTTGGTACCGAACCCTTTGGATGGAGATCGTTTGGGGGTTATTGATCATTCTGATAGTGTACCTCTTCATCCGTTGGCGAACGTGGCAGATGACTTTACGGCAAAGAGAGCTCGTGCAGACCGTTGAGTTACGGACGCGAGAACTGAAGGAAAATGAGATCCAGCTGCGGGAGGCTAAAGAGCACGCCGAAACTGCCAATCGAGCCAAAACAGCTTTCCTGGCCAACATGAGCCATGAACTGCGCACGCCAATCAACAGTATCCTTGGCTACACCCAAATTTTACTGCGACGTCCGGAAATTCGCGGGCACGCGAATTCAAGATTGGAGACGATTTTGTCCAGCGGAGAACATTTACTGGAGATGATCAATGAGATCTTAGATCTCTCCAGAGTCGAATCGGGAAGAGTTTCTCTCAGTTTGGGATCTTTGGAGTTGCCGAAGTTCATTGCCAGTATTGCCGACGAATTCGAAGTGCGGGCTGCGCGTGGGAACTTGCGGTTTACCCACAAAATAGAAGGCGCTTTGCCAGCCTGGATCCAAACCGACCCGGTGCGATTACGGCAGGTGCTGTACAACCTGCTCGGCAACGCGATGAAATTTACCAATCAGGGAGAAGTTTCCTTTCAGGTCTATGCGGAGCCGAACCAAATCCGCTTTGAAGTAAAGGACACCGGAAAAGGCATACTGCAGCACGAGTTGCCCTTGATCTTTAAACCGTTTTATCAAGCAACTAACAATGATCTAACCGGCCAAGGGGCCGGTTTGGGGCTGCATATCAGTAAACAGATCGTCGAACTGTTAGGAGGCGAAATCAAAGTTTGCAGCGAGCCCGGCCAGGGGAGCACATTTAGCTTTGTGATTCCTAGGCGAGAGGCGCTCCCGGAATTGCAGGTTCGTTCACCCCGGATCGCCGGCTATCAAGGACCACGCCGCAGAATCTTGGTAGTCGATGATGAGCCGCTTAACCGCGCAATGCTGAGAGAGCTTCTTTCGGCGGTTGGTTTCGATGCGGTGGAAGCGGATTCACCGGAACAAGCATTAGTACTGATTCAAGACGGTTTCGATGCGGTGATTTCAGATATCCGGATGCCCGGCTACGACGGGCACACATTTTGCCGGAATCTCAGATCGCGTGAAACGACGAAGGATCTAGTTATCATTGCTTCCTCGGCCAGTGTATTTGCTGACGACCAGCGGCTTGCTCTCGCTTCCGGATTTAGTGATTTCTTACCGAAACCGGTCATGGAAGAAGAGTTGTTCGAGATCCTAGGGAGACATTTGGGACTAAAATGGATCTATGCTCAGGAAAGCCAGGCCACTAACGCCTAGAGCCGGAGTCCGACCGAGGCGCAGACCTGCAGGGACAGCTTTAAGGTCCAGAGTCTTACGCTCGCGGTCGTAGAGAGATAGCAATGACTCTCATCGCTAAATTCACCGAGATGCGTTCGCCGCCCTTTTGATCGGCTTTATCCGAGGCACGAGCCGCGATGGCGTTCGAAAGCACAACGTAATTAATGCGGCATACCAGAACTATCTGAACAAGTTTAAGGACTCATATCCATAGAGGAGATCGGGATCGCCGCCGCGGACAGCTCCGTCGTCACCTCCGAAGATTGTTTGCTAACGGTCCGCCGGAGTCGCGCTGGATTTTCTGCCGGGCGAACCCCTTTTTCGCTGAGTTGCGGTTCCTGCATCATGGGACGTATATCCGGCTGTCACGAAGGTGGCGAAAATGCACGCAATTGAATCACTGAATGTTCCAGGCCTCTTTCACCTTTTCGGCTGCCCAAGCAGGAATAGGTGAACGAGTTTGAAGCGAGGATTTAACGGTCAGATCGAGAATTCCTCGGAATCTTTCGACTGCATACGATTTGAATTCACCGACATCCTTGATTCCCATGAGCGCGCGAACCTCGCTGGATAGAAATTGAGCGAAGGCGATTCTGATCCACTCCGAAACGTGAAGGGAGATCTGCTCAGCGAGTTTTTTAGGGACCTGCTCCTCGGCATCCCGGCGCGCCATCTCAACGGCCAGGTCGAGTTTGCGCAAGGTCTTGGAACATTCTAGCCAGAAGTCTTGTAATTCTCGGATTTGAAGCGGGTCGCCCTTTTCCATCGCTTTCAGAAGCTAAGCGTGCGCTCGTTCCTCGGTCTCTTCCAAACGTTCCAGGGCGGCCGCAGCGCCCCGCCGGCGCGGTGGCGGTAAGTCTTTATCACCGATCGAGGGAAAACGGCCAAGCGAGCCTCGTGAGCCTCCCTTGCCTGATCTGTTGGTGGTCTCGACGGCTTCAAAAGCCCGCTCGACCCTTTCGCGCGATTTTTGAACGTTGGTCTGCTTGAGCCTTTTTCCTTCTGCGAATTGCCAAACCGACTCCGGGGCTTTCAATGTTGCAGCCTTCGCTGATCCAATACCAAACCGTGCGCTCGGATTTTTTTAGAGCTGCGGCGATTTCTCGAACCTTTTGACTCAATCCATCTCGCATTTTTCTATTACTGCAAATTACTGCAATAGAACCAAACTGCAGTGATCATAGACAAAAAAGAGGGTGCCGGAACCTGTCTCGGCCCCCCGGCGCCCCCCCAAAGAGATTCCTTTGCCTCCGATAGCAGCCGCTAACATAGGCGGGCACGTTTGGCGGCGAGCGATACGTCGCACCCGGGAGGACTGTTCGTCACAGTGTTGTTCACGCTATTTCAGATCGCTGAAGCCCTGAAGGCAGGTTTGCTATGCATACCTGCATGCACGCGCGCGCACGCGTTGGTATAAAAACTTGTATTCAGGCCTTCAGGACGGTTTCCCAATTCCGTCTGGAACTTCTTTTTCATGCTGAAGAATTTTTTCTCAGCTGAAAACAATCCCTTCAGAATGGTAATTCCGGCGCACTGGGTGCGAGAGCTACTACCGAAGGAGGAGTGTAGAAATCGAGCGTATAAGCCCCAGGCATCTCT
>DASTDH010000102.1:0-10079 GCA_035710445.1 Chthoniobacterales bacterium
ACGATTCGTCAACGAATTACGACCGACGTGTCGACTGGCAGCGGCCAGTTCGACATTGTTCAAATCGGTCTGTATGAGACTCCGATTTTTGCTAAGCGGGGCTGGCTGCGACCCATGGAAAATTTACCAGCCGACTACGACGTCGAGGACCTCTTCAAATCGCTCCGGGATGGGCTTTCTTACGAAGGAAAGCTGTATGCTCTCCCGTTGTACGGTGAGAGTTCCATGTTGATGTATCGAAAAGATCTCTTGGAGGAGAAGGGTCTCAAGATGCCCGATCAGCCGAAGTATGAGGACATCAAGAAGATTGCCGATGCATTAACGGACAAATCCAAAGGGATTTATGGCATTACCTTGCGCGGCAAGCCAGGCTGGGGAGAAAATATGGCCTTTCTCGACACGTTGATCAACACGTTCGGCGGCACCTGGTTTGACATGAAGTGGACCCCTACACTCGACACCCCGGAGTGGAAGAAGGCGATCACCTTCTATATCGATCTCATGAAGGCAGACGGCCCCCCCGGGGCGAGTGCAAATGGGTTTAATGAAAATCTGACCTTAATGACCAGCGGCAAGGCGGCCATGTGGATCGATGCGACCGTGGCGGGTAGTATGCTGGAAAATGCGAAAGAGTCCCAGGTAGCCGGTAAGATGGGTTACGCTCCCAGTCCCATTGAAGCCACGCCGAATGGCTCGCACTGGCTCTGGTCCTGGGCGTTTGCCATCCCCAAGGCCTCCAAACAAGCTGAGGCGGCAGAGAAATTCGCTGTGTGGGCCAGTTCGAAAGATTATATCAAGCTGGTCGCGGAGGACGTTGGCTGGTCTGGAGTTCCGCCCGGCACAAGAAAATCGACCTACGACAACCCTGAATACCAAAAAGCCCCCTTCGCTGCTCCCACGCTCCAGGCGATGCAAACCGCCGACCCAAAGAATCCCTGCATCAAGCAGGTGCCGTACACCGGGATTCAGTTTGTGGGTATCCCGGAATTTCAGTCGTTTGGCGGGGTGGTAGGCCAGAATATTTCGGGTGCGTTAGCGGGTAAAAGTACAGTCGATCAAGCATTGAAAGAGAGCCAGGCCGCAGTTGCCCGCGCTGTCAAACAAGCAGGTTACCCGAAGTAGAGTTATTTTGAACCCAGACCGGCTCGTGTTAACGCGAGCCGGTCGCCGACTTGACCAAGACCTATGAGCGTAGCAACCCAACCACCAGTTGCGGCGCCGGTAGCGGCCCCATTGACCGCGGAGAAACCCAACTGGCTGCTGGCGCTATTACAGGCGCCGTCGGTGATCTTGTTATTCCTGTGGATGATCGTTCCGCTGTTGATGACGATCTACTTCTCGTTCATTAGGTTCAGTCTTTTGAACCCGGACATAAGCGGCTTTGCCGGAATCGAGAACTATCAGTTTCTCACCGAAGATGAATCCTTTTGGCCGGCGATCATCAACACTATCATATTGATGGGAGCGGTGTTGATCATCACGACCGTGTTAGGGACGCTTCTAGCGGTCCTTTACGACCGGAAATTTTTCGGTAAAAATGTGGCCACTTTGTTGGTGATCGCGCCGTTCTTTGTCATGCCGACGGTGAGCGCGCTGATCTGGAAGAATTTCATCATGCATCCGGTCTACGGACTGTGTGCGTTCGTTCTGCAAAAGTTTGGCCTTCACGCCATTGACTGGTTTGGCGAGTATCCACTCGCTTCGGTTATCATTATCATTGCCTGGGAATGGCTCCCCTTTGCTTTTCTGATCCTTTACACCTCGCTCAAATCGTTGGATAACGAACAGAAGGAGGCTGCAGCGATCGATGGAGCAAGCCCGCTCCAACTTTTTTTCTACATCATTGTTCCGCACCTGAAACGGGCGACCGGTGTCGTTGTGATGATCGAGACGATCTTTCTGCTGTCGATTTTTGCCGAGATCTACACGACAACCTCCGGCGGTCCCGGACACGCCACCACCAATTTGGCCTATCTGGTCTATTCATTAGGTCTTCAACAATTTAATGTCGGCATCGGATCGGCTGGCGGTATTCTCGCAGTTATCCTTGCGAATATTGTCGCCTATTTCCTGGTCAAGATGCTGGCTCAAAATCTCAAGGGCCGCTGACATGAAAAAGTACGAAAATCTGATATTCGGAATCGTGGGGTGGCTCGTCGCAGTCATCATCTTCTTTCCGATCTTCTGGATGGCCATCACGGCTTTCAAAACCGAACAGGGCGCTTATTCCCCTGATCTGATCTTTATCCCGACACTTGACTCGTTTAAGGAGGTTTTTTCCCGGAGTAACTATTTCGTGTTCATGATGAACTCCATTTACGTCTCGGTTGGTTCGACTTTAGTCTGCCTTTTTTTTGCTATTCCAGCCGCCTACAAGATGTCGTTCTTCCCGACGCCGAAGACGCAGTCGACCTTGCTCTGGATGTTATCGACGAAGATGATGCCCGCGGTGGGCGTGCTGGTTCCGATTTACTTTCTATGCCGGACTTTCGGCCTGTTAGACACCGTGGCGGGCTTGATCATTATTTACACCCTGATGAATCTGCCGATTGCGATCTGGATGTCCTATACCTACTTCTGTGAAATTCCGGCGGCGATTCTGGAGGCCGGCCGGATCGACGGGGCAAACGTATGGGAGGAGCTTTGGCACCTTTTGCGTCCTATGAGTTTGCCGGGTCTTTCTTCTACCGCGCTGATCCTGATTATTTTCGCCTGGAACGAGGCATTTTGGAGCATCAACCTTACGAGTGCAAACGCGGCGCCATTGACCGCGTTTATCGCCTCCTATTCGAGTCCGGAAGGCCTGTTTTGGGCGAAGCTATCCGCCGCATCGCTCCTTGCGGTGGCTCCGATCATGGTGCTCGGATGGCTCACCCAAAAACAGCTCGTCCAAGGATTGACCTTTGGCGCAGTGAAGTGAGTGCCGAGAACGGAGATCGGTGATCAATGTGGTGGTTGGTGAAAAGGCCGCTATCCAGCTCTGACGTTCGATACCGGTTCGCCAGGACAGAGCGTCACACCAATTGCTTCGTTTCCGACGTCTCGGCCAGGAACGCCGGAGAGCATAACGGGCCATTCGCCTACCAAAGACAAACCCGAGGACCCTGAACGCAAACAACGCGTTCTTCGGTACAGGTTCAGGACATCGGTAACACTTTAGGTTCAAGACATAGGTAACACTCAGGGGCGATGCCCTGGAAGAAGAGTGAACCGATGGAACAAAGAGTAGAGTTTGCGCTGAAGGCGCTAAAGAGTGAGAATTTTCGAGCCCTCTGCCAGGAATACGTGATTAGCACCAAAACGGGCTACAAGTGGCGAGAACGCTTCTTGCGTGAAGGATTAAAAGGTCTGGCCGAAGAGTCGCGTCGGCCGCGAAGTAGTCCCCAACAACTGAGCCAACCAGAGGTTTGTGCGATCGTGCGGCTGAAATTGGCCCATCCCTATTGGGGTCCACGAAAGATTCGGGAGCTCTATCTGCGTCAGCATGGAGAAGTAGCCAGTGAGAGCAGTTTGAAGCGGGTATTGGAGGCAGCTGGTTTAATCCAGCGGCGCAAAAAGCGCAGAGCCAGCGAGGCCGGCCGGTTGAGCAGTGGTCAGAGAGCCCAAGGGTCAATGAGATCTGGACAGTGGACTTCAAAGGCTGGTGGCATGGGACCGAGGGGCGTTGCGAACCCTTAACGGTCAGAGATGAGTTCAGTCGTTACCTGTTGGAGTTACGCCGAGTACCAAACGCTCGGAGCCAGACCGTGCAGCAAAGCTTTGAAAAACTCTTTGAGCGCCCCGGACTACCGGAAGCGATCCGTAGCGACAACGGGGCGCCCTTTGCCAGCCGAACCGCCCTCTACGGTTTAAGCCGTTTATCGGCCTGGTGGGTAGCACTGGGAATCAGTCTGGAACGAGGTCGTCCCGGCCGTCCCCAAGATAACGGAGCCCATGAGCGGCTGCATCGCGATATCAGCCGAAGAGCTGGAATGCTTGAGCCAGGAGGTCACTCAGGAGGTATTGGATCTTTGGCGGCATGAATTCAATTACCAGCGTCCGCACCAGTCCCTTGCCATGCGTTGCCCAGGAGAACTTTACCGCAATTCCGAGCGCAAATATTTAGGCAGTGTCGAAGAACTGGTTTATGAACAGATGCTCTCTCGTCGGGTCAATCAGAATGGATTTATTCGCTGGAAAGACCAAAGTCTCTTTCTGAGCCAGAGTTTAACCGGCTGGAATGTCGGGCTCAAAAGCTCAGAAATCGGTCCAATCGAAGTCTGGTTTGCCCAGCTGCTGTTGGGCCATATCGATCCGCTGACCAATACTTTTGCGCGCATTGATCGCTGCCCAAACGATGGAAAAAACAATTTTAAAAGTGCGGCTTAAGCAGCCGATTTACTTGGGGCTCTGCCCCCAACCCCGATTCGGGGGGAACAGTAGAAGCTGGCGCCTTGCACCGCGCCGATCCTAAACGAACCAACAGAAAAAAACGGCCCACATACTCCATTGAGCACTGGGCTGACCACCTAAAACCTGTAACCTCAAACCGCAAAAGTGTTACCGATGTCCTGAACCTAAAGTGTTACCGATGTCCTGACCCAACCCTTCCAATCACTAATCACCAGCTACCTCTCACCGCTTCCCCGTCCCGCCACTCCTGGCGCTCCCATTGTGACTGAAATGTTGCAAAAGCCGCGTTGCGTGCTGTTTGTTGGGAATATTGAGTAGCTCGCGGTGAGCAGCATTACGGTTGTCGCTTTAGCCTGTGGAATACTCGCCATATTCCTTTGGCGAGTCTGGTTCGTCACACAGTCGCCCAATTCCCGCGTTCGCCTGGAGGCCCGAAGAAAGCATTGGAGGTTCGAAGAGGATCGCGCCGGCTTGTGGTACAAGATCGAAGGAATCAGAGCTGGCCTGCGCTGGAGCGCAGAATGGAACGCGCGCGAGTCGCCTCCCTATTTTGAATTGGCGTTTCCCGATCCGCGAAAGTTCGACGGCTGGTGCTTCATCTCCCGTCGCGAACGTCAGGGAAAAGAGTCGATGAAGTTGCTGGCCACGATGTTTACCGGGAAGGCGCAACCGGATTGGCTGGCCGATTGGTTACATGCGCGCGTACAGTTGACCGGTATTCCAGATTTCGATCATGAATACGTGCTCTCCTCCTCGCGTCCTCTGGCGCAGGACGAGGTTCCTTCTGCCTTGGTTAACCAATTGCAAACCTTACCGGCAGCATTGATCCAAAATCTCCTGATGATTCGAGGTCAGGGAAGATTGCGCTTGCGAATCGATCAAGCTGACCGGATTGACCCGATCGAAGTGGCGGACGAGCTCGCTTCCTTTGCTCAGCAAGCTTTGGCCGATTGGAAAGTTTGATCGACAGTGATCTCGATTGAACATGCCCTTTTAACGATTGCCGATCTCACAGTCCGCAATCCGCATTCCGCAATTGTAAACCTCATCTTCCGCGCTACAGGATTAGGGTAATGAAACAGAGTCCTCCTGATCCCCGTCGATTCTCTTCCGAAATGCTGGATGGCGCTGAGCGCGCAGTTAGCCGAGGTATGCTGTATGCCGTTGGCTTCAAGAAAGAGGACTTCAAAAAGCCGATTGTCGGAATAGCGTCGACCTGGAGTCAGGTAACCCCCTGCAACGTACATATTGATCAGCTGGCCCGGGCCGCGGCAGCCGGAGCTGATGCGGCCGACGCCAAGTCTTTAATTTTCAATACGGTTACCGTCTCTGACGGCATCTCAATGGGAACCGAAGGGATGAAATACTCGCTGGTATCGCGCGAAGTCATCGCCGACTCCATCGAAACCGTAAGCGGTTGCGAAGGTTTTGATGGAGTGGTGGCAATCGGGGGCTGCGATAAGAACATGCCCGGCTGTGTGATGGCACTGGCTCGGCTGGATCGGCCTTCCATCTTTGTTTACGGCGGAACGATCTTGCCGGGGTGCCTCAACGATCGTCTGGTCGATATTGTTTCTATTTTCGAGGCGATCGGTGCCCATTCCAGCGCTAAGATTACCGACGAAGAATTGGAGCAAGTTGAGTCTTGCGCCATTCCTGGACCCGGTTCATGCGGCGGCATGTACACTGCGAATACGATGGCGTCGGCCATTGAAGCGCTAGGGATGAGCTTACCCAATAGCTCGGCTCAGACTGCCGTATCCGAGGAGAAGTTGGCCGATTGCCGAGCGGCCGGAGCGGCTGTCGTTGAGCTGATCAAGCGGGGCATTCGGCCCTCCGATATTCTTTCCAAGGAGTCGTTTCAAAACGCGATGACGGTCGTGATTGCGCTCGGTGGCTCGACTAACGCCGTTCTGCATCTGTTAGCGATGGCCCATGCTGCCGGCGTAAAATTGAAACTCGACGACTGGACGCGGGTCGGCAAACGCGTGCCGGTTCTAGCCGATCTCAAACCCAGCGGCAAACACATGATGGCAGAACTGGTCCAGATCGGCGGCATCCAGCCGCTGATGAAGACCTTGCTCGAGGAAGGTTTGCTGCATGCTGACTGCCTCACCGTGACTGGACGGACACTAAAGGAGAACCTGGCCGGAGTGAAGCCGTACGCTCAAGGGCAAACGATTGTTCGTAGCCTGAAAGACCCGATCAAACCGAACAGCCATCTCGTCATCCTCTATGGGAACCTGGCCCCGGAAGGCGCGGTAGCGAAGATCTCCGGGAAAGAGGGTCTTCGTTTCGAGGGTAAGGCGCGAGTGTTCGAGTCAGAAGAAAAGGCATTGCGGGCGATTCTCGATGACAAAGTCAAAAAAGGTGATGTGATCGTTATTCGGTACGAAGGACCAAAAGGCGGACCGGGAATGCGCGAAATGTTGGCTCCCACATCCGCCATTATGGGCAAGGGCCTGGGCAAAGACGTAGCGTTGATCACCGATGGACGGTTCTCGGGAGGAAGCCACGGGTTCGTCATCGGTCACGTTACTCCCGAGGCTTATCTGGGAGGTCCGCTGGCGATTGTTCAGAACGGTGATCCGATCGAGATCGACGCCGAAAAAAAGACCATCGATCTGGTTCTCTCGAAAAAGGAGATCAATAAGCGACTCAAAGCCTGGAAACAGCCAAAACCGCGTTACGTCAAAGGTGTGCTCGCCAAGTACGCGAATCAGGTCAAATCCGCTTCCGTCGGAGCGGTGACGGACTGAGCAGCGAGGTAGGGTGACCTGTGTCAGACCGCCGGTTTTTGCTCAGCGGCGAGTGAGGTAGGCGGTCTGTCCCAGACCGCTGGAATCGGCAGCATCGCCTGCCGTGGTCCTTGGGCGGACCGGGCGCGCCGAACGATGCCAAGGCGACTGCATTCTGGGGCGGATGTAAACGAGTTGCTTCGTTCGAATCTCTCAGTTCGACCATACGAGGTGCTCCGGTTGGACAGTCGCCACTACCAAAGCCGGCGGTCGCGGAGCGACGCGCCCTACCTCGCGATTCATTTCCTAATCCGCAATCCGCGATCGTTTCAAAAATTCAGCGTCGGCTGAAATGGCAGAGATCTTTCAATCAATCCTTCTTGTCTCAACCAGCGCACACTTGCGGATTGAGCAATGCGCTCCAGCCAGGAGCCTGAACCCTTGATTGGCATAAATTGGGCCGGCTGCCTGAGGTTCAAATCAGGACAACCGGTTGATTCCAGCAATCCCCATCCAGGAGGGATCTCATCCAGCGTCACCAGTTTTTCCGGCGCGACCATATAATGGAGGTTGGCTAGCCGATACCGGGTGATCCAAGCAAACTTCGTGCAATTATGAAGCCGGCTTTGGATTCCGATAATGTTCTTGAGGAGGCGTTGATAACCGTCATGGACAAGAAATTCGCCCGCAAAAGTCTCCCACTCCGGAAACAAACTTTCACCTGCTCGGAGAGAGGGATGATGAGTTAGCAGGAGGGCTTCGAGGTTCGCTCGTCGCTGCTGTAACTCCCGCAATTTGCGCCGCATGCTTTCAATTTCAGCGATATCGCGCAAAAGATCGGGTCGGCTCTGTTTACATTCGAAAATTGCAATGACCGGCGATTCCCGGCGTCCCGGACGATAAACCGCCACGTCCACCCGAAAACGCGATCGGGGAGCGCGTACCTCCATCGCGATGCACGGAAATCCGTTCGCGTACGCCCATCGGGCGGCGAGCTTCTTCAAATTCAAATGCTGCCAGCTTTCCGATCGCTGCATGAGGTCCCAATTTGAGGGAATCTTGCCCAACAAGCAATTTACAACCGGGAGTTTTGGCTGGATGAACCAAACGAAGAAGGACAATATCCGCACTACATCGACCGTGATGAATGGCTTATCGTCAGATAACTGGGTGCCTTCGATCCGAGGATTCGCTATCGCTGTGGTGGGTTTGGCCTGCGCCGGGTTAACCTGTCAGGGAGATGACGCGGTTGGCACTACCAACGGTACTTACGTCCTCGCGGACATTAACTCCCTGGTGACGCCGGCTGCGCGGCAAAGCGCCGATCGTACCGCACTACTAGCACTTACCGGCGTTACCGAAGATGCTGCGAGTTATGAAAAAGAGCTCAAAGAAGCTCAGGCTAAGATCGATGCCCATAATCAGGCACTGGATCAGCTGAATAAGGAGCTGAACGACTACCGAACGGTGTTAAACGCCTACAACGCAAAGCTAACGCCACACAATGCTCAGGTCGCCAAGTATAATTCCGAGGTAGCTGAACAGAGAGCCGAAGTGGCTCAGTCCAACAACTTGCCGGCTGCGAAGAGGAATCAGGCTACGGTAAATCGGTTGAACCAATGGAAAGCGCGGCTGGACAAGAAAAAAGTGGAGCTGAATCGGGAGAAGAGCGATCTGGACGCGCAAAAGGCGGCTTTGGATCCGAAAACGCTCGAGCTTAACGATCGTTCTCGCACGATCGACAACGAAGCCCAGGAACTGAACGCGGAAAAGGCGGCGATCAAGGCGAAGCTTGGGGAAGCATATCGGCAACTGAAGGTCTGTTACGAGTATTCCAGTCAACTGGAAGGGCTGCTGCGCAAAGATAACGTAGGTGCGTCCTCCGATGATCAGCAAATGTTGCAGAGCGTGGCTGCAACATTAGAACGGCTCAAGACAGCTAGTGACGAGGGCTCCGTTACCAGCGCCGAGAAGGCGTCACTTGATTCGGGCGGCGGACAGGCGCCGACGACCGCTACCCCGCAGGAATAGCCGGTCCAAGCTGGGAAGCATTGTTTGGGCAAACTTAATCCCTAATCGGAGGCCTAAATTGAAAGAAGCTTTAATCGTCTGGGGCGGCTGGGATGGCCATCAGCCCAGAGAATGTGCAGATATCGTCGCCCGCTTTCTGCGGACAGAAGGATTTGAGGTGGAAGTTGACGATTCCACTTCAGCCTTTGCCAATCCAAAACTGGGGCGGTTTGATCTGATCGTGCCGATTATAACCATGTCGGTAATCACTGCTGAGCAATGCCGGAACCTCAGCAACACCGTGGTGCGTGGGACCGGATTAGCCGGCTTTCACGGTGGTATGGCAGACAGTTTTCGCAACGAACCGGACTACCAATTCATGGTGGGAGGGCAGTGGGTAGCACATCCCGGCAATATCATCCCTTATCGGGTCACGATCACCCAACGAGACGACCCGATCACCCGCGGGGTACAGGATTTCGATTACTGCTCGGAGCAGTACTACATGCACGTCGACCCCAGCAACGAGGTGCTGGCGACCACTACTTTTGGCGGTGAGCACTGCTCCTGGATTGATGGGGTGATCATGCCGGTCGTTTGGAAGCGGCGTCACGGCGCAGGCCGCGTCTTTTATTGTTCGCTGGGCCATACCGCGACCGAATTTGAAGTGACGCCAATGCGGACATTAATTTTTCGAGGAATGCTCTGGGCTGCTCGCGACCGGGAGTAGTCGATGGATTTTGCACCGATTATGAGCGGATGGCTGGCTGCCTGTCCGGTAGCGGCGACTGTCCGGCGAAGCACCTGATGTCACCGAATTTAAAGATTCGAACGAAGCGACTCGTTTGCACTGGCCGCAGCGCGCAGTCGCCTTCGCGTGGTTTTGCTCGGATAGCGGCCACTGGGTGATGGTGAGCGATGGCGACTGCGCCCTTAGGT
>DASTDH010000103.1:0-3702 GCA_035710445.1 Chthoniobacterales bacterium
AAGGAAGTCGCCTGCCAAGGCGGACAGGCGATCGCAATCGCCGCAAATATAGGCGATCAAAAGGCCGTTGCGGCTCTCTTCACAGAGACGAAGAGCTCGTTTGCAACCATCGATGTCGTAGTCAATACGGCCGGAATAATGACGATCTGCTCATTAGAACCTCAACCGAATATGTGCTAACTACCAAAGGTGAAGCTCTCCTACGAGAAGTTTCGCAGTTTCTTCCTCGTCTGGACCGTCTCATCTCCGGAAGCAACTTCGATCCCTACAGCGAGTCCGCCCATTTTCGGGTCGCGGCTACAGATAACGCCTCTGCACTGTACGGCCCGACTCTGGCCAAGCTGTTCGCCAGTTGGAACAGGGTGTCCTTTTCATTTCGACCTTGGACCGACGAAGCTCACGATGATTTGGAGCGCGGGCGAATCGATCTCCTTTTGAACGCGGAAGATGGCTCATTACCGCCGCACCTAGAACACGAAATACTATTCCATGACAGATTTGTCTGCGTCGTTTCTAAAGATAGCCCTTTTAAAAATCGCATCACGCTCAAGGAATACGGGGCGGCCCATCATATCGGAGTGAGCGTGCTCGGAGGTCGGCAAACAATTCCGGAAAGACTGCTGAGTGAGCTTGGAGTAAAGAGGCACTGCGTTATCTCAGTTCCCTACTTCACGGTTGCTCTTAGGATGGTTGCCGATACTCCGCTAGTTCTGTCGGTGCCCCGGCGATTGGCGGAGTCTACTATCGATCGTCAGCGGGTGAAGATACTGAAACCACCTTCCGAAGTCCAGAGCTTCCGTTACCTTATGGCTTGGCATCCGCGCCACGATTCTGACGCGCAAAATCAGTGGTTACGCCAACTGATTCGGGACGCAACTTCTTCGATACCGGCATAGATTTGCATGGCGCCCCGATATGTTGGCGAAAGCCTGCAGGAAGATGACCTCCATTTACGTTGCTGCTATTCACGGAGGGCGTGCTGGCCGGCGTAGGTTGGACTGTCCCGAATCGCGTCTCCGAAGGTTTTCCAGTCCAGTGGCATCACGAAAGGCAGATTAAACCGGTTCTTGGCGTCGAACCCCGCCGGGATTCGGTGTACATGATCCGTTTGCCTTCTCCGCGGACCTTGGCTTTTGGTGCCACTGCTTCGGACAAACTCGGTTTCGAACCGGGCAAAGAGCACCCGCATCCTTAATGTGTTAACTTTTCCATTCGCGTTAACTAACCTCGATTTGAATTCTGTGGCGAACACCCAGCTACCATTCAAAATTAGTGTTGGTTGGTGGCAAAGAGGCGCTTGATTAGTTCTTAATGGTCAGATCGTTTGGCTTTTGAAGGCTTCGAATAGTTCCGTAGCCCGTGCCGCGACCTGCGCTGGTCCGAGCGTCGTCCGGTCGGCGCTGTTTGCGGTGAGGAATGCGGTGCCCGGACCCGGAAAAGCAATGTGAATGACTCCCTTGTGCAAGTCGACAACTTCGCCTGCGTCGAGACCTCCGGTGTTTGGGTTCGAGGGAATGCTGAGTTCATTCGCCATTCTGACGGAGCCTTCGCCCAACTTGTTAGCTGGCCCTTTGTCCCCGTAGATGAAAAAGGTACGGTTCACGGGACCACTACCCGCGCGGCGCCAAAATGCCACGCCTAAATCGCCCAACTTAAGTCCGAGTTCGCGACCGAAGTCCGGCAGACCAGCGTGCTTGAGAGCAATCGAAGGATTGTCCCGATGCGCCCGATCGGCTTCATCGGCATCCATCGGCAGAACAGCGAAAATGTCTTGATTGGCATCGAGGCTGCTTCGTTGAGCGTCGTGCAGCGTCGTCGCATTTTGATGGAAAGAATCGCCGGCAGCGTTTCCACCACTGCCATCGTTATCGATCGCTAGTTTAGAACCATAGAAAACGGCGCTGGCGACGTTGTTCGGCATCCGCGTCAAATCACGGAAAAGGTAACAAGAACCGTGCGCGGCACCAGAGTATTCATCCAAGGCCGGTAGCCTCTGCGCTTTCGACCATGGAATCCCTTGAGCCGCCCCGAGCAGACCTTCAGCGAAATCGAAAAGAGGCGGCGTCGGATCGCTTTGGTCATTTTCTCGTCGTCCTTGCCCACGATCGCGATCACCATTTCCGATGTTGACTCCATTTGCCAGCAAAGCTTTGTCGAGTGCGGCAATAGTTTCGCGCCCCACCTGCCCATCCACACCCACGCCAGCCCTTCCTTGAAACACATCGACCGCCTCCTCGGTCTGTGGACCGAAGAATCCAAGATTGCGATCCCCGGGACCGAAATCAATTCTCGCGCCGAGACGATTCAATGCCAGCTGAACGTTGGCGACACCAGGCTGCTTTCCGGGTCTGCTGCAACAGCACGCGCGAGCCGTTTGCAACCATTGCGAGATCTGGATCGCCGCCCAGGAGCTCGCTCCGCAGCGGTTCGGTCCTAAGTCCACTCACCTGATCCATTTCGGTTGTGCCGTCACTATCAAACCTACCGTCCCGCGCTAACTTCAAAATCGTCTCTTCGGCCAGCTCAAAGTGCATGCTGTCTACCGAGTCACCCGAAAACTCCGCAACCCAATACCAGCCATGTTTGTTAAAGAACGGAAAGAGTACCACGTTGCCCTGCTGTGCCCGGGGATCTCCCTGATCTACCGCCGTCAGTCCGAAGAATAGATCGATGGCGCAACCCCAACTATGGTTTGAGAACACAGCAGGATTGTGTCGCCGATGTCGCACGCACAGCATTCCTTCGGTCTTGACGGCGCTAAAAACATCTTCCCGCTCCCTCCGTACCTCCGTAAAGATGCGCTCGACGCTATCCACAGCTAAATCGTATCCACTGACTTGGAAAGGGCCGACATTGCGGGTAACGATATGTCGGGCAAAATCGCCAGTAGGATCGTTGCACTCCTGCGTCTTTGACCCGGGAGTTCCTAGGATTCGGAGCATCGTATCCTCTCTGGCTGGAGAAAGATTGAGATTCATGTTCAGCTTAGGAGGGATCGAGACTTTGTCGCTTAAATAGGCATACTGATGCAATATTTTTTGGGTTGTTTTGAAAATTGAATCGCTGAGGCCGTTGCTCGAATAGCCGTACGCCTTCTTTTCTAGTTAGTAGGTTTTATCTGTTTCTTTTGTAGGAAGACACATCGGCCATGGACCTTTATGGCTAAGTAGCGCTTCCGGACACACAGCAGCTTCTTCAGTTTTGTAGGACCGCATAGCGCGCCTTCCAATTTCTACAAATGGTTCGACGGCGAACAGTTTCACGATTTCGTTGCTTTGTGCTCGATCAGACGATCGGCGCATCCGAGTAAGTAGGCAGAAATTCCGCAATTGCACGATTCCCATGCATCTGATCGAGCCTGAAGCGGCAAGGCGCTGGTGGTATTACACTCGTTTTCTGTCGAATGAGTGAATGAGTGATTCGGATCCAAAAGAAACGCTGCAGGAGTTCCGAGAGTATTTCGCCGGCGTCTATGTGGCTCGCCACAGGCTCGTTGCCCGGATTGGCCTAGGCCATCTCACTCTCGTCGATCTGCTTGCCGACAACCGGAAACCGATAACTAGAACGATGGCCAAGCGACCGATCGTTCTCTCTGAACAATTGCTCAGGCTGTAGCCGGAGTTTCTTTGCTATCCGCGGGACAGCAGCGGTGTTCTTGGTCCTTCTCCATCAGTTCGATCTCGCGCTTCAGGCGCTGATTTT
>DASTDH010000104.1:0-5331 GCA_035710445.1 Chthoniobacterales bacterium
GGTCGAAGAGAAGACGATTGCGGCGAAAATTAACCAGTTGAAAACCACGGATTGACTTCGACGGGAAGCGGGGCGTTCAAGTTCGCCCGGCATGTCCTGCAGAGGTCGGCGATGGGGTGGCCGCGGTCGGGCGGCCCGGAAATCGCACTCATCTCGGAGGGCTGCGCGAGGCATTTGACTGCTCGTTTCAACTGGAACCCGGCGTTCTCCTAGGATGCCAAAATTTTGCTAAAAGAGGGACACCGCCAGTCGATTCGGGGCGCCGGCTGCAGCGAGGAGTCGGCGTCACAAGGCGGTCTGGGCAAACCAAAACAAATTCGGACGCGTGTGGCGGCAAACGCGGTGGCCCTTCGAACGGACGAGCAAAATCTAGTTTAATGGTAAGGGTCCATGATACCGCTGAAGGTGCAGCATTGGCGCGGCCCACAACGAGGGGCGTTTGCCTTTACCGTTCTCGCGGTAAAGCGGCTTTTTTGGTTGTGTACGGCAGTCAGCCTCCTTGTGGGCGCGCCGCCTGAACCTCGACAAGACGCCCCAGTAAGACGCATGCAAATAACTGATGCTAACGGCCTTCGCTTTACTCGCATCTCCCCGGCTGATGGGCTGTCTCAAACCAGGGTCGCCCAAATCGTCCAGGATGATCGAGGTTTCATGTGGTTCGGCACCCAATACGGGCTCGATCGTTACGACGGGTACAATTTCAAAGTTTTTGTCCATGAGTCTGGGAATCCAAACAGTTTGGGAGGCGCATTCATAACATCGCTTTTCAAGGACCGTTCAGGAATTCTATGGATCGGATGCGATCAGTCCCTGGACCGGTTTGATCCACGGACCGAGACATTTACCCACTACGCGGTGGACCCCGAAAATGAAGCAGCTCTCGGTGATACGGTCGTTCACGTATCGCAGGATCGAAGCGGAATGATGTGGCTGGCGACCGGGGCCGGCCTGTATCGACTCGATCCGTCTACCGGAAGGATGAAGCGTTTTCATCACGACGCGGCCAGTCCGTCAGGCTTGAGCACCAACGACGTTGAATGGACCGGCGAAGATCGGAAAGGCGCATTCTGGGTAGGCACAAGTGAAGGCTTGGATGCATTTAATCGCGAAAGCGGGGAAGTGACTTTCCACATCCCGCTGCGAGACGGGGTTCAGATTTCTTTCTATGAGGATCGGCTCGGGAATCTCTGGATCTTACACGCGACTGAAAATGGATTAGCGGTCTTCGATAGACAGAAGAACCTCCTGCAACACTATTCGTTTTACGCGAAAGATCCCCCCAAAGGTTCGCTAACCGGTGTAATGGGCATGCTGGAGGATCAGCAGGGGAACCTCTGGCTGGGTTCGCCCGGTATTGGCCTCTTGCGCTTTGATAGACAGCGCCAGCAGTTCGTTCGTTATCCAAGCAATCCGTCGGACCCGGAAAGCTTGGCGGAGGATAACGTCATCTGCTTGTATCAGGATCGAGAAGGCAACATCTGGACTGGCCTGCACTCCAAGGGTCCGAATCACTTCAATCCTAGCGCTCCCCTTTTCGAACAATTTCGTCATGAACCCGGCAATCCTAACAGCCTCGACGTAGATTTCGTAAACGCCATTTACCAAGACCACGAAGGAACCCTCTGGTTCGGCAACGACAACGGCCTAATCTCCCTTGATCGGAAGGCGGGCACGTACCGTTCTTTTACTGGCGGTCTGGGGGATAAGCCGATGGTTATCACTATCACAGAGGACCGTTCGGGTACGCTGTGGGTCGGCACATTCGGCCACGGGCTCAACCGATTTGATCGGAGGACCGGCCAGTTTAAAACCTTCAGGCACAAACCGAATAATCCAGGCAGCCTGAGCAGCGATCATGTTCACCGGTTACTGGTTGATCATGCGGGAACTCTTTGGGTGGCCACGGGAAATGGCCTCGATCGGTTCGACGCGCGTACCGAGAGATTCAACGTCTACAAGGTGAATTGGCAGAACCGATGGAGCCAGAGTTACGTCGCAATAGAAGAAGATGACGACGGGACGCTGTGGCTGGGCTCTCACTATTCAGGTCTCCATCATTTTGATCCCGCGACTGGCAAGTTCACGGTATACAAGGCGAACATCGGCAATCCGCATGTGTTAAGCGACAACAGCGTGGGCGCGGTGCTCCTGGACCATTCGAAGACAATCTGGGTTGCTACGGCGAACGGGATTGATCATTTTGACACTGCGACCGCTACCTCGACGAGCTATGACACAAGAGATGGGCTTGCCGGAAACGCTATCGCCTGCATCTTACCGGACTCGCGAGGCCACTTATGGATAAGCACAAATCGAGGCCTATCCGATTTCGATCCAATCACAAAGACATTCCGTAACTACTCGGCTTCCGACGGGCTTCCAGGCAACGACCTAACGGGCTGGTCGTCATGCTTTAAGAGTGTGACTGGGGAAATGTTTTTTGGGGGGTTCTCCGGTGCTGTTGCCTTTCGGCCTGAGAACCTTCGCCCCGGGTCATTCGCACCAGATGCGGTTCTAACAGATTTGCGCTTAGCGGGTATTTCTGCTCCAGTCGGTGGAGATTCTCCACTGCACGAATCAATCTCCTATGCCCGTCGTTTGGCGCTCTCGCAGGCTCATTCAGCGTTCTCATTGACATTCTCCGCGGTAAGCTACCTGAACCCGGTCGGCAATCGCTTTCGTTACAAACTGGAAGGCTTGGACGAGACCTGGCATGAAGTCGCAAGCGGCGAGCGTCTAGTGTCGTATACCACCCTGCCGGCACGGGCGTACAAATTTCGAGTTCAAGCGGCAACAAGTAACGGACCATGGGGTGAGCCGGGCGCTGCGCTGGAAATTGAGGTCCTGCCCCCGTTTTGGAGTACGCTATGGTTTCGCACGACGTTCATCGCCATCGTCTTGTTAGCGGGATGGTGGTTCTATCGTGTCCGCATGTTGCAAATTGTAAGCGACCTAAACATGCGTCTCGACGAGAGGCTGAGAGAGCGGACACGAATTGCCCGAGATCTGCATGATACATTGCTGCAGAGTTTTCAGGGGCTTGTTCTCCGGTTTCAGGCGGTTCACGACTTGCTGCCCGCAAGTCCCATCAAGGCCAGGGATTCGCTGGGAGCCGCGATCGACAGCGCGGCAGAGGCTATTGCGGAAGGCCGTGAGGCCATCCAAGAGCTACGAAGCGGGAGAAACAGCAGCGACGATTTGGTTGACGCGGTCACGGCTCTCGGAGAAGAGTTTCGTCTGAATCTCGCGCATGGCAAGCCGAATGGAGTTGTAGTTGCCTTCGACGTGGTGGTCGAAGGCACTCCGCGCAGCGTGTATTCAATCCTCCGCGATGACCTCTATCGAATCACCCGCGAGGCAGTGGGCAACGCTTTTCGTCATGCACATGCGGGGAAAATAGAGGTCGAGATTGCCTACGACGATCGCATGCTGCGATTGCGGATTCGCGACAATGGGATTGGAATTGATCCGAAGCTGCTCGCCAGGGGTGCGCGCGACGGGCATTGGGGGTTCCCTGGTATGAGGGAGCGTGCGAAGAGTATCGGGGGCCAGTTCGAGGTCTGGAGCGAAGTCAATAATGGGACAGAAGTCGAGGTGACTATTCCTGGGGCCATCGCTTACAGGACCTCCGACGACGATTCGCCGGACTCAATACGAGGTTAACGATGAAATCGGAATCCGCCGAAACCTTGTGGCCTCCGCCGGACCCGAGACCCATTCGACTCCTGGTCGTTGATGATCATCCGCTCCTCCGATTCGGCGTCGCGGCACTCGTGGCCAACCACCCGGACATCGTACTTGTCGCCGAAGCTTCCGATGGTCGTGAGGGTGTCGAGCAGTTCCGAGCCCATAACCCAGACATCACTTTGATGGACCTGCAGATGCCGGCAATGAGTGGCATTGATGCGCTTATGGCGATTCGCGAATTGCAGCCCGCAGCGCGCGTCATTATTCTGACCACGTACTCAGGCGATATCCAGGTACTTCGGGCTATGAAAGCCGGAGCTCAAGGCTATCTGGTGAAGAACCTTCTCCACAAGGACTTGCTGGCAACAATCCGCGCAGTCCACGCCGGTCAAAAGATGATGTCGCCCGCGGTGGCGGCCGAAGTGGCCACCTACTCCGCGGAGGACGCGTTAACCTCTCGTGAGGTAGATGTGCTTCGCTTCTTGGCGAATGGGTGCGCCAACAAGGAGATCGCTTACCAACTCTCGATTACGGAAGACGCCGTAAAAAGCCGCGTAAAAAACATCCTCACGAAACTACATGCGAATGACCGCACTCACGCGGTGACGATTGGGCTCCGGCGGGGCATCATAGAGCTGTAGATTTACCCGAAAGAGTGAAAACGCAGGCCAACTTTGGGGTTCAAAGGACGACACCAATCCGGTACCTTAGACGCCGGAGAAAGTGTTGCAGCGCCTCTACTCAACTTTCCCGAACGGCTGGCCTGGCACCGGGCTTGTGGCTCTGAGAGTAGCAATCGGGGCCTACATGATCCGAAGTGGGTTCGAAACCTTCCAGTCTGTTCACTTCGGCCTTGGTGCAATTCAAATAGCCGCCGTTGCTCTGGGGTTGTCCCTCTTGGCCGGGTTCTGGACTCCGATCGCCGGTCTGATGGCCGCTTTTCTCCAGATCCCGGGGCTTCTTCACGGCCGGGAGACTGCGGGAAACCTACTCGCTGCCGCCATCGGGATAGGCTTAGCGTCGCTCGGTCCAGGCGCATGGTCCGTCGACGCGTTGCGATACGGCCGAAAGCGAATCTCACTTCGGAATAATCCCGAGTCCCCCAATCGTGACTCCAGCTAGCCACTTTTGAGTGAAGCGCGAACCACTATCGTGTATTTACCCCGCGGACGGGTCCCGGCGACAATGAGTGCGTGAACGGTAGCCGACCACAACAGCAAGACATCAACCTTGATGATTCATTGAACCCAAACTGGAGAGGAGAGTGCCATGAACAAACTTTCCGGAGTTGTAGCGCTCGCTGCTACGCTGATGGGCGCGATTTTGCTGCTGGAGAGGACTGCAGCTGGGCGTCGCCAACCGGCATCAAGAACGTGGTTCTGGTCCATGGAGCATTCGCCGATGGCTCCGGCTGGGAAGATGGCCGCTCTTGTGTATTTTTGGTCCTCGGCGGAGGAACCGCCGTTCTGCACGACATTTCGTCAATGTTGACATGTCGGACGTTATTGATTCGGTCAGGCTCGTTCCTCTCAGCAACTTGCCGTTGGCCGTCAGACTGCGTTTCAACAACTGCTTGAACTAAACGATTGGAGGCAACTTATATGGCAAGCGGACCAATTCGCGATCCGAAGACAGACGATCTGC
>DASTDH010000105.1:0-39004 GCA_035710445.1 Chthoniobacterales bacterium
CGGTAACAGCTGTGATTAACGCCATCAAGGCCGGTGTCAAAAAAGACAAAATAGTTCAGCTGGTGGGATTCGGAACCTTTAAGGTGGTCGAAAGGAAGGCGCGGAAGGGGGTCAATCCAAAGACTCTGCAGCAGATAAAAATTCCCAAATCCAAAACCGTGAAATTCGTCGCCGGCAAAGATTTCAAGACCAAAGTCTAATTTTAGCGAATTAAAAAAGAGCGAAGCATTTTCCCCCCGTAACCGAGAAAACCCGTTGGGTAGCCATACCGAACGGGTTTTCTCATCTTGATCGAAATAAATCGGGACCGACTCTGTCTGTATGCTGGAACCGCCGACGCAATGAAAACCGGTAGCTCCCTGCTGTTGTGGCTGGTGTCCGCCAACATCGTTGTTTCAGCCGAACAGTATACGCTGGATGCTGCTCATTCCGAATTAAGCTTCCAAGTTCGCAATTTTGCCGGCAGCGTCACCGGAAAATTTAGCGATTTTTCTGGAACCGTGATTTTCAATCGGGAGCAGCCCGAGCGATCGAGTGTAGAGGCAACCATTCAAGTCCAGAGCATTGATACTGGAATCAAGGATCGTGACCATCACTTGCTCTCGGCCGAATTTTTCGATGTCCAGAAGTTCCCTACGATCACGTTTAAGAGCACATCCGTGGACCGAACCGGTGAACAGACGGCCGATGTGCATGGCAATCTGACGATGCATGGGACCACGCGGCCCGTCCTGCTCCATGTCGAGTTGCTATCGGCAAAAAACGATGCGCCCGAGAGCCTGCATTGGAAGATTACTGCCAGTCTGAAAAGGAAGAGCTTTGGGTTGAGTTGGAATGCGCTGGTGGAAGCTTCTCAGGCTGTCGGCGACGATATTAATATTCGTATGAAGATTGTCACGCCGGCCCGTTAGGGGTCCTGACTCGCCCTCGTCCTCGTGCTCCTACTCGAAACTGATCTGGCTTCGAAAATGTAGACAGGTCGTTGGTTTAAGTTTTGTTGGATTGTTGGGAGATCACAAGGTTTTCAAATTCCAGGGGTGAAAGGTAGCCCAAAGCGGAGTGAAGGCGCTGAGGGTTGTAAAAGGTCTCGATATAATCGAAGAGGATCGCTTGAGCGAGCTGGAGGTTTAAAGGGATCTGATGGTAGAAGCACTCTGTTTTAAGCGTGGCCCAGAAGCTTTCCATGGCGGCATTGTCGTAACAACAGCCTTGGCGACTCATACTAGGCAAGACTTGATGGGAATGGAGCAGTTGGTGGAAAGAGCTTGCAGCGTACTGCACGCCGCGATCGGAGTGATGAATTTGGGGACCGAGGGACCAAAGTTTCACCGCGCGCAGGAAAGCCTCCTTGACCAGCGGAGTAGCTAAAGAAGAAGAGAGTTTCCAGCCCACTAGGCGTTTGGAACACAGATCCAGTACGGCGGCCAGATAGAGCCAACCCTCTTGTTGAGAAGGCAGATAGGTCAAGTCGGCGCACCAGATCTGGTTGGGCGCGCTGGGCGGAGCGGGTAACTGCTTAAGGCGATTAGGAGCGATGGGCTCATGGTGTCGGCTCTGGGTAGTTCTGGGACGAAAGCGGCGTTTTTGGACGACTTGGAGCCCAAGCTCATTCATCAGCCGTAAGATCCGGTTCCTGCCGCAGCGGATAGCTTGGCGCGCCAGCATGTGTTGGAGCCGGCGCGAGCCGTAGGTCTCTCGACTCTGAGTAAAGAGTGCGCAGAGTTCTTGGCTCAGCTGCCGGTCTTGAACCGCTCGAGGGCGCTGGGGCTTGCTCAACTGAGCGTACAGACCGCTGCGACTGACGCCCAGGGCGCGACAGCTTTCGCTGCGACTGTAGCCCGAGCCCCCCTTTTGTAAGCTCTTAATCACTTGGTAGAGTCGCTTGGTTCCTGGCCTAAGATGGCTAAGGCTTTTTTTAAAATGTCCCGTTGCCGGCTCAAGTACTCCACTTGGCGCTCCAGCTGGGCAATGCGGCTTTGCTCGGCCTGGCCGCTGTTGTGCGCTTCTTGGCCGTACTGCCGTTTCCATTTACCCAGAGCGCAGTCGGAGATTCCAAGCTCCCGGCTCAGTTGCACCGCCGAACGCTCGCCCCGCTCCAGTAACTCCACTGCATTCCGTTTGAACTCTTCGTCATAATAGCGGCGACGTTGCTTCGGTTGACTTGCTGATTGCTTTTCGTTCACGGTCGCTTCCTAGCTTAGCACCTGTCCGCGAAATCGAAGCCACCCCAAACGTTAGAGCTCAAACCGCACCCAGCCGTCCGAGAAACCACAGATAGGTCGGCCGTCGGGTAGTTCTCATAGAGTACGAGGAGGAGGAGTGCGAGGACAAGGACGAGTGCAAGAGCGATCCGATAGGCAGCCTTGCTGCAGCTTTACAACCGTCTATGTCGCTGCATGGTCAAATACCATGTCCAACCTCATTCTGACCTCGAAGGAAGTCCAAGAGCTGGAAAAACATGCCTTCGCCGAAGGCGTCGGACAGGAGGAGTTAATGGACTTGGCTGGGCTCGGTATCGGTCACAAAATTTTGCAGCTCGAGCCGGTGGCAGGAACTTGCTTCGTTTATCTTGGCAAAGGAAACAACGCTGGCGACGCCATCATTGCTGCTTCCGCGTTGCACCGCTCGGGCTGGCCGGTCACGGCGCGCATGACAAATCCAGTCGACGATTTCGATTGGTTGCCAAAAAAGAAGTGGAACACTCTGGCGACGTCATTCGTAACCGCGCCATCGCTACCACTCAGGCCTGACAGTCAGAGACCGATTGTGTTGCTGGATGGGTTGTTGGGAGTCGGCGCCCGGCCCGGTTTGAGTGATCGGTATCGACAGCTCACGACCGAGATGAATCGTCTGCGCGGCGATTGGAATGCGCGAACCTATGCGGTGGACATTCCGACCGGTCTGAGCGATTCCGCTATCGATCCAGACGCAGTGGTTGCCGATGTAACCCTGACGGTGGGATTTCCGAAAAGCTGCCTTTTCCTGGACGCAGCTGCCAACATTGTCGGTGCAATTTTCGTCATCAAACTGGCCGCTCTGGCGGAACGGGCGCCACTTGTTCAAGGTCGCAGCCGATTGACCGATCCGGACACTCTGTACAGCCTGGTAAAGCGCCGCCCTTTCGACTCGCATAAGGGCGATTTCGGACGAATTGGGATCATTGCCGGGTCGCGCGGGTTCATTGGGGCAGGAGCGTTGGCTTCGAAAGCGGCGTTAAAAGCTGGCGCCGGACTGGTTACTCTCTACGCAACCGAGGATGTCTACTCCATCCTGGCGGCCAAGGCGGAAACCGAAGTGATGGTTAGACCGGTGGCAGATCTTCGTGAAGCTTTATCTGATCGGCTTGATGCCATCGCGATCGGCCCCGGTCTAGGGCGGGCGCGTACCGAACAGGTGCTCCAGATCGTCCGAGACTTTGCCAATCCAATGGTGGTGGATGCCGACGCACTGAATATTATCAGCGAGCATCCAGAAACGCTCTCACGTTTAGCTGGACCTCGACTGTTAACGCCGCATCCGGGGGAGATGAGCCGACTCTTTTCGACAAAGGATTTGTCGCGGGTAGAGATCGTAGAGCGATTTACAAGTGAATACCCGATAACCCTTTTGCTCAAAGGGGCCAGGACATTGGTCGGCCAGAAAGGCTATCCGTTATCGTACAATTCGACTGGGACTCCTGGCATGGCGACCGGCGGTTCCGGCGATCTTCTCACCGGTGTATGCGGGGCGCTCCTCGGGCGTGGCATTGCCCCCTACGATGCGGCCCGGCTTGGGGCCTGGCTCTGTGGGCGGGCTGCAGAGCTGAGCCTGCGCGATGAGTCGGAGGAATCGATGATCCCCAGTGAGACGCTGAGGCATCTGGGTAAGGCCTTTGAAGAAATACGGGCGACCGGAAGTCAGGAGCCAGAAGCCGGAAGCCGGGAGTCGGGAGTCAGGAGGTAGAAGCAGGAAACAAGACATGCATTCTGTCTCCTGTCTCCAGGCTGCCGGCTCCTATTCCAGGTATTTTGCTAGTCGTTCGCGAAGCTCGGCTCGCGCTCGAAACAGAATGCTTTTGACGGCGGGAACAGTTGTGCCCATGACCTTGGCGATTTCTTCGTAAGGCAGCTCTTCATATCTTCGCAAGACGATCGCCAGTCGCTGTGCATCCGGCAGCTTGCTGATAGCGTCTTGGATCGCCGTCTGCAGCTCCTCTTCCAGGAGTGCTTGATCGGGTCCTTTCTCCTTGCGCTCAACCGGTTCCGCGAGGTCATCGGTGTGGTCGACAAAATGCCGCTTTCGCCGCATTTCGTTAAAGACCAGATTTCGGGTGATGCGAAACAACCAGGTGGTGAATTTGGCCGTCGGCTTGTATCGCGGCGCTGACCGCCAGACGCGAATAAAAACCTGTTGGGCGAGGTCTTCGGCTTCAACATCGGACCCCAGCATCTTGCTGATGGTGCCGACAATCCGAGATTGATGAGTTTCAACCAGTAACCTGAATGCTTCCATGTCGCCTTCGCGGATCCGACGCATCCACTCGATTTCGGGTTGATCAGATTCCGATGATGACATGTAGCTAACGGCAGGCTTCAAAGCGAGGCTCATCGTATTCGAATGAACCGACGGAGCAAATAAGAGTTGCGGCGAACGGGCGCAGCCAGGGGAGTTTGCTTGCCGGACGGTTGGTTGTGTGTAAAACTCGGTTTGTGAAAAATTTCACAAACTCTCGGCTGATCTCTCCAGCCTTTCGCGATATTCATGAGCGAGTCCTCAATGGAGAGCGGATCAGCGAGCAGCAGGCTCTTAGTCTGTTTCGATCCAACGATCTTAATTCCCTCGGCCAAATCGCCAACATCGTGCGAGAGCGCAAAAACGGCAACCGCGCGACCTATATCCTCAACCGTTATATTAACTATTCCAATATTTGCGTGCTTTCCTGCCAGTTTTGCGCTTTTGGCGCCCGTAAACGTGACCCGCACGCCTTCGAGATGGCGATCCCGGAGATCGAGAGTGCCGCGCGAAACGCCCTGGAGCAAGGAATCACCGAGATTCATATGGTCGGAGGTCTCCACCCTTCTCTGCCAGCGGAATGGTATATCAAGCTTCTGGAGACGCTTCGCGCCCTGGACCCTGACCTTCACCTCAAGGCGTTTACCGCAATCGAAATAAGACATTTAGCTGAACGGATCTTCAAGTCGCCGATACCCGATACTTTAGAAACGTTGCGGAAAGCCGGCCTTAACTCATTGACTGGTGGGGGGGCCGAAATATTCGATCCTGAGATTAGAGACCGGATTTGCCGGGGCAAGGAAACCGCCGAAGAGTGGAAAGAGGTGCACCGGATTTGGCACGGCATGGGTGAACGGAGCACCTGTACGATGTTGTTTGGGCACATCGAGTCTCCCGAACAGCGGGTTGATCATCTACGCCAGCTTCGAGAATTGCAGGACCAGACCCACGGTTTTACCGGATTCGTGCCGTTCGCTTTCGTCCCGCAAACCACCGAGTTGGCCTATGTGCGCCCGGCTTCAGCGCTCGACCAGCTCCGGACGTTGGCCGTGAGCCGAATCTATCTCGACAATTTCGATCATATCACCGGTTACTGGGTAGCGATGTCTCTTCCCTTGGCTCAAATCTCCCTGAGCTATGGCGTCGACGATCTCCATGGAACTTTGATGGAAGAGAAAATCTTCCATATGGCTGGTGCCACGACTCCGCAGGAGCAAACGGTCGCGTCGCTGGAACAGGTGATACGCGAAGCACGCCGGGAACCGGTGCAACGGGATAGCTACTATTTGCCGATTCCGCCGAAAGAATCCGTCGCGATTCCGGCCTAATCCCTACTAGGAAATAAGGGTAATTCCTGATAGGCAAATTTTGCCTAGGCAAATTCTGTTTTTGGGGCTTACCCTCGAAGATAGGCAAAAGTTGCCGTTTAACCGCATTTTGCAATCCGCTTTGCCCGATGACGGATTTAAAGCGTAACATGTTCATTAAGAATATGTTACGTGTATGACATTTTCAATTTGGTGTCGGTGGCATGGGCCGTGCTTTTGGCGGGGTTCATACAAAATCCATGCCAATGATAGCCGAGCCAATAGCTGCTGAGATTGTCGAGTATACCCCGAATCAGGACGTCGGCCCGTGCCCCTCATCGCCTACCAATTTTGAGTCCTTACTCGAAAATCATCTACCCCTGGTTAAATCCATCGTCGATCGAATGAAGCGCCAACTTCCGGCGCGAATCGAAATCGAAGACCTCTATAGCGTTGGTGTGACCGGCCTGGTCGCTGCCGCTCAGAATTTTCGCGAGACCAAGAACAAAAGCTTTATCCCCTACGCCTCCATGAGGATTCGAGGAGCCGTTCTGGATGAGTTACGGCGAATGGACTGGATGTCTCGATCGGGACGCTCCAAGGCCAAGCAACTTGGTACGCTCATATCTCGAATCGAGCAGGAGCAAGGATGCGCCGTCGGTCCAGAACAGCTTTGTGAAGAATTGAATATCAGCGAGACCGAACTGAACGCGCTCATGGATCAGGTGCGTCCAATCAAGATTATCTCCCTCGACGTTCCGGAAGAATGGGAAGAGAACGAGCATTCGCTGCATGAAATCATTCCCGACGACACCGGGGTTTCTGCCTTCGAGAGTCTGGAACGCAAAGAGTTAACTGAGCTGATTGCCGAGCGCATCAAGCAACTTCCCGACGTACCCAAGAGAGTTCTGGCCATGTACTATTACGAGGGCATGAAACTGGCCGATATCGCGACCGCTTTCGGTCTGACTGAGTCGCGAATTTGCCAGATTCACACGCAGACGGTCGCCCAATTGCGTTCGTATGTCCTCAATCTCCTCGCTTGAGCAACTCATTTTTTGATCGTTAATTACATGGAAACGCAATTAGAATGGGACCAGCTCGTCGACTCCTTGAGGGATGAGCTTCAAGAAAAGGGAGGACTGATTCGCTTGCTAAACCAACAGACCGAGCTCTTGTACCAGCGCGATCCCAGAGGAAACGAGCGTGTCGAGGACCAGATCCGCGGGCAACTGCGGCTGATCTCCCGGTGCACCCAGAGCCGAGAGCTAATCCTGCGAGAGACCGCCGCCGGGTTGAATCTGCGCGAAGACGCCGATGCGGCCGAAATCGTGCACGGATTTCCCGAATACGTCCAGCCGTTGCTGGAAGCGCTTTTTGCGGAAGTTGAGCGACTCAGCGGACGGATGCAGGAGCGTCTCAGACAAAATCAGGAACTCAAGGTCCGTTTCTTATCAGAAGCGACCTCAATCGTATGAAACCTAATAGCAGATCGCTGTTCGCAGACGCTCTGCCCTAAGCAAAACTCTGGGCCCCCAGATAAAAAACAACCAGGAATAACAAAGGATGTTAATTCTATCGAGAAAGGTAAATGAGGGTATCGTAATCGGTGATACGATCCATATAAAGGTCACTCGGATCGACGGTGACGCAGTAAAGATAGGGATCGAAGCACCGAAGGAGATCCCGATTTTTCGAACCGAGATCTATCAACCCAATCATCAATTGGGTCGGACAAAATCCGAGACTACTGAAAACGTCAGACCGGTTGAGCGCGGTCGCGTCACTCCAAAAATCGCACCCGTCTGATTCGCGGAAACAAATTGCGCTTGCCAGTCCAGCGGTGCGCGGCTTCATTCGGTTCTGCTCGCGCGCCGATGTGGCGGAATGGCAGACGCAACGGACTTAAAATCCGTTGGCCCGAAAGGGCCGTGCGGGTTCGAGTCCCGCCATCGGCAGATGCACGGCGTTTGTTAACAAGGCCCGGATGAGAATCCAGGCACCCGCTGAATAAGCGAGATTCCGGGCGGCTTCCGATCTACATCCGCAGACCACGTGAATCGCGCGGATTAGGATTGGCGCATCGAACCTGCATATTCGGTGAATTGTGGTATCCGCACTATTCAGGTCAAAAATTTGCGGTCTCCGGATCAGGGCCAATCCGGCCATCCTTACGATCGAGTGCCGCGATCCTCGCAAGATCATCGACGTCCAAAGAGAAATCGAATACATCGAAATTCTCAAGAATTCGCGACGGGGTCGCTGATTTCGGGATCACAATGTACCCACGATCGAGATGCCAGCGAATGGCTACCTGTGCCGGCGTTTTGCCATGCTTTTGGGCCAATCCTCTGAGAGTGGGATCATGCAAAATGGCGCCTTGGCCGAGCGGACTCCACGACTCTGTGATGATTCCGTGCTCCGCATGGTAAGCTACCAACTCCTGTTGCTGGAAGCGCGGATGTAACTCGATTTGATTGACGGACGGCACGACCCCGGTCGCATCGATAATACGTTTCAGATTTGAAACCGTAAAATTGGATACACCGATCGATCTGGCTCGTCCCTCTTCCTTCAGCTTCACCATCGTCTGCCAAGCCGCAACGTACGCATTTTGCCGGGGCTTCGGCCAATGGATCAAGTAAAGATCGATGTAATCGAGTCGCAGCCGCCTCAGACTTTCATCGAACCCCCGGCGGGCCGCGGTGTGCCGATCATTCCATAGCTTTGTCGTAATAAATAGTTCTGCGCGCGGAACCGAGCCGGCAGCGACCGCCGTTCCGACGCCGGTTTCATTGCCGTAGATCGCTGCAGTGTCGATCGAGCGATAACCGGTTGCGATGGCGGTTCCGACGACTTGTGCCGCTTCGGCATTTGGTACTTGCCAGACGCCGAAACCAAGCTGGGGAGCCACGTTGCCGTCGTTGAATGTAATGGTTGGTTTGGTGGACATACAGGTCAGATACAGGTGGACAGTTCAGGCGAACGGTCAAGCCAGGAGCCGGAATCGAGGAGCCGGGTGTGATAAAAAAGCGAGTTCTCCCCACAGAAAGCGTGCAACACTCCAAAGATGCGACATCCTGCAGGCAACCAAATTCTAGATTCTAGCTCCTAACTCTTAGCTCCTTTTGACATGGTTCCTCTCGACCTAACGACGCATCCACCACGCAGCCCTTATGAAAAATTGGAGGGCCTGTTCATCATGCCGCGCACGATCGACAAATTCCGGGCGAAACTTTCCGGTGGAAAAATCGGCACTTATTCCCTTCGCGGAAGCAGCCAGCTCTTGCCCGGCTTGAGTCTCGTGCTGCTCGATGGAATCGGAGTAACTGAAGATAGCCTATTCAAGATCGTCGAACAGGCTTCGACCGAAAATGAAATCGCCGATTGGCTTAGGAAAAATGCTGATTTATCGAATATTGCCTTAGTGAACCAGAAGCTGCTCGGTCGACGCGTCGAAGATGTGCAAGCTGTCGTACCGCCGGCCGTTATCGCCAAAGTTTATCCCTTTATGGAGAAGATGGCGAAGACGACCCCTATGTTCGAAGTCCTTTTACAGGATGATCGCCTCATGTTCCCGAACCATTTCCAGATTGGCTCCGGAAGTGATCCGGTGGCGTCATTTTCCTGAAGAACGTTATGTTGCTAGAGTTGTTTTTGCAAAGTGGCGACAGCGCTTCCGATCGAGTCGAGGGTGGCTTTAAGTCGAACCCGATCATTTTCGGAGAGCGAGTGGGACGCCAGGTCGACTTGCAGCGAACGGGCGACGCTTTCGAACTTCTGAACGAATTCGCGGACTTGACGCTCTTTGGCTTCAGGTGAGCCGATCACCTGTGCAGCTGCCTCCTTGACACAACGGCCATCGGGTTGTCGGCCCTCTTTTTCGGCCAGACGGCGTGCCTGCTTCCAAACTTTTGCCCGCAACTCGCTTGGGACCGAACCCAACTCTCGGCAGACGCGCTCGGTAGCGGGAAGCTCAATTTGGGATACCCCGGCTGTCAGGAGGTTACAGAGGATATCATAGGCTTGGATCGTGCGGAATATGTATTCTCGTGCCAGGCCGAGCTCCTTCGAACAGAAATCCTGGAAAGTGGCATAGCCGCCACAGCGATAAAGCTGTTCGTCACGGATGGTTTTCAGCGCTCCACCCAAGCGATACAGGGCCCGGCCGACCAAAGCCAGATGGCGCCCAATATCGGTAACCAGTGCCTGATAACGCCGATAATCGGCCTTGGTTGGAGGCCGATCAAACTGAAGGATCAGAGAAGAATCTTTCATGTCTTAAATGTTGCCCATGGGCAACATTGGTCAAGCTCAAATTGATCGCCCACCAAAACGATCTGTCCGGAATGGATGGTTATTTGTCATTTCGGATAGCCCGGTAAGGGTGCACCCAGGTCAGTCCGTCTTCCGTCTTACCTGCCGGCTTGTATTCGCAACCGATCCAGCCCTCGTAGCCGAGTTTGTCGACCAAGCGGAACAGGTGCGCAAAATTCACCTCGCCGCGATCGGGTTCACTGCGATCAGGTACTCCGGCTACCTGAATGTGACCGATATGCGCGAGAAAACGCTCGACGCGCCGGCATAAGTCACCACCCATGATCTGAGCGTGATACCAATCGAACTGAATTTTGAGGCGCGAGTGTTTCACTGCCTCCCAGATCGCGGCAGCTTGCTCAATCGTGGTCAAATAGTAACCGGGGAAATCACGATTGTTGATCGGCTCGATGAGAAGATCCAGATCCCCAGCTTGACCAAGCGCAAACTCGAGGTTGGACAGGAATGTTGCCCGAGCCTTTTCCGGTTCGATCCCTTCGGTTATTCCAGCCATCACATGCAAGCGAGGCGCTTCCAAAACATTCGCGTACTCGAGCGCCCGGTGAACCGAATCGCGGAATTCTTTTTCTCTTCCGGGTAGCGCTGCAATTCCTCGCTCGCCCTTGGCAAAATCTCCCGGCGGTAAATTAAAGAGCACTGTGGTCAACCCGGTCGCTTGCAACCGGCTCGAGATCTCTGCCGGACGGAATTGATAGGGAAACAGAAACTCTACCGCTGTGAAACCGGATTCGGCGGCAGCCTCAAAACGGTCGAGAAACGGCAATTCCTGGTAAAGCCAGGACAAATTCGCGGCAAATTTCGGCATAAACCTTTCCTAACCACGAATAAACACTAAATGATACGAATGAGGTCGGTTTGTTCGCGTCTATTCGCGTGCATTCGTGGTTTCGAATTTTTGGCTGGGAGAATTTTAACCACGAATAGACGCTAATGAACACGAATGAGATCGGTTTATTCGTGTCTATTCGCGTGCATTCGTGGTTTCAATTTCCGTGGAAGTCGTCGGCATTCCTGGACTAGCATTTATTCGCGGTTTCCACAGATTTCACCACACCGCGCCAAAGCTCTCTCTCAACTCCTGAATCTGGGATTCCGTCAGGGTTCGAATTTTGTGTCCGTGCAGAGATAACATCAGCTTCGCCGTTTCCTCCAATTCTTCGATGGCGTACATTGCGGAATCGAGCTCTTTTCCGGAAACAACCGGACCGTGATTTGCCAGCAGAACGGCAGCGTGCTGGGAGGCGTGCTTGGCGATTTCCAACGCGAGCGCTTTATCACCGGGCCGGAAATATGGAATCAAAGGTAGCCGGCCAACCCGCATGACGAAATAGGGCGTTATCGGCGGAATACAGCTGGTCGGATTGAGTTCGTCCAAGCAGGAAACCGCGGCCGAGTAGCTGCTATGCAGATGAACAATTGCGCCGCTCTCCGCTCGATTCTCGTACATAGCGAGATGGAGAAAATATTCCTTACTCGGTTTTTCGCCGGAAAGATGCTTCCCATTCCAATCCAGTTTTGCCAACGTCGCTGGATCCAGCTCACCGAGACAAGAGTTCGTTGGAGTCAAAATCCAACCATCTTCGACCCGAGCACTGATATTACCGCTGCTTCCCGGACTGAGTCCGCGACGGTAGAGACTGGAACCTATTTCAACGATGCGTTCTCGAGTCTTGTTTTCTGGGTTCATGAAAGTTGCTCCCAAGCTTTGGTAAAGAAATCTTCGCTACCGAAATTTCCGGACTTTAGTGCCAGCGCCAGCTGTTTTCCCGAACCAATGGCCAGAGTCCAGGGCACACCCGGATCGATCTCCGGTCCAATCTTCAGCAGATCGATTGCTAATTTTTTCACCACTGCGCCCGAGGTTTCGCCGCCGGCCACGATCAACTGAGTGACTCCGTTCTTGACCAATGATGACGCAATTTGGGCGAGAGCATCTTCGCAAAGTGAGCCACTTCTTTCGATGCCGAGTTCCTTTTGACTTTTCGTCAGTCCCTCCACCCTCTCGCTGGTGTAAATCAGGAGCGGCTTTGGTTTGCCCAGCATCTCTTTTGCCCACAACACAACCTCGCCAATCACTGCGTCAGAATCCTCCGCCAGACTCTTTACAGAGATCTGGCGATGCGAGCAGGTGGGTTTTGCGTGTTCAATCTGGCGTAGCGTCATTTTCGAGCAGCTTCCCGCTAGTATTGCCCGGTTTCCCGGAAAAGCCGGAACTGAAACCGGAGCGGCAACGCTCAGCCCGAAGTTCGCCGCGAGCCCTAAAGCTAAACCGGACCCGCCGGTTACCAAAGTAAGCGCTTTAACCGCATCCCCAACCACGACAAGATCGGCGTTACTCAGGCAATCGGTGATCGCAATTCGGACATTGGCTTGACGCAATTTCTGAATTTCCCGGACCACCGCCTTCGGACCTTGGCCGATGCGATCAAACCGAATCAAGCCAACTTGGGATGAAGTTTGGGTAGAGAGGAAGCGGACCAGATTCGGATCGGTCATTGGCGTCAGCGGATGATTCTGCATCCCGCTCTCGCTGAGTAGTACGTCGTGAACAAAGAGGTGACCGCGATAAACGGTGCGCCCGTTGTCGGGGAAAGCGGGACAGGCGATAGTGAAATTGCTGCTGAGCGCTGCAAGCAATGCGTCGATCACCGGGCCGATGTTGCCCCGAGGCGTGGAGTCGAAGGTCGAGCAATATTTGAAGTAGAATTGTTTGCACCCTAAAGTTTGCAACCATTCCAGTGCCCGCAACGATTCCCGCACCGCCTCCTCGGGCGCACAGGTACGCGTCTTCAGGGCCACAACCACGGCATCAGAGCCGATCGCCGCTTCGGGCTCGCGCGGGATACCAAGCGTTTGCACCGTTCGAAAACCGCTTTTGACCAGATTATTGGCGAGATCGGTTCCGCCGGTAAAATCGTCGGCGATACAGCCAAGTAGAAGCATATATTTGGTTTCTCCTAATCTCGTGGTCTTCGCGTTCTCTCGCGCATTCCTGAATCCCGATTTTGAGGATCACGGTTTCCGTTTGTCGCTTTCCGGCCGAGAAGTTTCGTGACGACATCTAGTTGTCATGTTATCCGAGCTCTGGAAAGGGAAGACAAATGTACGCACTAATTTCTCGTTACAAACGACCACCGAGTGAAGTTGATAAACATATTGGAGCCCACCGGGCATGGCTTCGCCAAAACTATGCTGCCGGCGCTTTTCTGATATCGGGCCGACAGCGCTCCGGTGCCGGCGGGTTCATTCTCGCCGCGGCCATCGAACGCGGCCAGCTAGATGCCATATTGGCGGACGACCCATTCCGGCAGAACGATCTCGCCGATTACGAAATTGTCGAAGTGGGGCCGACCATGGCAGACGAGCGATTGTCTTTCTTGATCGAGAAATGAGACGCGAGCATGCCGGTAGATGCTCGCAGCAGAATGCACGTTTTTGAGCAGATTCCCGGCCCAGCTCTGCGCCCGTTCATCAGACGCTTTATCGTGGCGGAATTTTCCGCCCCTGCACCGCGATGTGCACTGCGGGATACCAGCCCGGTTGCAGCCTTTTCTTTCCGGGGAGGATATCGCATCGATGAAGGCCGGTGGGTGCCCCCGGCGGCCTTCACCGGTCTGCGCGAGACTTTGCGAGCCCACGAACATTGCGACGGCCACGCCGTATTATGGGCGACCTTTTACACCGGCATCGGCCACGCCGTAGCTACATATACGACGATAGACTGGCGCCTACCGCCCGATCGATGCCGCTATCATGAGATGGCGGATTGGCCGGCGTAGATCGGCGTTTCACAGAATCGCAGCGGTCTCGCCGATCGTCCCGCGAGTACGGTTTGGATTTCCGCAACAATCGATAAAGCAATGCCGGCCGGACCTTCGGCCCCGATGTCGAGGCCGGCTGGCGCGTGCAGCCGGTCCGTCTGTTCGCGATCCCAGCTGGCCTGGTTGTGCTCCAGCTCGCTCATCAGTTTTTCCCGGCGCGCTCTCGGCCCTAACAATCCGATGTATCGTACCGAACGTCCGGCCAAGCCTTCCAAAACCGCTAGATCGCCAAGGAAATTATGGCTCATTACCAAGACTAAAGAATCGTCTTTGACCTGAGCCAGCGCCTCTTCCGCAGGCAAGAACGAGTCCGCTAATTGCCGTAACTGCGTCGCGGCTCCGGCGGTTGTTTTTTTGCCTGCTACTGTAACTTTCCAGCCCAAGCCTTTGCTTAGCCGCACGATCGGCAACGCATCGCGGCCGGTACCGAAGACAAAAAGATGCGGTGGCGCCGGTACAAATTCGCACGCGACTTCCAATTCCGCGCCACCTTGAAGCTTGGCTCGCACAATGGAAGATCGCTTTTTGGCAATCGTGCGTTCGGCGTGATGCCGGAGTCCGGCGGCAACCTGGTCCGGCAAATCTTTCGGATACGCGGACCTGCTGCGACGCAGACAAAGCCTGGTACCGAGTGCAGGTATTTGTATGTCGCCAGGCGCGGTCGGAACCGAAGCGCGATGGTCCAAGACCGTTACGATGGCGACTTCTTCATCGCTGTTCTGTCCCTCGGCCAAAAAAGCCAGTGGATCATCCGCCCCTACGCTCAAAGGCTCCAAAAGGAGTTCGACTTGTCCCGCGCAGCCGGTTCCGGTTCCCCACAGAATCTCGCCTTCCTCGGTGGTATCGTACCGCATCAGCGTCGGCTGACTCCCGTTCGTGTCTAAGCGCGTCCAGGCAGTTTCTAAGAGATCCGCCTCCAGACAACCGCCGCTGATTGTGCCTTCGTGTTGGCCGTCACGGGTCAGGAGTAAGCGGGCACCCGGTTTACGATAGGTCGAGCCGGCTGTACGCATGATGGTTACCAGGAGCAAAGGGGCGCCGGCGGTTTGCTGTTGCTCACGGAAAGCGAGCAGCTGAGAGAGATCGCTCATAGGAAATGAAAGAAGAGGAAAATGGAACGGGGAGACTTCATCGGAACAAGTTGATCCAATTTAGCCGAAAATTCCGACAAAAAGAGTTGACTATCGATAATCGATAATTGACGCTTTCGCCAGGTTATTTGCCCCCCAAATATCAAACCTACGTAAGCACACGTAACAACGTTCTCCGTGCACTAGCTTGTTGCATGCACCGAGAAGATTTCCCCCCATGAGTTTTCCCGAGTTGGTGATTCCTGAGACCGTCGGCCAAGCGGTGGAGGCGCTTTCGGTTCCCGGCCGCAAAGCGTTGATCTTTGGCGGCGGTACCCTGATTCAGCCTTTGATCACGCTGGGAATCGATATCTACGATGCCGTCATCGATCTCGATCAACTGGCGCTGGACCGGGTGAGGCTTGAAGGTGACCAGATTTCCTGTGGAGCCATGGTTCGTATCGGTCAATTGGCGGAAGCGTTACCTCAGGACTACATCCAAGCCGCTGTCGCAGCCATTGGCGGACCAGCGGTCAGGAACCTCGCTACGGTAGGAGGAAACCTTTTTGCCAAACCGCCCTACGGCGATTTGGCAACACTCCTGCTGGCGCTGGATGCTGAAGTGGAGTTAGCCTCCTCAAATGGAAATCGCCGGGTTTCCCTCGATGAGTTTTATCTCTTGCGTGACCAGACCGAGACATCAGCAACCAGCGGAGTCCTGGTAACCGGCGTACGCTTCAGCGTTGACTCGACGCGAAAGGTTTTCTTTCGCAAAATGGCCCGCAAACATCTGAACGCCGGGACGATCGTGACCGTCGCGTTAGCGCTGCGATTCGATGGGAGTATCGTTAGCGAACCGCGAGTCGCGCTTGGTGGAGTCGATCATCGACCGATTCGCGCTCGTTCGGCCGAACGCGTGTTGAGCGGCTCGAATCTGGACAACACAGTAGTCGAATCTGCCGCCCAAGCAGCATTGCAAGACTGCCATCCGCAAACCGATGCTTACGCTTCCGCTTGGTATCGGCAGCGAATGGTTCCAGTACAAGTCCGTCGAGCACTCCAATCCCTGGTCTCGCTATGAAAAATCCTTCCGCGATCGGGTATAGGCTTAGATATAAGACGCCACGATCCCCATCGGTTGGCTGCGTCGCCGGATGGGTGAATTCAGTCCCGGAGGGACCTCATGAAAGTAGCCCAACACTTCAGTGCTGGGTCGCGTTTTTCAAAGGCGATACGTCCCGCATAGGACGATCGATGGCTGCCTGCGAGATCAAGCTCCGAGGCTTTCTATCGTCCCTGACGGGACGAGCGTGTCTTTTGCTGGATTTCCCAGCAGTAAACTGCTGGGCTACTTTCATCCGGTCCCTCGGGGACGAAATGTCCCTACGGACTCTTAAGACCTACGTCGATGTGCATCCCCGGCGCGTGGGGCCGGTAGTGGATTCATAAATGCAACCGCTCTGTTTCATTTCGCTGCCTCCACTGAACCACCAATTGGAAACCGATCATGGCCTCCCGGAACAACCTGCAGCATTTCTCCTTAACGGTGAATGGCGCACGCTATGACGTGCTCGCGCCTCCTTTGATGTCGCTTGGGGAAGTACTCCGAGAAAAATGTGGTCTTCGCGGTTTAAAGCATGGCTGCCAACAGGGAGGATGCGGCGCCTGTTCCGTGCAATTGGATGGCCAGTTGATTCCCGCCTGTCTGTTACCGGTGACTCGAGCAAAAGGAAAATCGATTGAGACAATCGAAGGACTGGCCGAGGGCGAGAAGCTTCACCCGATCCAGGAATCGTTCGTCGAGTGCTATGCGACTCAGTGCGGTTTTTGTACGGCCGGAATGATCATGGCGACGAAAGCGTTGCTGGAGAGGAATCCCTCTCCTTCCCGAGAAGAGGTACTAGTCGCGGTCAGCGGTAATGTGTGCCGTTGCACCGGCTATCTGCCGATCGTGGACGCCGTTCTGGCTGCGGCGAGAAACGCTCGATCAATGGTAGGGACGCCGCTTCGCGAAACTTTGGTCGTGGCCGGTGGTACGACATTTCCTGATCAAAGAGGAGGACGCCCCGAAGACTAGCGACGGCGCCCACGTGTCCGTCTAAGATTTGCCCAACTAAGAACCGATGAACAACCGCCTGGCCAATCTCCTACCAGTTCAAGACATCCGTTTCGATGATGACGTCGATCAAAAGGACCTGCGCGAAGTCGGCGCATCAACTCCCAGACGGGATGCAAAATCGCATGTGACCGGTCGAACGGTCTATTTCGAGGATCATACGTTTCCGCGAATGTTGCATTTGAAGATGGTGAGAAGCCCGCATCATCATGCACGGATTCTGGGCATCGATTTTTCGGAAGCGGAAAGGACTCCCGGGTTTGTTCGAGCCATCACGTACCGCGAAGTTCCTTACAACTATTACACGATTCTACGGTTGATCGGTGTTGAACCGAACGATGAACCGGTCCTGGCGGACGATCGAGTCGTTTATTGGGGGGAACCGATTGCCGCGGTTCTGGCCGAGAGCCCGCAAGCTGCCGCGATCGCTGCTTCCAGAGTAAAGGTGAACTTCGAATTGCTTGAGGCGGTGTTCGATATGGAAGCAGCCCTTAAGCCCGGTGCGCCAATCGTTACTCGCCAAGGATTCAATTACTTTCGCTACGAGGGACATCATTGCCGTCGAGTGCGATTCGGTGATGTTGAACAGGGCTTTGCCAACGCCGACCTGATCATCGAGCGCCGTTGGGATACGTCACCGATCGAACACGCTCCGCTGGAGACAACCGGATGCATCGCCAAGCCGGAAGGAGATGGCCGGTTCACCGTTTTTACCAATACCCAGGCCCTTTATTTCTCCCTCGATAATACCGCGCTCATCCTCGGTATCCCACCTGGTCGCCTGCATTTTGTCGGAGGTACCGTGGGTGGCGGATTCGGTGGGAAAGTCGACGTGATTGTGGAGCCGGTTGCTACGCTGGGAGCGATGTTGACCAATCGGCCGGTGAAGTTCGTCTATACGCGTGAGGAGGAAATGCGCGTCTCATCGACGCGGGCGGCGGAACGATTTTATATCAAAGACGGTGTCCTACGTGATGGGCGAATCATTGCCCGGCAAATCACGCTCTATATTGATTCCGGAGCCTATTCCCGACACAGCCCCTATGGCACAACCAAGGCGGCTGCTCATATGCCCGGTCCGTATACGATTCCAAATGTCCGGGTAGATGCGCATTGCGTGTACACGAATCGGCAACCTTCCAGCGCGATGCGCGGATTTGGTGTTACCCTGGGAGATTTCGCGATTGAATCGCAGATGGACGTAATCGCACATGAGCTTGGAATCGATCCTCTCCGCCTGCGGTTGATCAACGCGTATCGCGATGGCGATATGAAGGCGCATCGAAAACGAGTTGAAGGCGCCGCGCTGGTGGAGGTGATTCAGAAGGCTGCGGAATTGGCCGAACAAAGATTGGATCCGGACCTCGCGGCAATGAGTTCAGTAAGGCGCTGATCCCTTAGATTTATTCTCGCTATGGCAATAGTTAAAGGCCGCGGCTTTGCTTCCGTCAACTATCCGACCGGTATGAACCTGGGAGGTGATCCAACGCAGGCTCTCATTCATTGTACGACCCTGGGAGACTTTGTGATTACTCTTTCCAGTGTGGATCTCGGCCAAGGTATCAAGACTGTCGGCGCGCAGATCGGCGCTGAAACGCTCGGTGTACCGGTCGAATCGGTCCGGGTCGATCTTGGCGATACCGATACCGGGCCTCATTGCATGGGTACATTTGCGAGCCGGCTCACTCATCGTGCCGGTAACGCAATTATCATGGCCGCCAAGGAAGCCCGACGAACCCTGCTCGAGGTGGCAGCGGAGGAGCTGGAAGTCAATGCCAGCGATCTGGAAACCGACGGACGCGGTAACATTCAGGTGGTCGGGGCGCCGTCTCGATCTATTTCCGTGATGAATGTTGCGTTGGCGGCTCATTTCAAACAGGGTAAAACAATTTCCGGGCGGGGTATCTATATGAAACCAAAAAGCGAGGTCGTCCCGGAAACCGGAGAGATGGACCCGGATTCCGCCCAGGCTCATGCCTGCACGGTAGCTGACGTAGAAGTTGATACCGAGACGGGCGAAGTACGTGTAGTTCGGCTCATCAGCGCCTATGAGATTGGACGCGCGATCAATCCCAATATGGCGCGGCAACAGATTGTTGGCGGCGCCTGGATGGGAATCTCTCATACTCTTTTTGAGACGACTTCACCGTATTATCCGAGTCCAGAGTATGCTCCCAAGGACTTTAATGAGTATCTGATGCCGGCGCTGGGCGAACTGACCGAGATTGATGGCGCTATTCTGCAACGGCCCTCCAGCACCGGTCCTTTCGGAGCAAAAGGCTTAGGCGAAATGACCGCGAATCCTCCGATCGGAGCGATCGCCAACGCTATCTTTAACGCCACCGGAGTGCGCATCCATCATTTACCGATTACGCCGGAGCGCGTTCTCCGAGGAATTGAGGAACTAGCCGGGCGCCTGTAACTCCGATCCTGTCTTCGATGTCTCTTCCGCATTCAATTCAGGAACTTAGTGAGCTGCTTGCAGAACAAAAGTATCTGGCGGATCAGGGGCTGGCGACCGCGCTGTTTCTAGCATTGCAGATGGGGAGACCCCTCTTGTTGGAGGGATCGCCCGGGGTAGGTAAGACCGAAGTCGCCAAGGCGTTAGCCGGTGCATTTAGAAAGCGGTTGATTCGGCTGCAATGTTATGAAGGAATCGACGTTTCCCAAGCCCTGTACGAGTGGGACTTCGCCCGCCAAATGGTGGCAATCCGAGCAGAAGAGATTACCGCAGCCGGGTCAGTTTCTATTTCAGATCAATTATTCTCGCGTCGTTTCCTCGTAGAACGTCCGCTGCTGGCCGCATTGCAGGCTGGCTCTTCCGCCGTGCTGCTCATCGACGAAATCGACCGGGCCGACGATGAATTCGAAGCATTCCTGCTCGAGTTCCTGGCGGAATTTCAAATCACGATTCCGGAATTGGGAACCATCTCGGCCGATACTCCGCCGGTAGTGGTCCTAACCTCAAATCGCACCCGAGAAATGCACGACGCACTGAAACGCCGCTGTTTTTATCATTGGATTGACTATCCGACGCAGTCCCGGGAAAAAGAAATCATTCTCTTGCGGGCGCCGGAGGTAGAAGCTCTGCTGGCGGAAAAGGTGGTAGCGACGGTTGCTCGAATGCGCGAATTGGCTCTGCTCAAGAAGCCGGGAATCGCAGAATCGATCGATTGGGCAAGCGGGTTGCAGCGACTGCAGATCCGTGATTTGGAAGACGCTGCTGTTCAGCAAACGCTTGGCCTGGTGCTCAAAGAACACGACGACCTCGTGCACATCGTAAAGGAGAAAGTACTCGGCGGTTAGCACCCACTCGGGCTCTCAATCAGAATGCCTTCTCAAGTCAAAATTGATTTGGATTTTTTTCTCGGCTTCGGACGAGCCTTGCGAGCTGAGGGCGTCCAGCTCGGATCCGCCGAGATCGAGCTATTCACCAAGGCCCTAGCGAAAGCGGCAGTAAAGAATCTGCGAGACATTTATTGGGTCGGCCGGGTCTGCCTGACGGTTTCACCGGAGCAGATCACGATTTACGATCGTATCTTTCAACAATGGTTCCAAAACCGCGGGGACGCGACCTTTCCGGCAGCGATCGCGATTCAGCAAACGGAATCACTTACCGCTACTTCCAGGTCACTGACCGTAGCTGTGGAAGTTCCCAAGAAATCCGGGTCCGCTTCCGGACGAGCGGCTGCGTGGGAGGAGCGTTTGGGATTGAAGCGGCTTCAACCGCCCGACCTGAACGAGTTGTCGACGATGCATACGATCACTAAGTCGCTGAACACTTATCCGCCCATGCGCCGCAGCCGCCGATTCCGAGCAGGAGGCAGGAGCGGGCCGCTTCATCTTCGGCGAATTCTCCGGGCATCCTACCGTACAAGTGGAGAATTTTTTCGACTGATCCGTTCTCGCCGCCTGGTCCGGATTCGCCCACTCGTGCTTCTCATCGACGTATCAAAATCGATGACGGCACACTCGCGGGCGTTCGTGCAGTTCGCGCGAGCTGCCTTGCGCCGAAAAGGTAAGACCGAGGTGTTGTGCTTCGGGACACAGCTAACCGTCGTAACCAAATTGCTCAGAGCCGGCGATGTGACCGCCGCATTGGAACGCACGTCGACCGCAGTGCAGGATTGGGATGGCGGAACGCGACTGAGCAGCGCTCTGGACGAGCTTTTCCGATCATCGCGCCGGACGCAGTCGATTCGCGGCGCCATTATCATTCTTCTATCCGACGGCCTCGAACGGGGCTCCTGCGAGATACTGGCGAAAAACATAGCGCGTCTTTCCCGTTTGGCCCACCAGCTTATCTGGATCAATCCACTGTGCGTTGACCCGCTATTTGAGCCCCGAGCGGGCGCGATTCGAGCGATTCTGCCTTTCGTGGACAAGGTCTACGGCTGTCAGGACCTGAATGATGTTGCGACCATCGTTCCCAATCTATTCACCGATCGCTGACCCTCCGAGGAGGTTGCCGCCGTGGAAATCGTCGATGCTCATCATCACATTTGGCAAATGAAGAATCTACCTTGGCTGGTAGGCGAACCAGTCCCACGGATATTCGGCCAATACGACTCTATTCGGCGCGATTACCCGATCGAGGAGTATCTGGCCGATATCCGAGACTGCGGAGTGCGGCAGACAGTATACGTCCAGGTGAATTGGATTCCCGATCAGGAGGTCGATGAGACTCGTTGGGTCCAGGGCGTCGCTGATAAATTCGGTTACCCGAATGCGATCGTTGGTTTTGCCGATTTAGCGAAACCGAACGTTGAAGAAACGTTAGCGGCTCACCTGGAAAGCCCGCTATTTCGCGGGGTCCGCCAGCAGCTACATTGGCACATCAACCCTCAGTATCGATTTGCCAGTCGTCCCGATCTGATGAACGACAGGCAATGGAGGCACGGGTTCGCTTTGTTGGAAAAGTTCGGGTTGGTTTTTGAACTCCAGATTTTTGCTTCGCAAATGGCGGATGGAGCCAGACTCGCCGCCGATTTTCCGGAAACGACCATTGTTCTCGAACATGCTGGGATGTTGGAAGATCGCTCTGAAGATGGGTGGAACCAATGGCGCGTCGGCACGCGACTCCTGGCCAGGAACTCCAACGTCCACACGAAAATCTCTGGCCTGGGCACTTTCTTACATCGATTCCACCGCGATGCGATTCGGCCGGTGGTTCTAGAAACAATCGAGATATTCGGCGCTGACCGTTGCCTGTTTGGAAGCAATTTTCCGATTGAAAAGATTTGGACCGACTACCGAACACTACTCGATGGCACGGCCTCAATTCTGGACGAGTTGAATGCTACGGAAAAAGCGGCTGTGTTGGGCGATACCGCGAAACGAATTTATCGTCCGGGTCCCGACGCCAAATATGGTTAAAAGATCGACCCTGAAGGACCAGATCAAAGCACTCCTGATCAAGCGAATCCTGGAGGGAACCTACCGAAGCGGCGATCGATTGGTTGAGCTCAAAATCGCGCGAGAGATGGGAACGAGCCAAGCTCCGGTTCGCGAGGCGCTTCGCGAACTCGCCAGTCTCCGGTTGATTGAAAATGTGCCTCACAAAGGAACCAGAGTTCGAAGCCTGGGAAAGCAGGAGCTGTTGGAAACGTTTTTGGTTCGGGGGGCACTGGAAGAGTGTGCGACCCGATTGGCTACGCCCAAATTGAAAACCGCTTTGGCGCCACTGCAGGCTGCCATCAAGGAGATGGTCTCAGCCGCTAAACAAAAGGATCTAAAAAAAGTCGTGGAAGGCAGTACCCGTTTTCACCGTTTGATTGTCGAAGCTGCCGGCAATCGGGTTCTCCTTGATACCTGGTCGTCGTTGCATATCGAGACGCATAGCTTGGTCACATTGCTTCAGTCTCGGCTGGATCTGGCAACAGTCGGTTCTTCTCACCAGGCGATCGTTGATGCCATTGCAACCGGCAATAGCGAGAAGGCGGCAAAAGTTGCGCGGGACCATCAGAACTTCTTTCTTCGTCACACTGCGGAGCCTGGTAAATAGGACATAGAGGTCCTATACGACTTATGGGACCTGTTAGCAGCAAACCTCCGCTGTGGACACCAGTGACCATTGACGTTCGACGTCCTACGGCGTTGTCGTTCGCTGTTGTTCATTGTCGTTCGTTCGCGTTCGTTGGGCTTTCATTCAGTCCCTGCTGCAAATAGCGACTCCAATTTTGGATACAGACTCGATGGACCGGCAATCACGCGGTTGCCTTTCGAAAGTCCGTCGTCCGAAAGGAAGTCGTTGATCATTCCTCCCGCCGCCTGGACGACCGCAAGTGCCCCTAAACAATCCCAGGAATTGATATGTTGTTCGACATATCCGATCAGACGCCCGCATCCGACGTAGCAAAGGGTTAATGCGCCGCAGCCTTCGCGATGGAACATCGCCCCGGCCCGGAGAAGCCGGGAAAAAACCGGCAGAAATTGATCCGGGGGTACCCGTGGTGAGTAGCCGACTCCGACAACGCCATCGGTCAAACGAGTTGCCGCGCTGATGCGGATCGATCGGCCATTGAGCGTCGCTTCTCTAAGGGATCCACCGGCGAACATTTCGTCGCGGGCAGGACCATAGACCAAGCCCATTTCCAACCGTCCGTCGAGCACGAAAGCGATGGAGACGCACCATCCGCTCAAACCGTTGATGAACGGTTGCGTTCCATCGATCGGATCAACTACCCAAATGCCTTGACCGGCAGAAAACTCAGTGCGTCCCGTCTCTTCCCCAAGAAAAGCGTCTTCCGGGAATCGACTCTCGAGCCGGTTGCGAATAAGCAACTCTGTGTTGAGATCGGCCTCGCTGGCCATATCCTGTTGGCCTTTGCTTTTCACGACCAGAGTGTCGAAGCGCCGAAAATAGTTCAGAGCGCGTTCGCCCGCCTCCCGAATAAGACTGGAAGCAAAGTCGAAGCGCTCTTCGAACGATGATCTGTTCATAAGCAAGTAAACGAGATGGGGTGGGGGAGAAGAGTTGGATGAGCGCGTCAGTTTTCCTTCCAGAGCCAAGCCGCGCCGCGCACACCGCTTGAATCGCCATGCTTCGATTTGCGAATCGGCGTCTCGAAGACGGTCGAGAAGGTGTATTGTGCCAGCTCGGTTGGGAGATCTAGGTAGAGCTCGTCCACGTTGGACATTCCACCGCCGATTACAAAAATATCCGGGTCGAGTGCGTTGACCACCAGGGACAGTCCCCGCGCGAGCCGATTAATGTAGCGGCGCCACACCAACCGAGCGAGACGATCTCCGTAGCGCATTTTCGCAAGAATTCCATCTGCTGGCATTTCCGTCTCAGCGTGACGAGCGTAATCTTCCTGGAAACCTCGTCCGGAGATCCAACTCGCCAGGCACCCGTGTTTACCGCAGAAGCAAGGCGGCCCAGGGATTTCCGTTACATCCGGGATTGGTAATGGATTATGACCCCATTCTCCGGCGCTATTGTTTGGTCCGTGATGCGCTCGCCCGCCAATGGCAATGCCGGCGCCGGCACTGCTTCCAAGGATAACCGCAAAGACAACGTTGTACCCTGCGCCTGCGCCATCAACCGCCTCAGAGGCGGCCAGACAATCTGCGTCGTTTTCGACTCGGATCTCGCGTCCCAGCACGCTACCAAGGTCTTTTTCAACCGGTTTTCCAATGAGCCAGGTGGAACTCGCCCCTTTTCCCAGGCGGGACCTCGGTTCAAGTGATCCAGGCATTCCGATGCCGACCGTACCAGTCTGTCCCGTCTCCCGCTCGATGCGCTCGACCAATCCGGCGATGGCTCGGATGCAACCATGATAGTCGTGCCGCGGCGTGTCTTCGCGCAGGCGGACGAGTTCTTTGCCTTCAGGCGTCAGGGCGATGCCTTCGATTTTCGTGCCACCCCAGTCGATACCGATAAACATAAGTGCTCTTGCGTTTGTTTCTTCTGGTACCGAACGCCGGTGCCTACCGCATTTTCAAAGTTTACCCATTGATCCGAAACAGAAGCTCCCGGTCTTGCGAAAAATCAGCGAGAAAAGGCAGGCTGGCCGCCCCCAGTACGCGCGCGTCGCTGCCGATCACACCTTCAACAATATCTACCGGCGCAACCCCTTGCATCTCCATGCGCTCAAATTTTTCTCGGGTCCGTTCGACGACGGTGGAACGTATCGACTTCGGAAAAGCACCGTCAATGACGATCGCCTCGAAATCGATCACAGAAATAGCAGAAACGATGGCCACACTCAGACTGTCCGTCGCCTGCTCAATCCATCCCTCCAAAGTCGAGCCGGCCACTCTCCAATCGTCCGAGGTGAGTCCCAAAATCGAAGGATCTGCGCCTTCCTTCCGCATCATATTTTCGAGAATATAGAGGGATGCGCAACGAATCAGACTTTGGGGCGCACCGTTGCCTGAGGGATGAGGCACGAGTATCGAGCCAAAAGCGCCGGCGTAACCGGCATGCCCGGGATAAAGACTGCCGTTCAGAACGACGCCGCCTCCGATCAAAGTAGCAATGAAGACGTAAAGAAAGTTCCCGTACCGTACACCGCTGCCAAACGCGAGCTCCGCTCCACAGGCCGCCGTTGCGTCGTTGCAGAAGTGCACCGGCCAGGGAACGAGTCTTTCGACGCTTGCTCTAATATCGTATGCCCGCCAGGACTCCAGCGCCTCGCGCGGTGCGCCGACCTCGGCCTCCCAGCCCCACATCTCAAACGGAGCTGCAACGCCGAGTCCGCAGATTCTTGCTCGTTGATCTTCACTGAGATCGCTAGTGATTTCGGAAACCCCGGCTCGGATGAATTGTTCCAGCCTTTCTGGCGCCGGATACGCGTAAGTTGTTCGCAGCATTCGGCGGGCAGTCCCGATGAAATCCATTAAAACTAGCTCCGCACTGCGCCGTCCAAACTTGAACCCGATTGAGAACGCACCTTCCGGATTCAACGACATTGGAATTAAGGGTTGGCCAACTTTGCCGCGGAGGGGCTCTTGGCGTACGAGCAGCCGGTCTTCTTCGAGCTGCTTCATGATGACGGAACTGGTCTGCGTCGACAGTCCGGTACGTTGCGCGATCTCGGTTTTGGAAAGACTTCCGTACTTGCGGATCAGCGAGAGGACCAAACTTTTGTTGTATAGTTTGACGCCGGATTGATTCGTACCGCGGCTGGTGTCCGCAATTTTCGGAAAGATCAACGGCGCTGGAGGTGCGGGGTCGCGCATGTTCTTCGGTTCAGCTCCACTCGCTGATGGTTCGGAATTACTGGGGGACCGAGTTTAACGATGACGCCCAGTCTGCAGGTAGGGCGATCTGTCTCAGACCGCCGGAGGATCTTTCCGGTGTTTGAGAAAGTAGAAGGGGGCGGAAGGGCGGTCAATGATAAATCATTCCGAGTTATTTAAATTGACAGTCATATACTCCAATTTCACAATGCTCCCAACTCCCCTAAAGCGATCTCTCGAACCCAAAAGTCGCTTCCCTCTAACCCCAAGTTTTTTGCTCCCAAGTTTACTCTTTTGAACGTCCTCCTGTTTTTCCCCCATCGAAAATCAACCCCCGAAGCAAAGGTAAATGATATGCCTACTGGTATTACTCGCGCCGTCAGCTCTCATGACGGCCGGACTCATGATTGGAACGAACCACTGACTCAAACCCGCCGTAGCCGCACGCTCCGCGGCAACCGGCCAAACGTGCTCGTCGCGTTCGCTGCGATGTCGGTATCAGTGGCCGGCCTGTTGGTCAGCGCAACGTCGACGGCGAAGGCCGCAGCCGGTGACCAAATAACCATCGGACTGGTTACTAAAACGGAGGTGAACCCGTACTTTGTCAAACTGCGGCAAGCGGCGACGGCTGAAGCCGAGAAGCAGGGCGCAAAGCTGATCGCTCGATTCGGTAAGTTCGATGGCGATAACGAAGGTCAGGTGGCCGCAGTAGAGGATCTGATTAGCGCCGGAGTAAAGGGCATCTTGATTACGCCCAACAATTCGACTGGAATGCTTGGAATCATTAAGAAGGCCCGGGACAAGGGTGTTCTCGTGATCGCTCTCGATACCGCGACGGATCCGGCCGACGCCGTCGATGCAACCCTGGCCACTGACAATTTCGAGGCAGGAGTCTTACAGGGGCAATACGCCAAAAAAGCTCTAGGAAGCAAAGCTCCCAAGCTAGCGATGCTTGACGGTTCACCGGGCGGAACCGTCGACGTACAGCGGCATGATGGCTTTCTGAAGGGATTTGGAATAAAGGAAGGCGATCCGGCCATCGTTGGTAAACAGATTACGCACGGCGCTCAAGACCAAGGTCAGACCGCAATGGAAAACCTCCTCACCGCTCATCCTGAAATTAATGTAGTGTACACTATCAATGAGCCGGCTGCGGAAGGCGCTTACGCCGCAATCAAGGCGCGCGGCAAATTGAAAGACATTGTTTTAACTTCGATCGATGGAGGCCGTCTCGGTGTTCAATATGTCAAGGACGGAAAGATTGCTGCGACGGTCATGCAATTTCCGAAGCTCATGGCTACTCGGGGAGTTGACTATGTAGTCGATTATGTGAAGTCCGGAAAGAAGCCGAGTGGCTTCATCAATACCGGTGCGAAGTTAATCACCGATAAACCTTTTTCGGGTCTTCCGTCACAAGATACGAAATGGGGTTTAGAGAACTGCTGGGGTCTGGTTACACCAGTAGTAGCTCCGGATAAGAGTATTGCATTGATAGACTAAGCTTCGGGTTTCCCTCCTTAGTTCCGTGTCCACTAGCCCGCAAATATCACACACCGTGTGCATCACACGTTTATTGCTGACTAGGGCAGCGATAGAGTACCCAAAGAGAGAACGGATCAATGAGCGTAATTAGTGCGGCCAAGCCGAATCGCGTGATCGACGGGTTCGGCCGGCTGGTCACGACCCCGACCTTCGGTCCCCTGATCGTTTTGCTAGCATTCTGCGCGGTGTTCTCGCTGACCACGCGGACGTTCTGGGCTGCCGGCAATCTCTCTCTCGTAGTCCAGCAGAGCGTGATCGTAGGAACATTGGCTATTGGTCAAACGATGATCATCCTTACGGCTGGGATCGATCTGGCCAACGGTGGTATCGCCGTCCTCGGAACGATCATTGCCGGCCGATTGGTTGCTCAGGAGCAGAACCCAGCATTGTCTCTACTTTTTGCGCTCGTGCTCTGTACCTGCTTCGGGTTAACCGCCGGATTGCTCGTCAGCCGGTTGATGTTGCCGCCATTCATCGTGACTCTGGGTTTGCTTGGAATCATCACGGCGATCACCCGCCTGGTTGCTCAGGGTGGAGCTTTTCCCGTTACCGATGACTTGCTTTCATGGACCGGAAACGCATTCACAGTCGGGGACACTTCGATCACGTACGGCATGATTATCATGTTTTGCCTGTACCTCCTTGTCTGGTATTTGCTTACCCAGACCGCTTGGGGCCGGCACGTCTACGCGATTGGCAACAATCGTGAAGCCGCCCGGCTCGTTGGTATACCCGTTCAAGCCAGGCTGCTCTCGGTCTACACGTTCGCCGGCCTCCTTTACGGGATTGGGGCATGGTTGGCGTTAGGCCGTATTCCGAATGCCGATCCCAACGCACTGCAGAGTGCTAATCTCGACAGCATCACCGCAGTTGTGATTGGCGGAACCAGTCTGTTTGGTGGACGCGGAAGTCTCTGGGGCACCCTGATCGGAACGTTGATCGTGGCCGTCTTACGCAACGGGCTGACCCTCACCGGAATTGATCCGCTTTGGCAGGATTTGGTGACCGGTATCCTCGTGATTAGTGCCGTTGCATTGGATCAAATGTCGAGGAGGAGACAGCGATGAGTGCCCGCACTACCAACAAGAGTTCGCTTCCGCCGAAAGGAACGGTGGTTTTGGAGGCGCGTGGCATCGTTAAACGTTACGGACATGTCACCGCACTCGATAATGCCGACTTGGAATTGCGGGCAGGAGAAGTACTCGCTATCGTGGGCGACAACGGGGCCGGTAAAAGCACATTGATCAAAGTGCTGTGTGGCGCAGTCGTTCCTGACGCCGGAAAAGTGTTGCTAGACGGCGCCCCGGTTCACTTCCGCAGTCCCCTGGACGCCCGAAGGCTCGGTATCGAAACGGTGTACCAGGATCTTGCCGTTGCTCCCGCCCTCGACATTGCAACCAACCTCTTCCTGGGCCGCGAGGTGCGTCGCAGCGGTCCGATTGGTTCCTGGTTTCGGCTCTTGGATAAGGGAAGAATGAAGCGCGAAGCGCAACGGGAAATGGACGAACTCAAATTTCATCTTCCCTCGATCGATAGTGCGGTCGAGAAACTTTCCGGTGGACAACGCCAAGGCGTGGCGGTCGCCCGAGCCGCGATTTTTGCACGCCGATTGGTGATCATGGACGAACCGACGGCTGCCTTGGGCGTGCGTGAATCGGGGCAGGTGCTCAATCTCATTCGTACAATTCGTGACCGCGGCCTGCCGGTCATACTCATCAGCCACGACATGCCACACGTGTTCGAGGTGGCGGATCGGATTCAAATCATGCGCCTCGGCCGGCGCGCAGCCCTCACGACACCGCAACAACATACCATGTCTGAAGTAGTCGCGATCATGACCGGTGCCGCGCGCGGCAACGAGCCAAACCCGGATCCAAATCAGACGGTGGGTTGAACCGGCCAAGTTGTGTGCCATGAAAATCATCCCGGAGGGACAAGTGAAAGTGGCCCCGCACTTTAGTGTGGGGTTCGCGTTTCAAAGACCCGTCCGTCCCGCGAGGGACGCTAGAAAATGAGGACGTTGGGGTCGGTAATTGGTTCGCGGATGCCACCGCGATCGATCGTCCCTGACGGGACGCGCCGGTATTTTTGGGAAGCCTCCCCACGCTAAAGTGCGGGGCTAATATCTTTACGTCTCTGACGGGACAAGCCTGCGCGAATACGGCGCGGTTCCGAGATTTCAGTCTTTCAGGACTCCTTTGCGGTACCGGAGAAACGGGTGCGATCTCTTACCCGGCCGAAAAATCCAATGCGGCCCTGACGGGACGCGCACGCATTTTAGCCACGACCCAACACCGAAGTGCTGGGCTACTCTCACGAAGTCCCTCCTGGACAAATCCGCCACGAGATCTACCTGGTCGCGGTGATTTTCGTCTTGGTTTGCCGCGCACGGGCAGCTGCCGGATTCTTGCCGCTTGGCATCATTTCTGACGCTTGCGAGTTAGTGGCCATTCGTAGTTTGTTTCCACTATGGAAAATTCTTCACAAATCTCTCGGGTTGGCCTGGTTGGCACTGGTCTGATGGGCTCAGGAATTGCCGCCGTTTTTGCTGCGGCGGAGCGGACGGTGTTTCTCTTCGATAAAGATCCGAAGCGCCTGGATGAGGCTGCCAAGAAAATCATTGAGATTCACGAAGAAATGCGTGGAGCGAATTTGACATCTGCTTCACAGACCGAGGTATTATCGCACGTCCGGCCGGTTTCTGAGTTGGCTGCTCTGAGTACGGCCGAACTTATCATCGAAGCTGTACCGGAAGTTCTTGAGACCAAGCAGGCGCTGTACCGGGAATTGGAAAGGACGGTGGAGAGAGAAGTGATCTTTGCGAGCAACACTTCCGGGTTTATGCCGTCCAAGCTTTCCGAGACTCTTGCTCATCCCGATCGATTTATTGTCGCGCACTTTTGGAATCCGCCGCATGCGATTCCCCTAGTGGAGGTTGTTCCATCGCCGCGTACCTCTCCCGTAGTTGTGGAGCAGACGATGGCACTGTTAAGGGCGGCTCGAGCTGAGCCAGTGTTAGTGGAGAAAGAGATTCCTGGATTTATTGGCAATCGGCTGCAGTACGCGATCTTGCGAGAAGCATTAGCTATTGTGCGTTCCGGAGCGGCTTCGCCAGAAAGCGTCGATACGGTAATGAAAGCTTCATTAGGTCGCCGCTATGCCACCGTGGGACCATTGGAAACTGCGGATCTCGGTGGATTGGATACATTCCTCACCATCGCTTCACACCTGATGCCCCAGCTGGCGAAGGACGAAGATGTACTCGAACTCATGCGGGTAAGGGTCGAGGCCGGAAAGACCGGCTTGCGTTCTGGTGAGGGATTTTATCCGTGGCCCCCTCAACGAGCGCAAGAAGTCATCCAGCGGAGGAATGCCGATTTGCTAAGAAGGCGGCTCTCTGATCTCGGATAATCTTTCAAAGCAACCTATCCAACACACGTGAACCGAAGGGCGAAAACAGATCCAGCGAACGCAGGATCTGTGAGCGGGGGAACAGCGTCTCGACCAACGGCGCGGTGGACGTATTACCTTTATCTGGGAGGGCGCACGTCTCGGATGACTATCGGCTATCGCGTACTGGGTTCCAAGGTCATTCGTGGCGCGATCATGGAAAAGCGCTTTTGCAAAAAAACCAGGAAATGGAAAATCCAGAGGCGCCAACGAACTTCCGGCAACTGTTTCTCGCTGCCGGCCAATACCGTATTCACGGCAGGGACCAGCTGGAAGAATCGCTGCGGGTGAAAAAAGACTTCGGCAAATTCTTGGGTGTACCACGACGTTACGAACTTCAAGTAGAGATCCATCACACGGTGGATCTGGCGCTCGTACCTGGCAAATTCCACCGCACGCCGTTCCGATTGGCGCAAGACCCGATCAAGCATGTCCGCGGCCTTTTCACCGGAAAGGATGGCAATGAACACGCCGCTACTCCAGACCGGGTCAATGAAACCGGCCGCATCACCCGCAAGGACCCAACGCTCACCAGTGAAGCGTTTGTTCCGAAAAGAGAAATCTCCGGTCGCGTAGACTTCGGTTACGCGACGCGCCCGCGGCATTTGTTCGATTACCTTAGGGTTCTCCTCAAGAATTCGGTTGAAAGCCGCTTCCGGCGCCAGTCTCATTTGTCTGAAGGTTTGCGCGTCCAGCACGACCCCGATACTGGTCTTTTTGGCAGTGATCGGGATCATCCAAATCCATCGATCCTTGCCACGAATCATCTGGGTGAGTGTTCCGTCGATCCCCGGCTCGCGCTCCACCCCTTCAAAATGCGCAAAAAGCGAGAATTTCCGCAGTTGCGGATAGTTTTGGCGTAATTTGAAACGCGAGCCGACGAGACTGTTGCGGCCGGAACAATCGATCAAATATCGAGCACGAATTACTCGGTCGCCGGCGCGAACGATGACACCCTCCTGATCAAATACTGCGTTGGTCACATTGGCGCCTTGTGAGACGGAACAGCCGGTTTCGGCCGCGTGATCCAGGAGAAGCTGATCGAACATCGAGCGTTCGACTTGATAAGCGGTTGGATATTTGCAGCGAAACGCTTCGCAAAAGAGAAACCGGTTGCTCCTGGTACCACAGGCCGATATGATTTTTCCGCCGTACTTCACGATCACATCGGCTTGATCGATCTTTTCCTTGACGCCCATCCGTTCGAAGGTGCGAAGGCTACCCGGTAAAAGCGATTCTCCGATCTTGAAACGCGGGAATTTCTCTTTCTCGAAAATCGCGACGTTCCATCCATGTTTGGCCAGCAAGGTGCCGGCAGTGCTGCCGGCCGGCCCGCCGCCAACGATCACGACATCGAAAAACTCAGCCATATGGTTTCTGCGCAAAATCTGGTTTTAGTGAAGCACGTTGCTCGGCGGTGGTCATCGAAAAATGCGCGCGACCCTCTGGGAAACACCGGCTTTCAGCGCCTCTTCACCGAGGACTTCTCACGATTTTCCAGCTGCTGTGCCCAGCGATTGTGCGCCCTGATCAGGTGAGAATGCATTGCCTTGCGGGCCTGTTCGGCGTCGTGCGCGGCCAAGGCCTGAATGATTTTCCGGTGCTCGGCAATCACAGCAGTCCATGTCTTCGGATTATCGAAATGTGCTCCGAATTGTTCGCCCAAAAGACTACTCCGTTGGTCGAATAGATCGGTTACGATCCGCAGTAGAATGCTGTTACGCACTTTCTTGGCCAGGTACAAATGAAAGCTGCGGTCGGCCAAGATGCACGAAGTCGGGTTTGGAACGGCCGACGCTTTTTCCAGGTCCGACAGTATCCGTCTAAGTACCGCAATGTCTTTCGGTCGCAGCTTAGCCGCTACCTCGGCCGCGATTTCCCCTTCGACTACCTTACGAGCTCGCATGATCTCCAGAGGTCCCTCGATATGGGAATAGTCAGGGGCCGGCCTCTTCGGGTTGGTCACAAAAACGCCGGCACCCGGACGGACGTCGACATAACCTTCCACCTCCAAGGCGATTAGTGCCTCTCTTACCGACGGTCGGGAGACACCGAACTGCTTGGCTAGTTCGCGTTCCGCCGGTAACCTGCTACTGAACGGAAACTCCCCGTTCCCGATCAGCGACCGAATTTGGCCGGCGATCTCCAGATAAAGACGACGCGGCTCTATCACCTTTATTGGCATGCCGAGAATAATAAATATTTCGCACGCATCGAGTGTCCAGCCGGTCGCTCGCAACCAACGTTTCCAAATTCGATGACTCCAAGGAACAGGCCTAGCTGTCCGGTGATGGAACGCGGAATTTTTTGAGGTAAAGATGTCGGAATACGCTTGTCCTCGGAGGTGGCCGTCTTCACATCTCGCGGGCCCAGCCCGGGCGTTGCCGCAGGTGATAGAGCATCTCCCCGGCTTTGGCACAAGCAATAGCCCTTCGTCCTCGCGGTTTGCAAAGTCCTGCGGATTGATAGTTGCTGGATCGCGGTAACCGAGGTTGATTTCCGTGCAAATCTCCCTAGGAATTCCCGTGGCCAGCGTTACTTGTACCCGGCAGTGTTCAACCCCGTCTTCGTAGGTGCCAATGCCGCGCACGTGCGTGGAATGGGCTAGCACGCCCCATTGGAGGCTCTCATACTTGTCCCATTGCTTTAAGAAGTAGTCCCGGCAATGGTAACCGATTCTGCGGATAAGGGCGCCATGGGTCAGCGAGATCTCATGGATGTGTGGCGCATAAATAATGAGTTCGCCCCCGTTCGCCACGACCGGTTCAAGCTTGTACATGCATTTGCCGCCCACCCAGAGTTCGTCATACATCGGCGGCGCGCACGAGAGCACCGTGTGGAACGGATGGTCCTTGTAAATGATGTGCAGCGTCCGGGACAGGTCGCTTGCTTGATCCCAAGCGCCTTCTGGCGATCCCACAAAAAGGCCAGCCAGTTGCGCATGATCCACCACCATGCAGAAGCAGAGCTTGGGAATCGTGACCATTGAACCGGCGCGATCCACCACTTTGCGCACCGGGGTGTATTTATTGCCAATGATCATGGGATTGGTGATCACCGCCCCTAGCCAATGGAAGAAGTTGAGTACTTCCGGACCGCTAACGCCTGGAAACAGGTATTTGTTGCCTCCGGAAAACCCCACCACTTCGTGCGGAAACACCGGGCCGACAATGATGAGTTGATCATAATCAAAAAGCCGGCGATTGACGTTGACCGGCACCTCCATCGCAAATAGCCCGCCGCTCTCGTCTTTGATCTCATCGGCGGAAATGGTGCCGATGTGCTTCAAGGCTAAGGGGTTATTCCACTCGTGATTAAAGAGCCGGACCGTGTCGTATTTTGCCCGGCGCTCTTCGAGGGAAATTTCTAGCCGATGGCAGATCGCCTCCTCGGTCATGGGTTGGTGCGTGCCGAGCGCAATCATGACATCGAGCGCTGTCGCAGAAGAGCCGATCTGGTCGAAAATGCCTTTGAAGAAAATGCCCAAAGGGCACGTTCGGGTCGCGTCCGGGACGATCAGGAGGACCCTTTTTCCGCGGTATTCGGAGGGCGGACAAGCTTCGTTAATAACCTCGAGCACCTGCTCGCGGGTGAGGTAAGAATCAGGCGGGCTGGTCCGTGAGATGGTTTGGTAGGACATAGGGGCCCCTTGGATGAATGATCGAAGCAGCTTGACAAATGCCATCTAGTCCGTTTGCTCGCAAGGGGTAGTGGTCCCCGACTATCAACGCTGACCTCCAAAATCATTTCTTAGCGTGATAGCAATCGCTTTTGTCCTTTCAACCGCCGATCCCCTGGCTAATACCCATGGAAAAGCCCTTTCTCGCTGAGAATTTTCTGCTCTCGACCCCCACAAGCGAAAAGCTCTACTTTGAGTTCGCTCAACCTTTGCCGCTTTTCGATTACCATTGCCACATCCCCCCGGCGGAGATTGCCGGGAATAAGCGGTTCGAAAACCTCAGCCAAATCTGGCTCGCGGGGGACCATTACAAATGGCGGGCCATGCGCGCCAACGGTGTGCCCGAACGTTTTATCACCGGTGATGCCAGCGACTATGAAAAGTTTCTAGCTTACGCCCGAACGGTTCCAGCCACGCTTCGCAACCCGCTCTATCATTGGACCCACCTGGAATTGCGGCGTTATTTCGGGATCACCGAGCTCTTAAATGAAACATCAGCGCCCCGCATCTGGGCGCAAGCCAATGAACAACTGCAAGAACTCACGGTCCATCTCGTCCTCGAAAAATTTCGCGTCTCGGTCATTTGCACGACCGATGATCCGATCGACGACCTCGCGCCTCACCAAGCGATTCGGTCAAGCGGCTTGGCTACCCGGGTTTACCCGGCATTCCGCCCGGACAGGGTGTTTGCGATCGATCAAGGCGACGCGTTCCAGATGTGGGTGGAGCATCTGGAAAAGGCAAGTGGCTCCAGCGGTTCAGAGCTGATCAGTCTCCTGGATGCCCTGCGAGATCGGCACCACTTTTTTGGATCCCTCGGGGCCAAACTATCCGACCACGGCATCCCGTTTTGTTACTCGGAGCCGTGCGATGAGGCCGAGGCGAGCGCGATCTATGCGCGTGCCCGCTCGGGCGCAACGCCCGATGAGCCGGAGATCTTGAAGTTCCGCAGCTTCATGCTGCGCTTCCTTGGCGAACTCGATGCCGACGCAGGGTGGACCAAGCAGTTGCACTTGGGCGCGTTGCGTAATACGAATCGCCGCCGTTTGTCTGAGTTCGGTCCCGATACCGGGTACGACTCCATCGGCGACTGGCTGCAAGCCGAACCGCTAGCGCGCTACCTTGATCAGTTGGAAACGGCCGGAAAACTGCCGAAGATGATCTTGTATAACCTCAATCCCGCCGATAATTACCTCATCGCCACCATGATCGGCAATTTCCAGAATGGCTCTATTCCTGGTAAGTTGCAGTTTGGTAGTGGGTGGTGGTTCCTGGATCAGAAGGAAGGCATGGAATGTCAGCTGAATGCGCTCTCGAACGTTGGCTTGCTTAGCCGGTTTGTGGGAATGTTAACCGACTCGCGAAGTTTCATGTCTTACCCTCGTCACGAATACTTCCGACGCCTGCTTTGTAATCTGCTTGCCGCGGACGTGGAACGCGGTGAGATCCCGATGGACGATACGCTTCTTGGCAACCTGGTTCGTGGGATCTGCTTCGAGAACGCCAAGGCGTACTTCGGACTGGAATGCGGCGCGGTGTGACCGTTCCAAGGAAGGCAGTCTCGCTCTGGGCGTGCGCCTGGAATCCAAGTGTACCTACCGCCAAGTCAGATGGTCTGGGAGAGGAATCCGCCGTCGACCCGAAGGTCGATGCCGGTCACAAAGCCGCTGGCTTTCTCGCTCGCCAAAAAGACCGCGGCGCCGACAAGCTCAGTGGGGACTCCGAACCGCGCCATTGGGGTGTGACCCAGAATTACCTTACCACGAGGCGTGGGACTTCCGTCCTCATTAAAGAGCAAACGCCGGTTTTGCTCCCCAGGGAAAAAGCCGGGCGTGATCGAATTAACCCGGACGTTGTATGGTGCCCATTCTCGCGCCAGAAACCGGGTGAGGTTCAGCAGCGCTGCTTTGGCGGCCGAATAAGCCACCACGCTCGAAAGGGGCAGGTGGCCGGAGACGCTGGTAATGTTGATGATGCTGCCTTTGCGATCGGTTTTCATCCCTGGGCCAAACACCTGACACGGGATCAGCGCCCCCCCGACCAGATTCAGGTCGAAATTCTGCCGCCAGTCATTGACGCCGATGGCCTCAAAGGGTCGTTCGGCGGTCACAGTCACGCGGGGGTCGTTGCCCCCCGCGGCGTTAACGAGAATGGTGGGAGCGCCTAGGCGGCTTAGGACGGCTTCGCGCGCGGCTTGGAGCGAGCTTGGGTCGAGGGCATCGGCCGGAAAAAATCCCGCCGTGCCCCCCTGCTTTTGAATGGAGCGAACCCTCGCTTCGCCACGTTCTGCGTTGCGGCCCAGGACCGCCACGCTAGCGCCCGCGGCGGCCAGACCCTCGGCAATCGCGCCACCGAGCACGCCGGTGGCTCCCAGGACCACGGCCACCTCTTCAGTCAAGTCAAACAACTTCACTTGCAGTTACCTTTTCGTTTTTGAGTTGAGAATTAAAATCCGAAATTAAGAGCTTGTCCTCGTTCTCATCCTCGTCCTCGTTCTCGTACTCGTTGCAACGTCGTTCGCACTGAGGATGTCGAATAGCCTAAACTATTTTGTTCCTTTGTTCCGATTGCCCCAAAGTGCTCTGGATCTCTCGAGAACGAGGACGACGACGAGTACGAGAAGATTCCCGAACTTCAGGCCAAAGCCCGCAGGGTGACTAACAACTCACGCATCGTTCCACGCGGTCTCTCCCCGGCGATCGTTCCTCCGTGGACGTCGATCGGCCGCCTTTCCTGCCGGCGGAAAAGCAAGGAGACACGGTCGACTCTTGGATCGGGCTCGCCACTCCGGTCTAAATTCACCGATATTCGCGACGGAGTAGAGTCAACCCTTAAGTGCCATGTCCAGAAATGGCCCTCACGATGGCCTTCACTTTCACCATCATCCTCAAAGCACTCATACTCGAATTGCCCGCTGTCAGGATCCGGCCACACGTAGAAACCCCGCAGATCGTCCCGTTTGGAAAAATGTTGCTCCGAGAGATTCAGCGGAACGGCGCATCCCGCCTTGGCCAACAGCGGCGGGTGATCCCAGGGGGCAGGTAGAATAGTCCCCTGACCGCCGGAGAAATAAGCCCCAGTCCAGAAATCATACCAACCGCAACCCTTGGGCAAGTAGACGTCACGCTCGAGTTGCCCCGGCTCCACCACTGCGGCTACGAGCAAGTTCGCTCCCACCAGCATATCGTCATTCTCATCGTAGCACCGCTCATCGTGCGGGAAGTCAAGAAAGGTTGGCCGGACGATCGGTGCGTAGTCGCGGTATGAGCGCCAGAGCAAGTCATACAGATAAGGGATCAACTGGTAGCGTAGCTTAATTAAATCAGAAATGTGCGGCGTGATCTCTGGATACATCCAGGGCTCATTCGCAGATCCGTCATCGTTCCAGGAGTGGATACTAAAGCGCGGCAGAAAAATCCCGAATTGCACCCAGCGCAAGAATAGCTCCTGGTCCGGCGCTGGTCCGGAGAAGCCGCCAACATCATGCCCCAGATTCGACACGCCGGACAACGCGAGCCCGATTCCCATTTTAATGTTGTAGCGAAGCGACTCCCAAGAGGTGTAGTTGTCGCCGGACCAAGTCTGCACATATCGATGCATGCCGACCGCTCCGGACCGTGAGACCAGAAATGGCCTCTGGGTGGGCGCGAATTCGTGCTGGGCGTCCCTCGAGGTTCGTATCATCAAGAGGGTTTGCAACGCCTTCGCTTCGACCGCTCGCCGGGGCTGGCCGAACCCGTGAATCTGGGGCGTTGGGCTCAAGATCTCGAACTCGTTGTTGTCATTCCAGGTCGCCGCAATCCCATACTGGAGTAACGCTTCCTTGACCGATGTTTTCCACCAATCCACGGTTTGCGGATTGGTGAAGTCGAGATAAGCGCCCACATCATCCCAGAACTGGACCATGGCCGGTTTTCCATTCGGCTCACGCACGAAAAGTCCCTTTGAATCGGCCTCACCAAACCGAGGGTGATCCCGCAGTAGGCACGGTTTAATATTGGGAC
>DASTDH010000106.1:0-4550 GCA_035710445.1 Chthoniobacterales bacterium
GATTCAACACCGCGGGCTCTCAGCTCAGCTTTACTCTCAAGCTTCTCGCGGCCGCGTGAGTCGTAGAGCTTTCGGCGAGAGGTCAGCTGAGCGATAAGCTTTTCATCGTTGGGAATAATGATCTGCCGGCGTTCGATGAACTGACCGACCGTTGACCACCATTCCGCGGAAAGGTTCGCGTAGATGTCGCTGCGCTCGGCCGGTGAGCCGTTGTTGAATCGCTGCAGGTAAAAGCCTTCCTCCTGCATGCGGTCCATTAGCTGGTGCCCGTAACCTTCATCGCCTCCGACCTGGTAGCTTTGCAGGTTAAGCTTGCGGAACAGACTAAGGAACTTGCCGACGGAGTGCATTGTGTCGCGTGAACGCCAGGCGTCCACTATTTCAGCTCGGTTTCCGTTGCAGACGGCCAACACGGACTCGTCACCTGGTCCGGCAAAATCGCAAAAGGCAGCCCGCCGGCCGGGAACGTGTTCGGGCGGGTTATCGATCAGAGCTCGCACGTGCTCGAGCGAGATCATCGAATCACCTTCATCGAAGAGCCACTCGGCGCCGTGCTTGATCCGGAAGACGTTGTCTTTAAGGTTCTGGCGATCGGACTCGATTGTGGCGTTCTCAACGTGAGGACACAAGGAAGAGGGAATGTTAAACGCTTTCCAGAGATGCGACTTGGCGGTGCAGATTCGGTAGAACTCGCCGAAGGCTTGGCCGGTCGAGCTCATGAAGAGCCGGTAAGAGGTGTGACAGCGCTCGAGCGCATCGAGGACCTCGTCGCGGATTGATTTGGCTTCGTCAACCAGGATAGCGGCTGGAGATTCGGGTTGATCGAGTAAGCCTTCGATGTTGCCTGATGTGTCGGTGGCGCGGCCAAAGAGGAAACCGCCGTGAGGGTTTCGTACTTCGGTTTCCAGCCAGGTCCAGCCAGTCAATGCGGGCCGCTGGCGGAAGCGGCTCAAGGAAGCGAAGAATTGATTCTTAACCTGAGCGCTGGTTGCGGAGAGATACATCAGGCGAGCGCGAGGGAAGCTGTACAAGGTCCAAAGAGCCACGATGGGGAAGACCGTAGAAGTCTTCCCGGTGAAGTTGGCGCAAGCGGCCGCGGTCGGCTTGCCAGCCTCGTAGTTGAGAAGAATTTCGCACTGCAACAATCGGTTAAGCAATGGTATGCCATCAATTTCCCACATTTAGCACTCGATCTGCCAGACGAATTGCGACTCAGTCTCGAACGGCTTAAGCGCGTGGGTTACGGAGCCTTTGCGCCGCTAGTCATGGCGGCTTTACAGAAGAAGTCGACTTCCTTTGACTTGCATGAGTTTTTGTTAGCTGCAGAACGTTTTGTATTCATTGTCAGCAGACTATGTGCGCGACGCTCAGACACGGGCGACAGCGAATTCTATCGGCTTGCAGGAGAACTACATCGCGATGAAAGAACGCTTACAGAGGTAACAAATATCGTAATGGAGCGAACAAAGGAACACTTCTCCATAGAGAAGGCCCAAGTAGAGATGCGCGACCTTTTCGACGGAGATGAAGGATTTTACGGCTGGTCCGGTTTGAACTACTTCCTATTTGAGTATGAGCAGCAGTTGAAAGTGGATGCTGGAATGCAGGCGGCAAAGATGAACTGGGATGAGTTCACTACCTCTAAAAGGGACCACGTAACCGTTGAACACATCTATCCGCGCTTGCCGGTTTTCGGTAACTGGCCCTCATTCGAAGCGCAGCCACCCGAAAAACGAGCGATTCTCCAGAGTTCCCTCGGCAATCTGCTTGCGTTGTCCCAGAGCAAGAATTCCAGGCTTTCGAATAGGCCGTTCTCCAGTAAGAAGCAGAACACGAATGGAGTTCGCGGATACTTCAACGGTTCCTACAGCGAGATCGAGGTCTCCAAGGAAACCGCTTGGACTCCCGAGGCTGTCCTCGAACGCGGGCTAAAGATGCTGGACTTCTTAGAACATCGGTGGGACGTGTCCCTCGGAATACGGCATGACAAGCTAAAGCTGTTAAATCTTGAATTCATGGATCAGGTACCAGCCGCTGTTACGCCAGACCCGGCTATTGGTGGCTGACATTTGATTTTAAGAATTATCGACTTTGTGGTGGCGTCGGAATACGAGCAAAGCGTCTGGTTTCCTCTTCGTCGGCACCCTTGCGAGGGATTATAAAAATTGACGCAGGTCTATCTGCGGTGTTCAAGAGAATGTCGTCGTAGGCGTAATCGGTCGCGCACTGGACCGCTGCAATGATGTTCCGCGAAATAGCGATAGAAGACGTGCGAGTGCTATTTGATGAATTTGATGTACGAACCTCCGTCCGAGAAAACATGTACACCCGGGGGGCGACCGTGCATTGGGGAAGGAGTTGGTCTTGCCGCAGATCATAGCAGGGATGGGCCGGCATTCTTATCGGGGACTTCCGATAGCCAGATCAGATGGGCCTCATACAAGCCCCACCCGGCGCTATTGCCCAGCACCCGTGCAGGAGCCCGGTGTTGCAGAAGGAAGGGCGCTCAGATAGGCATAGATCGCGTCGAGGTCCCGACCCGTCATGTGTCGATAAATGGGCCACGGCATAATGGTCAAATTGTCATTTCTAACCGGATCGTGACCAGTGCGTATCGTGATCTGGAATTGCTCTAGCGTCAGCCCTGCGGGTTTGCCTGTAGCATCTGGGGTGAGATTGGCGGAAACAGCAACTCCAAAGGGAACACCTCCCGCCAAATAGTTTGCACTGTTGATCTGTCCATCTCCAGATACTCCAACCGGTGGAGGAAATGGATTATGTCCCGGCGCATACGAAGGACAAGTATGACAATCATTACAGCCGCCTTGAGCGTTAACGATGTAGCTACCTAAACCCACGAGCTCAATGTCTTTGCCTTTCAAATTAAGCTTGATATTAGGGGGAACAATTTGAAAGCCGGTTTGAACTTCGAGCTCACCTTCGTCTTCCCGTTCGCGGTCGCCGCGATTTCGGTCGTTATCGTCCCCTTTCAAGGGAGAATTGCTGATGATTGTTACCGTAGCAAATAGCCCCACAACTGCAGCAGATACTAGTATTCGTTTCACGGTTTTGACTCCTTATACGAACTTGGTCAAGTCGAGATCCGTTCCGTGGTCGTGATGATTTCCTGGGGTACTGAGCGTGCGAGCTTGATGGTCGGAAAGTCAAGAGTAAACGCCGAATACGAGAAACGTTCTAATTGCTCACGGTTAGGAGCGAACAAAAACCAGGAATGCACGAAGCAACCCAATCTCTCGGCAAATTCGTATTATCCCTGGTGTTATCCAGCATGCGTATTGTCAAAATTCAATCCCAAGTGATCGTAGGGATTCTTCTGGCGTCTGTGGATAACCGCGAGCCGCCGATACGCCTGCACGGCCATTTCGAAGTGCGGGAGCGGCATAATGCCGGTCCAGGGGCATCCGGCTGACGAACTACGCGGCAGACATTCGGAGAGCTACTGTGTATTTGGTCAGCCGCTTACGAAGAAACTACCCTTCGCGCCGGAACCGCCGCCCGGCTCCGCGACGAAGTCGCCCATCAAGCGCGGTGGGTATGCTGGGTTTTTCGATGCGCCGTTAGTTCGGTAATCGGTATGTGTTGTTGCCGATTGGAATAGCTCTAATGGACATTGCGAAGCTCGAGTCCGAGAAAGCCGGGAAAGCAGCCAAACGTTAATATACGACACCAGGCGGCAGCGGCTCTTCGCCGCTGGTCGTTACTTTGCTAACGCCCTCCGTGATGCCAAGGACCTCGCACGCCCGACAGAAGCGGCTCGGCCAATAACCATGGCCCAGGAGCCGGTAGTTTTCTGGCTTCAGTAGCAAGCTAAGCCGCTCGGCCAAGTCGCCGCGTTGCATGCTCACGCGCCCTGTCTCATCATCGTAGGTGATGCGTCCATAGAGCCTGTGTTCGATTATCGTCTTCGCGTGTGGCTCCTGCTCGGCTTCTGTCTTGATCGATTCGGCCTCCTGCATGATGCCCAGGACCTCGCAAACTCGGATAAACGTATCTGACCAATAGCCAGGCCCGAGCAGGTGCTGGTTTTCTGGCATCATGAGCCATTCCATGCGTTCGGGTAGGTCGCCTTTCTGTACGCTCACCTTGTCCTCTCCGCTGTCGTACTCGATCCGGCCAAAAACGCGGTGCTCAATTGTGGTCTTCATGGCTCAGCCGAGCGCTCAGGAATGGCTGTTGAGCAGCTCCGTCACCCAGTCCGAGAGCTTCTTGCCGGCCCGCTGCGCAGCCCTGACCCACCGAGCCTTGTCGGCGCGGCGGGCCCGAATATGCAAAAAAGACTCGGCCTTTTCGTCCGGGTCCTTTGCGGCGTTCTTATTGTCGGTGGGCGCTCCCATGCGGGCATCTATCGATCATTTGGCCTCTTCGATCAGGGCAAAGGTGATAGTTTGGGAATGGCGATCAATCCAAGCCAAAGCGGATTCGCGACAACCGAATCGGAGATGCCAGGCTGAGCCAGTGAGTTTGACGTGCACAATAACACTTCGTTTCGTATTCAATTTTCCTCTTTCTATCCTGGTGCCGCCGGGTCG
>DASTDH010000107.1:0-6372 GCA_035710445.1 Chthoniobacterales bacterium
TTATCCAAAATGATTTCAGACGCTAACAACTTCCTTACATCGACCGGATCATAGCGCAATCACCGTCTAGACAATGATTGCGGCACTTGGAACAAAAAACGGCGGGTATTCAAAGTACTGAGTTAATAGTTGACACCTCAACGCAGTGCAATGTCCAACACCCACTCATGCAATAAATGGAAAGCATCGACCTAACGACTCAGCCACCACGCAGCCCTCATCAAAAAATGGAAGGCCTATACATGATGCCCCGCACGATCGATAAATTGCGGGCGAAGCTTCCTAGGGGAAATATTGGCGTGTACAGTATTACTACGCCATTTGCACCCGGCTTAAGCCTTATGCTTCTCGATGGCATTGGCGTGACCGAAGAATCGCTACTCGAAATTGTGCAGAAGGTTTCGGTTGAAGATGAAATCGCTGACTGGCTGCGGAGAAATGCCGATCTGTCGAGCGTCGCTTCACTGAACAAGAAACTTTTCAGCCCACGAATTGAAGATGTGCTGGCCTTCATTCCGGCAGCAACTTTCTACGAAATCTACCCAGCTGCGGAAAAGATGTCGATAACGTCTCCCATGTTCGAAGTCCTTTTGGAGGATGATCGTCTCATGTTTCCCAATCATTTTAAAAACGGGTCCGCGTCCGCATGAAATCGCCCCAATTGAGCAGCCTAAGTAACATAGTACCGATGAAGCCGTGGCTCGCGCGCTGCGCGTTTTTGCTGCGTCTATTTTTAATCAGTTCTTTTTTGACCCTTCGCGGCTCCTCGGCAGAGTTCGACCGCATCGGCATCGTCTCGGCATTCGATCCCGAATTGACGGCAATAGAACAAGCAATCATCCCGAAAAGAGCCGAAAGTAAGATCGAGGAAGTAAATGGAACGCGCGTTCGCCTGGTCGATCTTGACGGCAAGCATCTCTACTTTTTTCTGTCGGGGATGAGTATGGTCAATGCCGCATTGACGACCCAAATGGCAGTCGACCATTTTCAACTTGATGCGATCATCTTTGCCGGGATCGCCGGTGCGGTGGATCCGGCGCTCCATCCAGGTGATGTTGTGGTGCCAGCTTATTGGATCCACCAAATGGAATCCGTTTGGTCGAATCCAGATTCGAACAAATCGGGAAGCTATGTTTTGCCGGAATTCTACCGGCCAAAGTACGGGCACTTCGAAATGATTTTTCCGAATGACGTGCAAGTGGTGAGAAAGGGTGATGCGAAGCTCCGCCAAGTGCACGCTTTTCCGGCTGATCATCACCTATTGAGCTGTGCGGAAAGTGCCGCGAACCGCGTGCGATTGGTCGATACTAAGGGAGAGCCTCGGTCGGTGTACATCGGCGGCAGCGCGATGAGCGGGCCGGTATTCCTGGATAATCGCGATTTTCGCGAGTTTGCTTTCCGTACCTGGAAAGTCCGTCTACACGAAATGGAAGGCACCGCGATAGCGCAAGTCGGATATGTCGATCGTATTCCGGTCTTGATCGTTCGCGGAATCAGCGACTTGGCGGGCGGGCAGCACGGTCAAAACTCGGAAGAAACTAATACTCGGCTCGCTTCGAGAAATGCGGCGCTGGTAGCGGCCGCGACATTGAACAAACTGATCGGCCAATAGGTTATGATGAAAGAACTGGTTTTTGGTAACACCCCGACTTCGATGGGTGCTCGGCATGCCTTGATTGCCCCGGACGGTCACGTTTCGAGCGTGCTGCCCGGCATCCTGTAACGGCAAGCGGAGGGACGCTCTCATTCGTAGTAAATCCATAACTGCGTGCGGCGAGACCATCCGGTCAACGCCACCAGTCGAAATCTCAACAAAAGAAAATAAGTATGAAAAACACAACCCGAACCGAAACGCCGGACGGTGCCCGGCAAATCTTCATTGAACCCCGATGCCCTCGATCTGCTTCTTGGGCAAGCTAATCTAAGAAAACGGATGAATAGATTAAAGCGCGACGATGTTACCCTCGCTTTTCAAGAAGTTGGCTCAGGAGCGTTACCGGTCCTTTTAGTGCACGGATGGGCCTGTGATCACAGTTTCCTTGCGCCCCAGCTTGCGTTCTTTGGCCGTGCGCATCGTTCGGTGGCGGTCGACCTGCGAGGTCACGGTATGAGTGATGCACCTGAACAGAACTACACCATGGCCGGCTTTGCTGATGATCTCGCCTGGCTCTGTGCTCAGATCAATCTCGAGCGACCGGTGGTCATTGGGCACAGTATGGGTGGCAACGTTGCGCTGGAGCTTGCGGCACGTTACCCCGAGCTACCCACTGCAATTGCGCTGGTTGATTCGGTTATCCTGCCGTCTCGAGACTTTATAGAAGCGCTCCAGCCATTGGCGAAAGCATTGAAAGGACTGCACTATTTAAGCGCCCTGGAACAAGCTTCTTCGTTGCTGCTCTTGCCAACCGACAGCGCTGAACGCAAATCGCAACTGCTCGCCAGCGCAGCGAAAACCCCGCAACATGTTATTGCCTCGGCCTTTTCAAACCATGTCACGGAATATGATGCAACTGCAGCAATCAAGGCGTGCTGTGTGCCGATTGCTTATATCGGGGCAGCTGCTCCAATAGGCGACGTGAATCGTTTTCGAAAGATATGTCCGAACCTGATTACCGGCCAGACAATTGGTTCCGGACATCTTTCGCCACTCGAGGTGCCGGACCAGATAAATCCAATGCTCGAGCGATTTGTGGAGGTGTATGCGGCGAAGGGCGAAAACAGACCGTCCGCATCACCCAAGGACGTGATCGAAGTCGATGTCGGTAGGGGCGAAAACCTCGGCGTAAGAAGCTAGCGCAACACCCGTTGACGGGATGCTGTCTGACTGACTTTGGGAGTATCGTTGCTCCGCAGTAGCCTCATCTTCTTCTGCTCACTCGCCTGCAACACTGCAAAGGATCGAGGAGATCGGAATGGCCGCTGTGCTGCAAGGTTTGGGCACGGCCTTGATTTTGGCCATTGCCGAGTAGGTCCGTAACCGTGACGAGCAAACCCGAGTGGCGGCTTCGGCCGAGGGTGTGCTCTGCAAACGCGCATGAATCCTCATTTTTGTTCAATGCTATGAATACGTTAGCCGCGCTGGCGCCGGTCGCGCGACGAGAAGTGCTTCGGGTGACAGATCATTTGCGCCAATTTCTACCGGCCAGTTTCGATCAGCAGCATCGAGTACCCGTACCACTGGCGGAAGAGCTGGCGGTAGTGCGTGCTTATTTAGACATCGAGTCGCTGCGGTTCGGTGAGCGATTGAAGGTGGAGCAGACTATCGGTCCAGGTGTGTTGAAAGTTTTAATGCCGCCTTTCTCCTTCCAGCCGCTGGTGGAGAACGCGGTCCAACACGGGCTCTATTCTTCGCCGCGCGCCGGGCGGCTGCAGCTCACGGTCTGCGCGACAGGACGGTGGCTTGAGTTGAGCGTGAGCGATGACGGGCTAGGCGTGCCTTCGACGGAGGTCGAACAACTTTTCTTCGCAGAGCGCCAGGCGGGTACACGCGCTTGGGCTGTTGCGACGGCGGCTGAAAGGATTGTTCGGGCACACATTTCAGCTGGAGGCGCGCAGCGAGGTTGGAGAGGGCACAACGGTGACGATGCGGATTCCGTTGCGGAACCGGCTTGGAGCTGGCTTCGAATCACAGGGAGCTATCTCCTCAGAACTCCGCGAACTGGCACCCCAAAACGGGAACGCAGTTACCGTTTGAGCACGGCCTAGAAGAGCGGAGGCGCAAGAGCGCGAAGGCGGTTGAGGATTTAATTGGAGGGGACCGTTCGCTTTAGCGGATGGGAGGAAGCCGTTTAAGCCACAGACGGTACTCTTGCGCTGAAGCGACGCGGTGCGATGAAGACGAAATCGGCCGAAGGCAGAACGACCCCTCGCGGGCGAGCATCCTGCAGGTAAGGCTCAGCGATAGCTCAGAAGGGGTTACCTCCGTTCTATCCGTTGAACTACGGGGAACGTCTGATTATGAACTACTTATGGCTAAGGACGTCTTCATAGGAGCGAAAGTTCTACTTTACCCTTTGTGTCCTAAGTCGTGCACAGGCGTTCAAATAGTCTAAAACTCTCCGATCTGCAATTCTGATCGCGACCCGATTTTGACTGGCCGACACAGACATCGCGATCAAATGAGCGTCTGGAGAAAAGGAAACCGAAAAGGCCCGCCAATGCATAGTAAGCTAGTTTGCCGAACCTATTGGACTTTACCGCGTCGCACAATCCCGGCGCACAGTCGAAATCAAAGGACCGCGTTCCCTTTTTCTCGTAATCATTTGATCCAAGGAATTGAACGCCTCAGGGGCGTCGCGTTTGGTTTTCAGATTGAGCAGGGCCTTATTTAGATCCGTTTCCCTGCTCTGCTCTTGGCGAGTTCTGACTTGGCCGATGCATTTGCGAAGTAAGTGCGGCAAGTGTCATTCCAAGCTCGTGCAGCACGCGACAGATAAGCGGCCCGGCGCCATCCCATCACGAGATTCCAGGGAATCTCTGGTTCAACGATCGGAATTGATACGAAATGGTTGCGATCTACGAGGACAGCATACGGTTCGGGGAGGATCGCAATTCCCATCCCATTTTCAACCATGGCCACGATAAAGTCCCACTGACCGCTGCGACAAGCGACCGTGGGAATAAAACCAACCTGGCGGCATGCTTGATGGATCACTTCATTCAGAAGGAATGTTTCGGCATACAAAAGGAAGCGTTCCCGCGCCAATTCGGAAAGAGGGACCTGTCTGTGACGGCTCCAGCGCGATTGTTTTCGCGCAACTAGAAGCAGAGGTTGATCAGAAAGTAGAATGGAGTCGAAATCGTCGGCCAGAGGGCCTAGCAAAACACCAATCTCAACATCGTCGGCCCGCAGCGCAGCCTCAACTCCATGAGAGCCAGATTCGAAGAACTTGAGTTCAACGCCTGGCCATTGCCTGTGGAAGAGGGAAATAGCCGGGGCCAGCATCGTGGCGCCAACCGGTGGAATTCCTATTGTCAGCTTGCCGGTTCTCAGCTCTCCCAGGCCTTCCAAGTCCTGTTTCAGGGAAGCTTCACATGCGAGTATTTCCTTGGCGTAGGCGAATACTCTCTGTCCCGCATCCGTCGGAACTACCCGCCGTTTCCGGCTCCCTTGATCCCGCACCAGTAGCTGCAGGCCAAGCTCTTCCTCCAGGACTCGAAGCATCTTGCTGACTGTAGGCTGGGTAACGAAAAGAGCTTTAGAAGCGGCTGTGAAACTCTGCTGCCGCACCACCTCAACAAAATAACGAAGCACTCTAATCTCCATCGATCATCCTCTGTGCATTATCCTACGGATTATTCTATCGGTCTATAATTATAAGGAAAACAAGTCATTATATTTATATGTCGGCGGCTTTACCCTCGTTACGTAGGCGGAGTCGCCATCAGACGATTGAGCGCCGAGAAAACTTAAAATTTGGAAATAAAAGGAAAAGATTGTGTCGACTATAGCTTGGATTGGTCTGGGTCATATGGGGCACCCAATGTCACAACATATGCGGAAAGCCGGATATGTCGTCCGCGGTGTGGATATCGATCCCGCTGCTGCGAAGCGGGCACGCAGAGACGGGATTGAAGTTGTGGATACGGTAGCAGAGGCGTGTAAGGGAGTGGATGCTGTCTTCACGATGTTGCCCGCCGGTCCTGACGTGAAGAAGGTTTTAACCGGCCCGGGTGGTGTGTTCGCCAGTGTGCCGGCGAAGGCTGTTGTGGTCGACTGCTCTACCATCGGTATCGAATATGCGCTGGAGATCCATAAAGCAGCGGACCAGGCTGGGCGCGCGTTCGTGGAAGCCCCGGTTTCAGGTGGAACTGAAGGCGCTGTTGCCGGAACACTCACGTTTATGCTGGGCGGCGAGGAGAAATATAAAGATCGGGTAACCACCCTGCTACAACCGATGGGAAGTTTCATTTCCTACGTCGGAGGAGCTGGCGCTGGGCAGGCAGCGAAGGTGGTGAACAATCTGATCATGGGGGTAAGCGTGACGGTAAACTGCGAGGCGATGGATCTAGCCCGACGACTTGATCTGGATCTGAAAGCCTTTTTCGAGATCGTCGAGCACTCCTCCGGCGACAATTGGTCATTTCGCCTTTGGAATCCGGCGCCGGGTATGGTGCCGGAAGCTCCGAGTTCACACGGCTACAAGGCAGGATTCAAAACCTGGCTTTTGGCCAAGGATCTTGGTCTCGCTCTGGAAGCGGGTCGCAACGCCGGCGTGCGACTCGCAACTGCCGAGAGCGCACACGAACGGTTGCTTGAGCACGCTCACGCGGGCGGAGCCGATCTGGACGCTACGTCGTTAATCCTCATGCTGGCTAACGAAAAGAACCCGGTAACACCTGATCATCCGGTGGAAGCAAACCGCGACGGCA
>DASTDH010000108.1:0-12430 GCA_035710445.1 Chthoniobacterales bacterium
AAAGACAAACTGTCAGAGCCTCGTTCTTCATCGTGATTCTGAAGACTAGACCCTTTGGGCGCCCGGCATATTCGCATTAGCCTGGGCAGCTCGATTTTTGGCCAACAGGGCAGGTGGTCGCGCCAAAGCCTCGAGGAAACGGCTTAAGCCGAGGCAATGTTCAAGAGCCGCTTCGGACCCGCCCGCGGATCACTCATCCCCGATCATCTGCTATCAAAGACCATCGTTCGATGGTCAATTATCAACCAAACCGGACCTCATTCCCGGTCAGACTCGAGTGATAAATTGCGTCGAGCATTTCCATAAGCTGTACGGCCTGAATGGAGCTATTGATCGGCGCCTCGAGCCCATGAATTGCCCGCACAAAGTTTTGCATTTGCGGGACGAACTCATGGGGGACCGATTCGAAAGGAAGGTCAACCCGCTCCAGTTTTCCGTTTTGGTCCTCGAAGAGGCTCAGGCTTGGCACTTTCTGCGCCTGTTCGGATACTTGGTCATCCACGATGCGTATCGAGCCCTTGGGACCATAGACGATGGTGCTGAAGACTTCGCGAGAACCGAATCTGCCCATTGGAATGTCGTCAGTCAGGTTTGCCGCCCAGGAAACCTCGAAAAGCATCGAGCCGCCGTTCTCGAATCGAATCATCCCGTAGGCGCTGTCTTCCACATCGAATATCGGGACTTTTACCAGCTGGGGAAACTTTTGGTAGGTCTGCGCCGATACCGACCGGGGCTTGGGAGTACCCATGAGGTACCAGGCCGCATCGATTGCATGAATACCGAGATCGATGAGCGCTCCGCCGCCTGAACGGGAACGGTCCGTGAACCAACCATCAATCCCTCCCGGGGTCCCTCGAGAACGCACCCACATCGTTTTCGCGAAGTAGATCTCCCCGAGGCGTCGTTCGCCTACGACCTTCCGCGCAGCCTGGTTCGGACCGGAAAAGCGCATCTGTCGTCCGAAGAAATAGATCAAGCCGCGTTTTTCCGCCTCGGCATGTAATCCGCGCATTTGTTCGGCGTTCAAGGTAGGAGGTTTTTCACACAGCACATGCTTCCCAGCTTCCAACGCTTTGAGGGTGATCGGATAATGCAGGGAGTTAGGCAGACTGACGACGACCGCATGCAGTTGGGGATCCGCCAGCATTTCCTTGTAATCCGCAAAAAGGTTGGTTGGCGCATATTTCTGGCGAAAATTGGTACGTCGCTTCTCGTCCAGGTCACACGCCGCGTACAATTTCGCTACGCCGCTTCCTTGGATTCCTTCGGCATGACGTTCGCCGGGCCAGCCGAGGCCGATAATTCCGATATTCAACTCTTGCATCCTAACTGAGGTTTACCATGGGCAGCAGATCTGGCAAACCTCGCTGCGAGCGGGCTATTAAAAAGCCGGGGGCGCCGGGGAGGTAGGGCGAAGAAACGGTGATGAGTGACTTGGTAACTAGTGGTTGGTGGAAGCAAATAGCCCTGGCTGTCGGTATCTGCTTCCACTAACCACTTCTCAGGAACCACGCACTTGAGATTTGCCTACGGACGGACCGTTGCAAATTCCGGTAGCGGCTACGCGCGAGGTTGTGTGTTCCTGCCCACTCCAACCAGCCCCGAACGCTGATATCAGTTTCGCAGTTATTCATGAGCGAGCGGAGCGAGCCACCAATCACCGTTCTTCGTTCCCAGTTTCCGGAGTTCACTCCGGGCTTGGCGAACCCCCGGGAGTCGAGCCTGGTTCAGTCGCGCTACTCGGAGTTGAACCCGGTTCAGGTGAGCTGTTCGGACTCGTTTCGGTCGCTCCGTGTCCCTTCTTATAGCCTACCAGTGTATCACCCAAATAATATATCGGCAGCGCAGCGAGCTGGCCCAGTATATCACCCAAGTCCTTGTTTCCTCTCACAAAACTAACACAGCCGGCGTCGGTCCGACTCAATACCGAATAGCTCTCGTAGTCCCGCATAAACGCCGTCAGAGATTTCAAACCAGCAACCGAAACCGGCGACAGATCACCGGGATTGGAGGAAACCAACTGTTTCTCCTGCAAGGCGTAGTAGGCGCTTTGGAACTGTTTACTTACGTATTGTAATGAGTTGCCGTGATCCGGCAGCCCTTTCGAAATCGTGGCGAAATCGGCTCGACTTTTGAGCCCGGCAACCTTTCCGGTTTTTGTATCTCTGAGGGCGCGTACCAACTTGTCATTTGAAGCGAATACCAAATAGTCGCCGAATCGAGCCAATGTGGGATGGAGATACGATATCGAACCGGGCAGATTGATGATCCGAAGCTTCAAATCCGGATCATCCACCTTTGCTACATCCTGACTCAGCATGGCGAGGGCTTCTAACATGGTAAACAGCTTTTCGTCACGAACCTTCCAGAGGATAGCCGCAGCCGGCTCGGATAGTTCTAGCTCACCTCCCCCGATTGGTATCCGCACTTTGGAATTCGGATCGAGCGTCACAATGTAACCGGCTTGATCGCCTAACGAGGCAAGAATCTCGGACAACTGCATCCCGGTTGCGGCAGCAACCTGTTTGGGGAATTCCTCCACAAACTGAGCTGCATCCGGGATCTGGGATGCGGTCAAATCCTTTTCCAAAGCGCTCCAGAGCGCGGAGAGATCGAAATCAGTAAAAGCAAACGCCTCGGTATTGGCCGGTATGAAATCGATCACGTCGAGCGAATGCGGCTGTTTGCAAAAGGTGGCCCAGAGAAAACCGGTTGGAGCGGGCGCAAAAGCGACTGATTTCGTTAAATAGGAGGCAGCGGATTCTTGCTTGGAACTGCCTCCGATCGCCTGCAACCCTGACACGCCGCTGGAGGTAAGCAACTGCAACGCGATATCAAACCCCTGTTTGGTCTTTGCCGATTCTTCAGGGGTGAGCTTTCCCGATAGCACCGTCGCGTCCCGAGCAGCAACGAGCCCCTTGCTGATCTGCGCCAAAATTTTGTCGATCTCGCAATAGTAGTAGAGTCCCCCATCACTATCGAGTTGCGACGTGACGATGGAAAAAGGCGTTTTGGGGTTGGCGGAAACAATCGCGGTAGGCGATAGGACCGGCGTTGGACTGCCCTCCGCTTTAGTTGGAGCAGGCGCTTGATTGTTACAACCGGTGACTAAAAAACTGAGCAGCAATAAAGCAGCGAAACGGCGCTTGATCATAAGTGAGCGATGCAGGGAGATTGCCTTGACTGCACAACAAGTGACGAGACAAATTTGGTTGTCTGCGACAACTTTCCGATCTCGACCGCGAGGCGTTGTCAGCGATCGCGCTTCGGCTTAACCCAAGAATGAGTTCCCAATTTACCATCGAACAGATACGAGAGGCAGCTCAGTCGGCCAACGTAACCGGCACGATTCACGCGCAGATCGAGACCAACATAGAAAGGCGTACTCGCGAGCTGAAGCCGTTTCTGGAGCTCACCGTTCGCGACTTAACCGGGTCTCTGGTTGTACGGGTTTGGCAAGATCATCCTTGTTTTGTTTTTTGCGGAGACCTGCCGGCGGGTGCATGCATTGCCCTGGAAGGCGAGTTCGTATTGGGTACGACGTTTGGCTTGGAGCCCAGGAACTGGTCGATCAGATCCCTCAGTCCCGAGGAGAAACAGGTTTTATTTGCGGGCTCGCCCGAGTCGCAGGAGCTGCAGCAACGGGACTACGCAGAGATCGAAAAGACCGTCGCATCCATCGTGGACCCGCGTTTGCGACGAGTAAGCGAACTCTTTCTGGAGGAATTCACCGAACGATTCCGTAGAGCGGCCGGCGCTCGCAGTGTTCATCACGCGCGTCGTGGCGGACTGGTACAGCATGTCTCCCAAATGCTCCGGACGGTCGCTGCGCTGATGAGCGTGTATCCCCATCTAAACCGCGACCTCTTGCTCGCGGGTGTACTTTTTCACGATGCCGGCAAATTGTGGGAGAATACGTTCCCGAAAGAGGGCTTTCAGATGCCCTACGATCTGTTGGGCGAGTTGGTGGGCCATATCACTATCGGAGCGGAAATAGTTAACCGGCTCTGGACGAAGCTGCGGCAAGAGCCTCTCTACGAATCGTGGAAGAATTTGAAACCGGAGAGCGAGCTCGTCCGCTGGCATTTGCTTCATCTGGTCGCGGCCCATCACGGAGAGAAACAGTTTGGATCGCCAGTCGAACCAAAGACTCCGGAAGCAATTGTTCTGCACTTCATCGATAACCTGGACGCCAAACTCGAAATTATGGCTGGGGCTTATCGCACCGGACATCGGTTAAGCGCCGATATCATCGAGCGAGTACGTCCGTTGCCGGGTCATTTGGTGGAGCCGCTTCCGATCTTCAAACTAGGCAATGAGTAAGCTAGACAAGCGGTGCTCCTTCATGACCGGACGGCCAGCGTATCGCTATGACGGTGGGGCGAAAACCCGACTCTGCAAAGCCTACCGTCACGAGGTGCATTGACCCCAGCGAGATCGATCGCCCCCAACGCTGACCTCCAGTCGTGAAAGAGAGTAAGAAACGGCCAAACGCAGGCATTTGGCCGTTCCAAGCGTCTCTCTGGCCTCCAGGCCTCAATGAGTAGCCGAATGAATTTCTCGGCGCTCCGTTTTGCGCCAAGTCATCCATGGGATCAGCTAACGTTGCCCTTCTTTGAAACGTTCATGACTGCTTGGAGAACATTGAAACGAGTCTCTCGACTGGCGAAATCTAGCGAGACTCGAACTAATTAGGCAAGCGCGGGTTGCAGTTTTCTTTTTTCGGACTCCGGTGCTTCACCCCGACGTTCTCGGTCTTTCGAATGGTTCTTGGCCAAGAACAGATAGATAGCTGGAACCACAAATAGCGTAAAGATCGTGCCGACAAACATACCCGGTACCAGCACACGTCCGATGCTGTTTCTTGCTCCCGCTCCCGGTCCGGTCACAAACATGAGCAAAAAGTGACCGGAAATAGTGGCAATGGAAGTCATCAAAATAGGGCGAAGACGGGTACCGCACGCCTCGATGATTGCATGCAATTTATCGCGACCCTGTTCTTGCAGTTTGTTGGCGAACTCAACAATCAAGATACCGTTCTTTGAAACCAACCCGACCAACGTAATCAACCCCACCTGGCTATAAATGTTGACCGTCGCGAATCCCAAGAAGCAGATCATCAAGGCCGCGACCAGGCCGAGCGGCACCGATCCGAGCAAGATAATAAAGGGATCCCGGAAGCTCTCGAACTGCGCGGCCAACACCAGGTAAATAACGATCAGTGAAAGAATCATCGTCGGGACGAAAGCGTTCCCTTCCTTCCGCAGCTGACGGGAACCCTCCGAGTAGTCGATGGTATAACCACGCGGCAAAATCTTCGCAGCTTCGTCTTCTAAGACCTTCAAGCAATCATCGACCGATTGTCCAAACCCGTTACCTCCGTAAATCATGAACGAGTTAAGTTGCTGGAAATGATTGAGCGTTTCCGGCTGCACCTCGCGTTCGAGATGGGCGATCGTCGAAAGCTGGATCTGGGTGCCGTTCGGACCGGTCACATAGCGGTTAGCTAAGTCTTCCGGTGTCAGCCGCTCGACCCGTTTCAGCTGCGGAATGACCTGATAGCTGCGCCCCTGGATGCTGAAATAATTCACATAGCCGCTGCTGAGCAGTGTCGTCATATCACCACCGACCTGCTGAAGGTTCAGGCCCATCGCGGCTACTTTGTCGCGATCGAAGACGATTCGGGTTTGCGGTTGGTCGTATTTCAAGTCCGAATCTGCCCAAAAGAATTTGCCGCTCTTGATGGCGGCGCCGAGCAATTGATTAGAAAACTCGAGCATCTCTCGGGGGCTGGCTGTGGAGAGAACCTGCATTTCTACCGGATAATTGCCACCACCGGGTAAAGGTTCAGGAATCGTGGTGAGAACATTCACCCCTGGAATAAGCGCCATCTTCTGGCTAACCAGTGGAAGCAGTTGCTCCATCGTCCGGGTGCGCTGCTTCCATGGTTTAGCTACCAACCCGGAAAAGCCCGGACCAGGAATCGGGGTAACCTGGAAGGTCTGCGCCGTTTCGGGGAAGCTCTTGAAAACATCGTTTACTTCCCGAGCGAAGAGCATTGTCTGATCCAAGGTCGCTTCCGGCGCCGTTTGGACGATGCCGAAGACGACTCCTTGATCCTCCTTGGGTGCGAGCTCCTGTTTGGAGAACATCCAAAACGCGAAAATCAACGGTGTCACGAGTACCGCGAACACGATGATCACGGGATACACCGTCAATAGTCCGGACAAAATGCGAACGTATCCCCGGCGCAAAGCATCGAAGCGACGGGTAATCCAGCCCGCGAGACCGCGCTCAGAAAAACCTGGCTTCAAGAGTCGAGACGCCAGCATCGGCGATAGTGTGAGCGCCACGAAGCCGGAAACCGCTACGGCGCCAGCCAGGGTAAACGCGAATTCGCGGAACAAAGTTCCGGTCAAGCCACCTTGAATACCAATCGGCGCGTAGACCGCCGCCAAGGTGATCGTCATCGCAATGATTGGGCCAAACAGCTCGCGAGCTCCTTTCAGCCCCGCATCAACTGGGGCCATTCCCTCCTGAATGTGACGCTCTACGTTTTCTACTACGACAATTGCGTCGTCCACGACCAACCCGACCGCGAGCACGATCGCCAGCAGGGTCAACAGATTAAGGGTGAAGCCGAAGACGAGCATTAGAAACACTGCACCGATCAGCGAGACCGGAATTGCGAGAATCGGTGCGATGACCGCGCGCAACGAACCCATGAAAAGGAAGATGACGATCATGACGATGCACAGCGTCTCGATCAACGTTTCCGTTACATCATGAATCGCACTGCTGATGTATTCCGTGGAGTCGTAAGGTATATCCAGCGCCATGCCGGCGGGGAGCTGTTTCTCGATCTCAGGCAGCGCTGCCCGGACCGATTTGATGACATCCAATGCGTTGGCAGTCGGCAGAACGAAAATGCCCATGAAAGTGGCGGTATTACCCGAGAACCGCACATCCGAATCGTAACTTTGAGCGCCGAGCTCGATATCAGCCACATCGCGCAAGCGGACAATTGCCCCGTTCGATTGCTTGATGGCCAGCTGTTTGAAATCCTCCACCGATTGCAGGTCGGTGTTCGCGACTAAGTTGATCGCGCTCATCGAACCTTTTGTCTGGCCCACCGCCGAAAGATAGTTGTTCGCTTGAAGAACGTTTTGGATTTGGGTAGGCGAAACATTCAGAGCCGCCATCCGATCCGATTTGAGCCAGATTCGCATCGCGAAGACTCGAGCACCGAGAATCTCGGCCTGCTGAACTCCGTTGATCGTCGACAGCTTGGGCTGAACGACCCGGGTCAGATAGTCCGTGATTTGGTTGCGATCCAAATCCTTGGAGTAGAAGCTGAGATACATCGATGCGAACCGGTTGTCGACCGATGTGATTTGAATGACTGGAAGCTGGGAAGCTGGGGGCAGTTGATTGCGCACCTGATTGACCTTGGTTTGCACCTGGGTCATCGCTGCATTGGGGTCGTAATTCAGCTTGAGATGTACGCTGATGGTGCTGGTGCCAAGCACACTTTGCGAGGTCATGTAATCAATTCCGTCCGCACTGGCAATCGATTGCTCCAGCGGCGTTGTGATGAAGCCCTGCACCAGTTCCGCATCCGCGCCATAATAGGCAGTCGTGACCGTAATAACTGAAATGTCACTCTTTGGGTACTGGCGAACATTCAGGTTACGCCAGGCCTGAAAGCCGCCAATCAAGATGAGGATGTTGACTACCCACGCGAGAACGGGTCGCCGAATGAATATGTCCGTAAAATTCATCGAGTTGTCCTGGGTTCGAAGTCTCCGGAGGGATTAGCTGTCAGAGGGGTTCGGCGAGAGGTCGCTACCTGGCGTGGTTTTGTTGTTTACGATGATTGCCCCACCACTTCTCAAACGAAAGACTCCGGAGGTCACAACTTCGTCACCAGGTTTCAGCCCGGAAACGATGGCCGTGAGGTCTCCTTTGCTTTGCCCGAGCTTGACGAATTGTTCCGTCACGCCTTTGTATGTCTTCCCGTCCTTGGATTTCAGATCCGATACAATAAACACGGAATCACCGTACGGTGCGTAATGGATGGAGGAAGTCGGGATCGCGACCACCTCCTTAGTGTCCGGTAAGACTACCTTTACTTTCGCGTACATCCCGGGTCGAAGTTTCGTGTCGGCGTTGGGCAGAGTGGCTTGGATCTGGACGTTTCGAGAATTTTGATCCACGAGCGAGTTGATCGCCGTGATTTTTCCGGTGAAAAGCTGATCACCATAGGCATCCAGTGTGATTTCCACCGCCTGACCTACCGTGACTTTGCTGAGATCTTGCTGCGGCAAGCTAAAATTGACGTAGATCGGATCGAAAGACTGGAGGGTGACTACCGCGTCGCCCGTATTCAAATATTGGCCCAAGTTGACCTGTCGAATTCCGACGATTCCCGTGAACGGAGCTCGCAGCGTTTTTCGTGCAATGACCGCCTTGTATTGGTCGACAGTGGCTCTCGCCTGATTAAACTGCGCGGTGGCACTGTCAAAGTCCGACTGCGAAACTGTCCTCTTGGCCAAAAGATCCTGGTTTCGAGTCAGCGTAATTTGGGTCCAATCTCTTTGCGCCTCGGCCTGGGCGAGTTGAGCTTGCTCCTGATCGGTGTTCAATTGAACAAGCAAGTCTCCTGCTTTCACCTCACTCCCAGATTCGAAGGCAATCTTGCACACGATTCCTGCCAGGTCAGTGCTGATAGTCACGCCGTTAATGGCGACGACTGTGCCGATCGTTTCCAGAGTCGGTTGCCATTCGGATTTTTGCGCCACGGTACTCGTGACCGCGGTGGGCGGTGGCGCAAATGCTCCCGACTTGGCCAGCTGCATGAAACCCATGATTTGATTGACCTTGAAAAACGTGAATCCGCCGTAGATAGCCGCGACCACCACAAGCATCAGAATTGACGCGATGAGATATCGTACGAATTTTTTCATAGAAAGAAGGGGGCTAGGCGGCCTGAGACGCCTGGTTCTTTTCCGACCGGATCGCTGAGAGTTGGTGTTGAATTTTTTCTAAGAGAGCGATCAACAGCTGTCGCTCGGTTTCACTCAGGGAGGTAACCAGTTCGGAAAACCAATGGCAATACGCCGGCCGGATCCGGTCTAACAGCTCCTTACCCTGGGGTGTGACATGGACTCGAACTTGCCTGCGATCGGCTGAATCACATTTTCGGACGACCAATCCGTCCCGTTCCATTCCATCGAGCAGTCCGCTTACGGTGGCTCTAGTGACCCCCGTGCAATCCGCTAATTCGGCTGGGCTGGGTGGATCGTCACAGTGTCCGGCGATCATTAAAAGATTGAATCGCCCCGGGCGCACGCCTTGGGAGGAGAGGAATTGGTCGTTTAATGCTAGCAATTCGTCTCCGGTTTTCAGAAGATGCATCCAGGCCAGGCAAGCTGACGGGTTAAGCTCCGGATATTGTTGCGATTCTTGCAGCAACACATCGTAGTGAGGTAATTCTTTGAGGATTGGCTCGGTACCCGGCATGATTAACCACCTTAAATATTAGGTTCCTAACTGTTGTCAAGTGCGCGGAGGACATTTTTATTGCCGGAAGTTTCCGCGGTCCGTCATCATGTGCCGTTCACTATAAGTGGTACGAGTCGGCTCTTCACGCGGAGGCGGCGGCTAGGGCGCGCCCCGCGTCCGCGGGACCACCGAACTCTATGCCCGATCCCTGGACAACAGAGTCAGAACACAGCCAAGCGGCGCCGAGTTACACTTTTTCCAAATAAATGCTCAGCAGCGCGATGTCAGCCGGCGTTATCCCGCTGATCCGGCCAGCCTGGCCGAGTGTGCCGGGGCGGATCTTATTGAATTTCTGAAGCGCTTCCGCCCGAAGGCCAAGGACGTTGGCATAGTCTATAGAGGAAGGAATCGCCTTGGATTCTGCACGGGCGGCTTTGGTGATCGCGTCTTCCTGGCGTCGAATGTACCCCTCGTACTTGAGGTCTGTTTCGACCTGATCCCAAACGGATCTTCGAAAGCGGCCGGCCAAATCATCCGGGAGTTGCTCGAGGGTAAACTCCGGGCGTTTCAGCAATTGGTCCAGCCTGGCGCCCTGTACGCGAGTCGATGCGGCGAGCGCTTTTGCTTCCCGGATCTCGGTTTCACGGGTGGTCACCCGGCGCCAGGCTCCGGCATCGATGAGCCCGGCAGCATAGGCTTTCGGAGTGAGTCGCAGGTCGGCATTGTCCTGGCGAAGCAGCAATCGGAATTCGGCGCGGCTTGTAAACATACGATAGGGTTCCTGCGTTCCCTTGGTTACGAGATCATCGATCAACACGCCGATGTATGCTTCGCTTCTTTGTAGGATAAGGGCGGGTTTGCCCAGCAATCGCAACGCGGCATTCGCTCCGGCGATCAGGCCTTGGGCGCCGGCTTCTTCGTAGCCGGAGGTACCGTTGATTTGACCGGCAAAAAACAGTCCGGGCACGAGTCGGGTCTGCAGTGTCTGGTCGAGCTGGGTCGGCGGACAATAGTCGTATTCGACCGCGTAACCCGGCCGCAGGATCTCAGCCCTTTCCAGGCCGGGGACAGAACGGATGAACGCATATTGCACCTCGAAAGGCAGGCTGGTCGAAAGGCCATTCACGTAGATCTCATTGGTCTGGCGACCCTCCGGTTCCAGAAATAACTGGTGCTGCGGTTTTTCCGAGAACCGTACCACTTTATCTTCAATTGAGGGACAGTAGCGGGGACCGATCCCTTCGATTTTTCCCGAGTACATCGGCGAAAGACCGAGGTTGGCTCGAATGATTTCGTGGGTCCGCTCGTTCGTGTAGGTGATCCAGCAGGGAATTTGTTCCACGTGGAACATTCCGCCGGTTCGACGATTCAGGGTAAAGGGCTGATCGATCGGCTCGAAATCGTCTTCACCGTAGGAGAAAAGAGGCGGCGGGATATCTCCATCCTGACGTTCGCACCGGCTGAAATCGATGGAGCGAGCATTGAGCCGGCAAGGCGTACCGGTTTTGAAACGTCCCACTTCGAACCCAAGCTGCCGCAGGTTGTCGCTCAAGGTAGAGACAGCATCGCCCATGCGCCCTCCGGTCTGGTTCTGCATTCCGACGTGGAGCAAGCCGCGCATGAAGGTGCCAGTAGTAATAACGATACTCTTCCCGCGGATGGTTAGGCCCAGGTTCGTAACAATGCCCTCCACGCCCTCCGGGCTCGCCAACAGTCGCGCCACATTCCCCTGCATCAGCCGGAGACGCGGCATCACCTCCAGCCGTGCCTTCATCCGGAACTGATACGCCTTCTTATCGCATTGGGCCCGGGGCGCCCGCACGCTTGGCCCCTTGTTCGCGTTAAGCATGCGAAACTGGATCCCGGTGGCGTCACAGTTCTCCGCCATCAAACCTCCGAGCGCATCGATCTCGCGCACCATATGTCCTTTGGCCAGTCCGCCGATGGCTGGGTTGCATGACATCTGTCCGATAGTGTCCAGGTTTTGGGTAAGCAACAGCGTGTCGCATCCGAGCCGGGCGGCCGCGGCGCTCGCCTCAATCCCGGCGTGCCCGGCACCGATCACAATCACATCAAACGTCTGCGGGTAGGTCCACATAGCCAAGGAAAAGAACGAAACTTTACTTCCGAACGACGGGAATGCAAAGAGTCCGAGCCATTGTGCCCTCAACTAACCGGGCTTACGCTGCCCTCGCTTCACGCCTGCCTTCCTGGTCTCTTTCGCAATGCGATGTTCCACGTGGAACACTTCGTTGTCCGCGGATTCGCGGGGGGCCCGCCTGCTGTGCATTTCTTGCTCTTTTCTCGACGTTCCATCCAGAGTTGGCCTCAGCCTTCGTACTAACGTCATTCACCACCGCGATCGTCCTTACGGATCGAGCTGCCCAAAATACCGGGCGAGTGACCGACTAACCGAGTGACCGACTAAATGACCACATCCGCCTCGTCGAAAGCCCTTGACACTTCATCTTCTCCCACCGATGAACGGCGCAGGTATCCAAATTATTGAAAATTCATCTTCTTCTCCTTTTTCTTTCGCGTGACAATGCAAGCACTTTCCGGCACAATGGTTAAGACTACATCTATGGCTAAGTCTTTGGACATCTCCCCGGTCAAGTCTTTCGCCGAAGAGGTAGAGATTCTCCGCAAGTCTTTTCGGGCCTGTCTAGACGTTTATACCCAGCGTATCGAGACCGAACTCAAAGAGATCAAAGAGGCCGCCCTAGCTCAAAACAATGGTTCCCAGGTTCCGGCCAGTAAAATACGCGACCTTCGCGATATGATTATTCTGTGCCGAACTCTCGACATCAAACCAGAGAAGGGGCGCCGCAAGGACTTGAAGAAAATCGATAGTCTTATCGACGAATTGCATTTGATGATTGAAAATTGGCGCTAAGCGGGTTGCTAGATTCCACCTGGCACTCGC
>DASTDH010000109.1:0-4872 GCA_035710445.1 Chthoniobacterales bacterium
GACATCGAGAATGTTTGCACCGCCCTCCACCTGCTGCCGAGCTACCGCCAGCGCTCCGTCAAAGTCTCCCGCCAAGATGAGTTTCGAAAATTTCGGCGAACCGGTAATGTTGGTTCGCTCACCGATCACGGTAAAAGTCGAGCCAAACTGATAAGGCTCTAAACCGCTCAATTGAGTTCGGATTTCTTGATCGGGTAACTTTCGTGGCGGTAAACCGGAGACCAGTTTCGCTAACGCGGCGATGTGTTCCGGCGTGGTTCCACAACACCCGCCAACTATGTTCAACCAACCCAATTCCGCCCACTCTCTGAGCTGCGGCGCCAACGATTCGGGTGTTTCCGGAAAACCAGTCGGCGACAACGGATCAGGAAGTCCGGCATTCGGATAGCAGGAGACATAAATCGGCGCGATCCGCGCCAGCTCTTCGATGTACGGTCTGAGTTCCTTGGGCCCGAGAGCGCAATTGAGGCCGACACTGAGTAAAGGAGCATGAGAGATCGAGATCCAGAAGGCCTCGGTCGTTTGGCCGGTCAGCGTTCGGCCACTTGCGTCGGTAATCGTTCCGGAAGCCATCAGCGGCACCCGGTAACCCAGCTTGGCAAACACCTCTTCGATTGCGAATAGTGCTGCTTTCAGGTTCAGGGTGTCGAATGTCGTTTCCACCAGCAGCAAATCAACGCCGCCTTCAAGTAACGCCCGTGCTTGTTCGCCGTAGGCGTCTTTTACTTGCTGCCAGGTGACCTCCCTCTTTCCCGGATCATTGACGTCGCGCGAGATCGAGAGCGTGCGATTCAATGGGCCAATCGATCCGGCCACATAGCGCCGTCGCGATGCATCCTTGGCCATGCATTCGGCGACCGCAGCCTTGGCCAGTTGAGCTGCGGTATGATTCATTTCGGTGACCAATTTCTGCAGGCCAAAGTCCTCCTGCGAAATGGCGGTCGCGTTGAAAGTATTGGTCTCGATGATGTCGGCGCCTGCTGCCAGATACTCGCGATGGATCTGTTCGATTATCTGAGGCTGAGTCAGATTGAGAACATCATTGTTGTTCTTCAGACTGATCGGATGATTTCGAAAGCGATCGCCACGATAGTCATCTTCCTGTAGACGAAAACGCTGAACCATGGTGCCCATTGCTCCATCGAGGATCAGAATGCGTTGGGCGAGCGCATCGACGATATCGAATGAACTTGAATGAGGAAGTTGATTCGGCATGGCGACAAGGAGCAGAAGCTAGCACGGTGAGAGGGGGGCTGCAATCGATAGATTGATGCATCATGATACTTTGATGGGTACGATTAGCGCGCTCTCCCCTCAGTCCCATAGGTCTTATCGGACCTATACGTCGTATAGGTCCTATTCCCCGGACATGCGCACCTACCGTATCATGAGGTCCAAAGCGATCGCCGCCACAAAGACAACACTGACAAACGCGTTGCTCTGAAAAAACGCTTGATTGATCCCCTCCAGATCGAGCCTGGCCGCTGCCCGATGTTCATAAAACAACACACCGCAAACCAGCAACAGCGCGCCGTAGTAGACCCAACCAAGTCCGCCGGCCAGTCCAAACCCAATCAGGCATAACAACAGAACGCCGTGCATGATCTGGGCAAGTCTGAGACTCGAAGGAACCCCATATTTGACCACCATCGAACGCAGACCCACTCGTCGATCGAATTCGTAGTCTTGAATAGAGTAGATCAGGTCAAAACCGCCGACCCAAAAAATGACACCCAGGGCCAGGATGAGCGGAGGCAGCGCAAACTGACCACGAACCGCAAGCCAAGCTCCGATCGGCGCAATCGCCAGAGACACCCCGAGCACGAACTGGGTAAACGAGGTGAACCGTTTGGTGTAGGAATAGAAAAAGATCACTCCAAGCGCCACGGGCGAGAGCAGAAAGCAAATTGGATTGATGAGCCAACAAACGGCAACGAAGCAGGCGGCCGAAACTACGATCAGCAGTATAGCGACTGGCTTGGAGACCAAGCGGTGACGACCGGCCGTGCGGGGATTGAGCTGGTCAATTTTCCAATCGGCCACTCGATTGAACGCCATCGCCGCGGTCCGAGCAAAGACCATTGCCAATAAGATCAACAGGGCAAGCGGCCAGTCAGGAAGGCCGTGAGCTGCCACCAGCATCGACCCAACCGCAAATGGCAGCGCAAAGATAGTGTGAGAAAAACGAATGAATTGAAGAATTCTTCGAATCTTTTCGAGCATCGGCGTTTGGCGTTCGGCGTTCGGCGCGGAGAAAGTCGTGGAGCGAACATCTCGCGCCCGTCTTCCGGATTCTAGCTTCTTGCTGCTGGCTTTTCCTCCTTCTCTCTGGCCCGATCGATTTGCGGTTTGAACGTTCCATAGATCAGTCGTGCGCCTCGACCGAACGTAAAGTAGGCCCAGGTCCACTGAAAAAGAACCAACAATCGATTACGTAACCCAACGAGGAAGATCAAATGGACAAATAGCCAGCTAAGCCAGGCGAGGTACCCGCCAAAGCGAATGAACTTGAGATCGGCGACCGCCCGGTTCCGGCCGATCGTCGCCATCGTTCCTTTATCGAAGTAACGAAATGGCGCCGGCTTTTGGTCCTGGAGATGAGAAAGAATGCTTTTTGCAGCATGACGGCCCATCTGCATCGCGACGGGGGAGAGCGCAGGCAAGGGCTGACCAGTCTGGTATTTGAAACAGGCCATGTCGCCAATCGCAAAGATCTCCGGATGGCCGGGCACGGTTAAGTCCTCATTCACGACGACACGGCCGGCTCGATCCATTTCGGCGCCCAGACTTTTGCCTATCGGTGAGGCTGCATTTCCGGCCGCCCAAACCACGGTCCACGTGGGAATAAATTCGCCATCAACGGTCACGCCGCGGTTGGTCATGTCCTTTACCATCGCCCCCGTCCGCACTTCGATGCCCATACTTTCCAACTGCCTTTGTGCCGAGCGGGACAGATCTTCACGGAAAGCCGGCAAAATTCGCGCGACACCCTCCACCAATAAGACGCGAGCTGCGCGCGGATCGATGCGACGAAAATCGTCGGCTAAGGTGCGGCATGCGAGTTCGGCCACCGCGCCCGCCATTTCGACTCCGGTTGGTCCTCCCCCGACCACAACAAAGGTCAAAGCGGCCCGCCGATCTTCATCCGAGTTTGCCACCTCTGCGGCCTCGAACGCATTCAAAATGCGCCGGCGTAATTCGAGAGCATCCTCCAAATTTTTGAGACCGGGAGCGAACCGTTCCCATTCGTCGTGGCCGAAATAAGAATGTCGTGCCCCGGCCGCGACGATTAAATAATCATACGAAAAGACCACGCCGGTAGTTGTGTGGACCTGTTTTGCATTGACGTCGATGCGGTCAACCTCGGCCATTACCACCTCAATATTCTTAGCCTCTTTCAGAATGTGCCGAACCGGTTGGGCGATATCGGCCGGTGACAGCCCGGCCGTAGCTACCTGGTAAAGGAGCGGCTGGAATAGGTGGTGGTTCGTCCGATCGACCACCGTCACCTGCACGCCTTTGTCCGCCAGTTCTTTAGCCGCGTAGAGACCGGCAAAGCCGGCCCCCACGATTACAACTCGGGAGGGCGATTCGGTTGGAGCGACGTTTGCTTCCATAACCATTAGTGTACGTAATCACCGCACAAGCGCATCCTAGTCATGCCGGATGAGCATCTGAATAACGCCGGCATTGGCGAACCCTACCAAGGTGGCTGCACACTGTGGTCAAGCTCGCCCGATTCTTTCGGTGAGGCACTGCGCGGCGCACTCTGCTAAAACTTGCGCTCGGACAGTCGCCGCTACCAAGCCGGCAAAGCAGGAACATTTTTGTTGCTTGTGAAATTTTTCACAAATAATCGCTTGCGACTCCAAATAAGAGATATGTAACTTCGCGTACCCCGCACCGTATGCCCACTTCGCGCGAAATAGAGATGCCGGACTCGTTGACCCGGGCTGCCAAGTCGCTCGAGACCATCAACGAATCGGAAATGCTTGGCGAAAAGCTAACGATCAACATGGGACCTTCCCATCCGGCGACGCATGGGGTGCTCCGGATAGTGCTGGAGCTCGACGGCGAGATTATCACCAAGGCTACTCCGGATGTCGGGTACTTGCATCGCGGCGACGAAAAAATCGCGGAGAACATGCAATACAATCAATTCGTTCCCTATACGGACCGGCTTGATTATTTGGCGCCGCTTTCAAACAATGTCGCGTATGCCTTAGCGGTCGAGAAACTACTCGGTTGGGAGCTGCCCCCACGCGGAAAAGCGATACGAGTGATCTGCTGCGAAATGGCTCGCATTTCGGCGCATTTACTTGGCCTTGGCGCCTTCGCCATGGACGTCGGGGCTACTACCGTGTTCCTTTATACGTTCACGGAACGGGAAAAGCTTTACGATCTTATCGAGCTACTGACCGGAGCCCGTTTCACTACCTCCTATACTAGGATTGGTGGACAAACGCGGGACCTGCCGGATGGATTCCTGCCAGCTCTCAATAAATTTCTGGACGAATTCATACCGCAACTCGATGAAACCGATCGGCTACTCACCCGCAACCCGATCTTTGTGAACCGCACCAAGGATCTGGGTGTGATCTCGAAAGAGGACGCGATCAGTTATGGCATCACCGGACCGAACATTCGGGGCAGCGGAATCGATTATGATGTGCGCAAGGCAAAGCCATACCTGGACTACGAAAAGTATGACTTTGACATACCGATCGGCACCGTGGGTGATGCCTACGATCGTTATCTTGTCCGCATCGAGGAAATGCGGCAAAGCGTCAAGATCTTGAATCAGGCGATAAAGGGTCTTCCCTCTGGGCCGATCCACGTTGCCGATCCCAAAAATTATCCTCCCTACAAGCC
>DASTDH010000110.1:0-5859 GCA_035710445.1 Chthoniobacterales bacterium
AAATAAGAATACGCGAGAATTTTCTTATCCTTCCGAGATCGGTTGAAGAGTTTCACCTGGATCTCGGTGGCTTGGCTGGGTTTTCGAGGAGCCTCGCCGGAGTCCGATAGATTGTCCGCCTTTTTGCTCGGATCCGATATGCTATTCAGTAATCCGTATAGAAGTTTTCCGTTGTCGCTGGTTGCCATCAAAGCGTCGAGTAGGTTCGGGTCGGTCGGTTCAAACATGCAGAAAATGACGGATTTTTCTGCGTCCTCGATCGCCTTGACCACTGTGTCGATTGACACCCGCGCGTTTCTTGGTTCCGGCGAAAAGAAGACTCGCACCTTGGACTTACCTATCGTCATTGGCTCCGACCATTCGGCGCCATTAGCGGTGTCAGGTACACTAGGATCTCCCTGCAAAAGCTGCTGCCGCTTTGAATACAGAGTGGCCAATTCGGGTGAATCGAAAATATGCAACAAGTTGGCCTGGCTGGTAAGTCCCTCCGGGGTAAAGTTTGCCGATCCCATCAGTACCCTCCCGGCAGTTGTATCAACCAGGAATTTGTCGTGCATGATATTGGTCTTGGATCGCGGGGACCCGGTGAACCGGGGCAGCGATCCCAAACGTTCAACCGCTGGACGATCAGTTTGATCATTCTTGCGGTCTTCGTAGACGATCGAGAGTTCCCCTTTAAAAGCTTCGAAAGACGGCAACACCCACTCATTATCCGTCAAGTGATAGATAGCTCCCTCGATGTTCTTGGCGCCACCCAGGATCGCGGCAAAAGCATTTTCCAGTCCGTTCGCAAGCCATTTCATAGCGTTATCAATGTCCTTTTCGGGAAGTGGGCGCTGAAATTCGCGAGAAAAGGCTTGCGAGCTAACCACAGCACGATTAAACCAAGTCGAAATATTATCGCGTTCGACATTCGGAACGGCAACAACCACCGTAGTCTCCGCTTCGTGCTCGAGTGTTAAGTCGCTTGGACCTGTCCCGCGAACCGGAGTAACCGTATAGTTGAAGGTCTTTCCACCGTCTTCAGGATTGATCGCCGAGTCCCACCAAAGGAATTTCTGTATCGGTGAAAGATTGCTAGGCAGTGATTGGGAATTTTTATCCGGCGCAGCAAAACCGATCTTGTTTAAGAGATACCCGTCCTTTTCACCCGGATGAAAACCCGGCGAACGCAGAATAGCGAATCCCAGGAAGTCAGGGAAATCCGCTCCGTCCGGCCAATCCATAGCCAACAAAACCAGTGTCGGCGACGTATACGCTCGTGCGCTAACGGGCCCCTTTTGGATACGGCTAGTCGTTTTCTTCGCTTTAGCTTTTGGCATCTTCTTAAGTTCCCTCCGATCGCAGCGTAGTGTATGTTCAAATGCCCGGCTGCGTACGTTTCTTGTAGAGAGCCTGGCAATAGAACGGAATACGCTATTGTGCGTATTGACATTGATTTTTTGCTCAACGTTTTCGCGCGAAACGTTTTCCCAAGCTCCTTTGGGCCAGGCGAAACGAATGTCGAAAGTTATAAACTAGCGAAGACCGCTTGTTTCGGACTAATGTAGTGATCAATCAGAACAAATTCGCTTAGTCCTGCAGCTCAACATCAAGGATGATGTTGGCTAGCGAAATAGCCTGAGCGGGTGTCGGACTGTATCTTTCCTTGAATGCGATTTTGTAAGCTATCGGATGACCAAGCGACGTCTTTTTCTTGCAGATTCTTAGTCTCCAAAGCCGGGCGGCCGAATCGAACAGGAGAGAAACCTCAGTAGCTGCTCCTCGGATAAAGGATCCGTGAGGTTCGTGTTCCCAATTAAACTTGGATGGCCTTCCCTCGGCGTCTTGCATTCCGGATATTCACACTGATTTGCTGGTATATATCGACGGGAAACTTGCGGGCTTAAGTGGTTGGAACCACGACCGAGCCCAATGGCTCGGTCGCCCGCCAACTTCGCGCGCAGAATCTCACCCGACACCTCGTTAGCCTGGAGACAGCGTGTGAGCGGAGTTCGCTTCATCCTTTTCGGCCGGAGGCTTCCGTCGACAAACTGATTTCCTACTTCAAGACCTTGAGCGAAAGAGTAAGAACAGTTGGAGAATTTCGGTCCTCATAGGTGATTTCAAACAGACAATAAGCCTGGTGATGGTGCCCATCGTACTCCAAAGCCTCGGTTTGCTCTTCGACTGACTCGTAAACGACTCCGTTCTTTATGGATCGGCGAAACGTAGAAGTATCTGGGTAGGTGTGGGTCCAGCGATACCTCCTGGCATCGCCCTCCATGTCCTTCCGTATGAATGCGGCCGAAGCATTTCGATGACCGAAATAGTCGGTGACTCCGTTTGCGACGTAAGTCGATACCGTTCCCCAGTCATGGGTTTCAAGGGCACGATCAAGCTTGAGAATGAGGGCGGACTGGCTTTGCGGTGTGGATTCGGTTGTTGGTTGATTAAGAGAGTTAAGAGAAACGGTTGGCTCAGTGGCTGCGGTTTCCTGTGAGGATCGGTCCTTGCTAGCCTCGGAAAGGACGGAGGCTCGAATGGTTTCTGCTGAAACCGCGACGTTGAGACTCTGACCTTCCTGCGAAACGAGCGCTGCAATTCCTAGGACTCGACCGGATTCATCAAGAACCGGCGAACCGCTTGAACCCTGGGAGATTGGAGCCGTAATCTGGAACACCGATCGGTTGTCTCGAAATGCCGAAATGATTCCGTCGGAGAAGGTGGCTTCGCCGCCCTCCGGGTTTCCGATCACCAGCACACGTTGACCCTCCACCGCGGTAGCGGTGGAACTTAGGTCCAGATGAGCGACGCCGGTGACATCGAAGCTTAGCAAGGCTACGTCTGCTTTCGGCGAAAATGCGATGATTTCTTTGAAAACGTAAATCGCTCCGCTCGGAGTCTTGGCCATTAGCGAATGCGCGCCGGAAACGACGTGATAGTTGGTCAGCAGATTGCCGTCCGGGGAAATGAAGAAACCGGTTCCGCTCTTTAGCGGCTTGTTTTCAAAGTCGAGGGCAACGATTTGCACTACCGCGGGCTTCCCTTGGCGGACTACGCCGGGAATGTCGGCGCCGTCGACCCTCATCGAATTTACGATGCAGGCCGATACGGCGAGCGCCAGAAGTAAGGAGCGGCTCAATCCCCGCCGATGAAAGACCGATTTCACTCAACCGTTAAATTCACTTATCGGCCGGAAATGAATCTGATTCAGCTGATCAGCGCATTTGCCGATTAGCTTTCCAACTGATACAACATTCTGCCGTGGCCAAGCTGCAATCCGAATCATCGGGAGCGTCCCACCTATGGAAAAGTGTCTATTTATGTCGGATTGCTTCCTGATCACCGAATGTTCTATCGAAGGCCGCCGCGATTTTCCTGTCGCGAAAGTACGAATCAGAGCGTCCGGTTTGTGGCGTTTTGGTGCCGGCGTCGCAGGAGTGGGCGATTGGTTATGGTCGCCCGCCGCTTTTCGCCTATTATTATAGCCGTCATGCCGGAAGCCGCGCGTTATCAACATTACGAGGTACTTCGGCGAGGGGACGGCAGCCTCTGGGAGTTGGGTCGGGGGGCAATGGGGATCACCTACAAGGCTTACGATACGAACCTGCACTGCGCGGTCGCGCTGAAGGTCATCAATTCCACCTACCTCGGAAACGACACTGCGCGCCAGCGATTCCTCCGCGAAGCGCGTGCGGCCGCGGCGCTCCGGCATCCCAATGTCGCCTCGGTGTTCAATCTTAGCACCGATCAGGACAACTATTTCTATGTCATGGAATTCATCGACGGCGAGACCGTCGAGGCTTGTGTCAAACGCAAAGGTCGCCTGGATCATGTCGAAGCGCTGAACATCACGCTACAGGTGGCTCGTGCGTTAGGGGCCGCGGCCAAACAGCGGCTGGTCCATCGCGACCTGAAACCAGCCAACTTGATGCTGGTCGACCAGGAAGGCGAGCAGGTCGTCAAAGTCATCGACTTTGGATTGGCCAAGAGCGCAAAGGACGCAGGCGATACCGGCACGCTTACCATGGGAGGGTTTGTCGGCACACCGCACTTTGCCAGCCCTGAACAGGTGGAGGAAGGGGATCTGGACGTCCGTTCAGACATTTATTCGTTGGGAGCCACGCTTTACTTCATGGTGGCCGGCAAGGCGCCGTTCTCGGGATCCGTTGGCCAGATCATGAGCCAGCATTTGTATAAACCGATCAGTGTCGAGCCGCTCACGGATGTGCCGCGCTGCTTGATTTCATTGATTCAAAGGATGTTGGAGAAGGATCGCGGTCAACGACCGCAAACCCCACGAGATTTGCAGAGTGCCGTCGTCGATTGCCTGGAAGAGCTTCGCGGCCGCGCGGCCTCCGATACTCGGGGCGGCCTCGACGAGGCGACACCGCAATCTTTGGGCCCGGGAGCGCTCCTGGCTCAGAACTATCGGCTGATCGAGGAGCTTCGCGAAAGCCCACAGAGGCGGCAATTCCTGGCAGAGGACGTTCGAGGGAGGCGTCTGGTACGCCTGTTGATCTTGAGCGAGCAGCTTGTTTCTGATCCTCAATGGTTCATTCAGTTGCAGGGAGCGGTAGAGCAATGCCGTAACGGGCCGCACTCAATGTTGCGAGCGGTCTATTCGTTGGAGCGAGCCGGCGGCTACGGTATTCTTGTGGAGGAACAGGTGGTAGGACCATCCTTGCTGGATTTATTACGATCACGCAGTGTTCTTCTGGCGCCGGAGGTCGCGCGCTTGCTAAGCCTTCTGGCACGTCTGGCCGATCACGCACGAGCCCACCAGTTGCAGCACGTTGACCTGACGCTGGCGGGTATTCATTTCGTTGATCGACATTCGACATCGACCGGGATTCAGCCCGACCTTTTGCGGCGCCCGCTCACCACTTGGGAGCATATCGAACCCAAAGTTGATGCGATCGATTTTTCGTTTTCTTCTCCCCCGGCCGACACCCTTTCTTCCCCAGAAACGGTGGCGGAGACCGCTCCCGCCCGCGGCCCGCGCGGCAGTTATGTGCGCTCGTTAAGCTTGCTCGCTTACGAATTACTTGGGGGTCCGCGAGCCAGGGTGGAAGAGACGGGTCAATACAAACCCATCGCGGCATTGACCGAAGAGGGGAACGCCGTGTTGCGGCGTGGATTGATTGATGAATACTCATCGGCAGCCAAATTAGCGGAGCAGCTGACGGCTGCAGTCGGCGTCAAGAAATCGGTAACAAACGCCCCTGGAAACGAAGAACCCAGCTCGGTAGAGCCGCTGACCACGATTTTGCCGCCGGAAACTCCAACTGAGGGTCCGAGAAAGCCTTTCTCCGTGATGAGAGCATGGCCTTTGGTTCTGGCGATCGGTTTCATCGTTCTCGCTGGGATTGGCGGATACCTGATCTATCTGCGCCTTAATCAGAGTCAGCAGGTCGTGACCCCGAGTCAGGAAATCGCTGTGCTGTCGATCCAGAGTGATCCAGGGGGCGCCTCTATTCTTTTGGACGGGAAGCCCCCGGCGGGACCCGGAAACGCCTTTACTCATGTACCGTTCGGAATGCATCAGCTGACTGCCACGCTCGATAACTATGAACCGGTTAAGCAGGACATTGAAGTGCGCCGCGGGATGGCACCGGAAATCCATTTGCAACTCAAGTCGAGTCAGGAAATCGCTGCGCTGTCGGTCCAAAGTGACCCGCCCGGTGCTTCGATTCTCCTGGATGGCAACTCTCCGCCGGCAGCATCCAACACGTTCACCCATGTTCCCTTTGGAACACATCAGCTTACGGCAACGTTGGATAACTACGAGCCGATCAAACAACAGATCGAAGTGCGCCGCGGGATGACTCCGGAAATCCATTTGCAACTCAAGTCGAGTCAGGAAATCGCTGCGCT
>DASTDH010000111.1:0-3088 GCA_035710445.1 Chthoniobacterales bacterium
TCTGCGCCTCGGCACGACCCCCTGGCAATAGGAACAGTACAGCGAGCGTAAACGATATGGTGCGTCTCACGTGCTTAATTGAATCACACAGCGTGGGGATTCGAGTGATAAACTTGAGGCCACAACAAGACCCACTTAGAAGTTGGATCACCGGCTGTCATGGGTTCACGGCTCCGAATGACTTGTGTTTTGGCAAGCGTCTTTGCGCTGGCCTGCGCCAGCGGCCGGCGGTCGGTCGTGGCGACCTTGCCCACGGCGCCGCTTCAGGCGAAGAGCGTCCCAAATCTCTATGAGGCTCAACGGCAGGTCGACGACTACATCCGCTCCGGTCGTTACGACGAAGAGGTTGCAAGAATTCTGGGTACAGCCAGGCGGCGGTCCGGCGCCCGCGTCACAAGGCCGTGCGGAGTGTTCAGCCGGAGAAATAAATAAGGAGGCTGAGACTGCTGGGCTGCAACAACCGCGGCACAAGCAGTGAGTCCGAGGGCTACGAGTCTTGTGATCATGAGCTGACTCCGGATTGGCGCCACTATCAAAGCCCACTGCCAGTCTCCTTATCTTACGCCGCTCCTGCCCATCTGCCCTCGTCCGTGCGGCCTTTAGGGTGAACCCAGCGGCACAGGCACCGTGTTTTTGCGCGAGGTCGGCCCGTTTATCCGACGCACTCCGTAGCCTGCTAGAATCCAAGTCACTCAGTAGCTGGAGGATCGATGAGAAACATACTCTTCACTCTGTTGCTTGCCACTTTTGCGCGACCATTGCTTGCCCAGGGCGCACCGCCTCAGGGGGCACCTGACCAGCCTTACACCATGGAGTATTACTACAAGGTGCAATGGGGGCATCAGCAGGAATTCTTGCAACTCTTCCTGAAGAACCACTACCCGTTGCTCCAGAAGATCGTCGAGAGTGGCCGCATGATCTCGGTGAAAATTGAGCAGCCTGCCAACCATACAACCGAGGATGCGCGCTGGGATTATCGCGTTACGATCCGGTTCAAGAACTCGACCATGGCAACCACAGCTAATCCTGACCAAGAACGTCTGATCAAGGAGCTCTGGCCCGACCAGCAGAGTTACCAACGCGAGGAACAACGGCGGTTCGAGATTCTGCTGGCCCACTGGGATCTTCCAATGACCGATATCACGCCCTCGAAGAAGTAGCCCTACGTGGTCCCGTTCCTGCATGAGTTTGCGTGGTTCCCGTCGGACATGTCGGACAGCCACCCGCTGTCCGAGCGTGATGGGCGTTCCACAAACGTGAAACGCTTTGCGGCCGTGGTGCGTGTTCTGGCATAAACGCGGGCTTAGGTAGCTCAGCGTACAATGGACTCTCTGTGCGGCATGGCACGTCTGATGCAGTGTGTCGCGTTGAAACTTGGTCGAAAGAAAAATGAGAATTCGCAAAGATGATCGACGATATACGCGCTCGCCGCGCCACCAGCCCGGAGAGCAGCAAACGACCCGCCAGCGCGTCACCGATCAGGAAATCCAGAAATGGATTTCGCGCCAGCACGCCTTCGTGCCCGAGAGCGCATGGCTACTGAACTGTAAAGAGCAGTTCGGCCTAGTAGCGCCGGGAACCGCGCCCAAAGACAATCCGTGCCCGCCGGAAAAGGTCGCGGCGATCAAGCAGGCGTTCCGGCGGTTCGGACTGCTTTGAACGGTGGGCAGTCGGGCTCCAAGAGCTGCCGTTTGCACGTCAATTGACTCGAACCGGACTTCCCGACAACGATCTGGGAAACCAGCCCCAAGTGTGAGCTCCCCGAAAAACATTACCTTTGTTGTGCATACGCTATCGCAGATGGTGTGATGTCGGGACGTACACCTGAGAATCTTTCGGCTGTTGCCGCTGAATTCCGAGGCGTGGCCGAGCGCTTTTCAAACATCGTTTCCCGCGTAGGCGTTACGCATGTGGCGGATCGACCATCGTCAGCCGGATGGTCCATTGCCGAATGCCTTGTACACCTGACTCTCGTCTCTGACGCTTACTTTGCCGGTTTGGCAGCAGGCCTGCAATCGCGCGCGGGCAGAGGGATTGGTGGCCACGAGCCATTCAAGCTGGATATGTGGGAAAGTTCTGGGTTTGGTTCCTTGTTCCCCCACCTAAGATACGCTTTCCGGTCCCAACGGTTCATGCCCGTGGAATTGCCTGCCGCAGACTATGCGCTACAGCTTCGTCGCCTGGTCCACAAATCGTTCTGCTTTCGTCTCTCCAAAATGTCGCCAGCGTACTGTGCCAGAGGAGTCAAGCAGGAATTCGGCGATTCCAGAGACGTCACGGCTATCCTCCCCTCCATGAGGAACCAGCAGATCATAGCTGCGGATCACCTCGGCTTTGCGATCGGAAAGCAAGGGAAATGTGAGGTTGGCTTTGCGGCACAGCTCCCGTGATTCGTCGTTGGTGTCTGCGCTGATGGCAACCGCCCTGACGCCTGCGGCTTCAAGAGAGGCTAGGTTGCGCTGTAGCCCCCGTAACTCGGAGGTGCAGGCCACTCACCAATAGCCCCTATAGAAGAGCACAAGCACGCCTTTGGTCGCGCGGGCAGCGACACCTGAATTCGTGATTGGAGTGGAAAGCAATTGGGCTAGGGTGAAATTCTTGCCCCTGGGCCGCTGGTTCCGGAATCGCCTCACGTCGGGCGAGTTCGCGCAAGAGTGAAGTAGCCGAACGGCCCTCGACCAGAACTCCGGCCAACTTAGCGATTTCTACCAAGCGCTTCTCGAGCTCGATGCGCAGCGCAACCAATGCCAAGTTCGGATCTTCGTCGGAAACCTTCATAACGAACGAGAGCGAAGCTCCACCGGCGCCGTCGTCTGCTGATTCCTTTCCTGCGATCGGAACGGCACCTTCCGAGAGTTTGTCGGTTGCGGACTTTACGTCTTGAAGCTCGATCTTTAGTCCACCTGGGAGTTCCAACGATTTAATCAGTGGCTGAAACCAGGGCAAAAGGGCAATTACGATGAGTCCAAAGCTGACAGCGTCTGGCCTTATGGTAGGAACGAAGAGATGCGCCGCGAGAAACAGCGCACAGACACTTGAGACTGAGATTTTGAGCCTCAACAGTCGTGACGTCCAGCTAAGGTTTGTT
>DASTDH010000112.1:0-8704 GCA_035710445.1 Chthoniobacterales bacterium
TTATGGCGCGCTGTCCCGCACCGCATCCTGGGATTCCGCAGCGGCCGACCAACGGCAGCAGCATTTCGAGGCTCTGACCGCGCACCACGGACAACTGGAAGTGTGGGCAGAAAATTGCCCGGAGAATTTCGAAAATCGCGCCTCGCTGGTCGGCGCCGAGATCGCCCGGATCGAAGGCCGCGAACTCGATGCCGAGCGCCTCTACGAACACGCCATCCGCTCAGCCCAGGCCAACGGCTTTGCCCATAATGAGGCGCTCGCCCACGAACTGGCCGCGCGATTTTACGCGGCGCGTGGTTTTGAAACGATTGCCCATGCGTACATGCGAAACGCCTGGCACTGTTATCTCCATTGGGGAGCCACAGGGAAGGTTCGCCAACTTGAAGAGTTATATCCACACCTCAGGGAAGAAGCGCCAGCACCTGCTCCGGATAGCACGATCGGCACGTCGGTTGAGCAACTCGACCTGCGTACGGCGATAAAGGCGTCGCACGCAGTCTCCGGTGAGATTATGCTGGAGAATTTAATTGAAACTCTTCTGGTCATCGCAGTCGAGCACGCTGGGGCCGAGCGAGGACTTCTGATCCTGCCTCGCGGCGAAGAGCACAGGATCGAGGCGGAAGCCAGAACCGGCCGGGACAAGGTAGAGGTTCATCTGGGACAAAGGTTGGTCACGCCCGCCGAGCTGCCCGAGTCGCTCCTTCGGTACGTCGTCCGAACTCAGGAGAGCGTGATTCTGGATGACGCCTCGGTCCAGAACCGGTTTTCGGAGGACGATTACCTGCGGCAAACGCGGTCGAGATCAGTGCTCTGCCTGCCCCTGGTGAAGCAAGCCAAGCTCATGGGAGTGCTCTATCTGGAGAACAACTTGGCGCCCCGCGTGTTCACGCCCAAGCGGCTGGCCATGCTGGAACTGCTGGTATCGCAGGCCGCAATCTCTCTAGATCACGCTCGATTATATGCTGACCTGACGCAAGAAAATAGTGATCGCAGGAAGGCCGAAGAGGCACTCCGAGCCAGTGAGGAACGCTGGCGCGAGCTGTTTGAGAACTCGTCGGCTGGCATTGCCTTGATCACTCCAGACGGCCGCTTCGTCGCGGCAAACTCAGCTCTACAGAGAATGCTTGGCTACACGGAGGAGGAACTCCAAAGACGCACCGTTGTGGAAGTGAGCCATGAAGAGGACCGTGCCGCTACCGAAGAGATTCTAGCAGAGTCCGGCGAAGGGCAGCGACGAAGCTATCGAATCGAGAAACGCTACCGGCGCAAGGACGACAATGTGATCTGGGCAGACGTCAGCAGTACCCTGGTCCCGGCGACGGGAAGCGCGCCGGCGTTTTTCGCGGCCGTCATCGTAGACATCACCGAGCGCAAGCGGGCGGAGGAGGAGCTGCGCCGCAGGGAGGCATACTTGACTCAAGGAGAAAGGATAGGCCATACGGGCAGTTGGGGTTGGCATGTTGGCACGGGGTTGGTCTATTGGTCGAAGGAACATTTTCGGATTTTTGGCTACGATCCGGAAACCACCATGCCCTCGTATTCGCTGTTCATGGAAAGGATTCATCCCGAGGATCGTTTCTCGTTCGAAGAGGTCCTTAATCGGGCAGTCCGGGACAAGAGCGATTTTGAATACGACTATCGAATCGTGCTTCCGGATAGATCGATAAAGTTTTTAAGGAGTGTGAGCCAGGCCCTGATTAACCCGTCCGGCGAGCTTGAGTTGATTGGCACGGTCATGGACATCACCGAGCGCAAACGGGCTGAGGAAGCGGTGAGTAAGGCGCAGGCGGAGTTAGCACACGTGACGCGCGTGACGACGGTGGGCGAGTTGACCGCCTCGATCGCTCATGAAATTAGCCAACCGCTGGCCGCCGTAGTCAGTAATGCCAACGCCGGCTTGCGCTGGCTATCTCGGGATTCGCCTAACCTCGCCGAAGCCTGCGAAGCGATTCGTCGCATTGTTCGCGATGGAAATCGGGCTGGCGACGTGATCTCACGGATGCGGGCCCTCTTTAAGAAGGCTAGTACGGCGAAAGAGCCGCTCGACATAAACGAGGTCATTGAAGAAGTGCTCACCCTTACACAGAACGAAGTACAACGGAACCGCGTGTCACTACGGACCCAATTTGCAAATGATCTGCCGCTTGTGATGGGGGACAGAATCCAATTGCAACAAGTGCTCCTCAATCTGCTCATAAACGCAATCCAAGCCATGAGTGGAGTGGGCGAGACTCAGCGAGAGTTGCGGGTAAGCTCGGAGAAAGTTACTGGGATCTCCAGTGAATCGGAGGAAGACCCACTCGAGGATAAAGCCTTGGCCGATGCTGAATGGTCCCACGTATTGATTGCGGTGCGAGATTCGGGCCCAGGGCTGGATCCGAAGGGTCTCGATCGTCTTTTCGCCCCTTTCTATACGACTAAGCCTCAGGGCTTGGGCATGGGACTGGCGATCAGCCGTTCGATCATCGAAGCTCACGGAGGGCGGCTGTGGGCGACGGCAAATGCGTTCCAAGGCGCCGCCTTTCAGTTCACGTTGCCGATTCGTTATGAGTAAAACAAATAGCAGCGCTAGCCCGAAAGACTTCGGGCTGGTTGGTGGATACAGGAATCCGCTCGGCGTTTTCCGTTCTCGCCGATCGCGGCGTTCCCGGCGTTTCCTGGAGAGAGGATGTTGTGACGGAAACAGACGCCACGGTGTTGGTCGATAGGTGCCGAGTCGTGCGTGTTGTTTGTTGCAATGGCTTTTACCACTTGACCCCCCGTCCAGACAGGAAGCACGATGAAAGGGGTAAGGTTTGTTGGCGCTAACTGTCCGGCGCAAGGGCACGCCTTTTCGTGATCCGTCCGACACGCCATCGGTGAGCTTGGCTAGCTCTCGATCTCTCTCGTCGCCTTCTCAATTTCTTGGACTAGGGCTTTCTCAGAAGGCAAGACCGTCAAGTATTCCCTCGCTAGGACTTTGTTAGCCAGGCCTTCTAGGGGTCACTCGCCTATTCGTGCGATATTGTACGTTAAGAAGTAGAGAGTCGAGGCGGGGAGGCAAATTGAGCAACCTCCAGGCTTGTCAGAGCTTCCGTCGACTGGTCTCTCCCATGAGCGGCATACTGGGGAATAAAAAAAAATCCGCTCAGTGGAAAAAGCACGAACAAACGGTTAGTTCCGATGCCTCGCCAACTCAACAAACACCTTCTAAACCCAGTATCTGTGCTCTTTATTTGGCAATCCTTATTCCAAAAATCAGGCTCCTTAGCGTACACCATCGCGAGGAATAGGCGAGTGACCCCTTTTCCATGAGTTCCTTCGGGTAGGACGCGACGGCGCTTAATTGGAGGTGACGTTTCTGAGGGCGCGCGCAACGACCTGAAGGAGCATGTTACAAAAATGAACGCTTCGAACTGCTCTTCCGAAGGAATGGCCCATGACGAGGCTTTTCCCGTTCTTAATGCCGCGGAAATTCACGTCGCCGAGAAATTCGGCCGACGCGAGCGGCTTGAAGCAGGTCGGGTGCTCTTCGAGCCAGGCCAGCAGCTAGTCGAGCTCCTCGTCATTCTGGATGGGAGTCTTGAGGTCGTTGATACTTCGGGAGACCAGGAACGCATCCTGGCGGTTCACGGAACTCGGGGTTTTGTTGGAGAGATCAGTCTTCTCACGGGCCGTAGAGCGACTTCGTTGTGCCGCGTCAAATCGGCAGCCGAGGTGATTCGGATTCCCGTCGATGCTCTCCGGCGATTGTTAATTTCTTCAGCCTCGTTCGCAGAAAAATGGATGATGTCATTGTTGCGCCGTCGAGAAGTCATTTTAGCCCGCGGTGTCGAGGGCTTGCATGTCTTCGGTGACCGTGCAGACCCCGCGACGCTTCGGCTACGCGAGTTCACGCATCGCAACGGGGTGCCCCATCGTTGGATCGACACTGACGATCAAAATAATGCCCCGGTCCTGGCAACGCTCGGCGAGGGACCGTTTGAGTTTCCGGTTATCGCTTGGTCGCGCAAGGTGCTTATGCAAAACCCGAGTCTGCCGGTGTTCGCGGATTTTCTTGGCGTCCGCCGATCGATTCCAAAGGACATGTTCGACACGGTCATCATTGGTGGCGGACCGGCTGGACTGGGGGCGGCCGTTTACGCGGCATCCGAAGGGCTGCACACGCTGGTGCTCGACCAATTGGGACCCGGCGGACAAGCGGGATCGAGCTCGCGTATTGAAAACTATGCTGGTTTTCCCGCGGGCGTAAGCGGCACGGAACTCGCAATGCGGAGCTATCTGCAAGCGCTGAAATTCGGCGCACTGTTTTCGGCGCCGTGCGACGTAGCGGAAATTCGTCGCGCTGAGGATGGGCTGCACTCAGTCCATCTACAGGACGGCTCGGTTGCAAACACTAAGACTGTCATCGTCGCCACCGGAGTTAGATATCGAAGTCTGGGTGTCGAAGGGCTAAGCAAGCTCAGCGGTACCGGTGTCTACTATTCCGCGACGCATGTTGAAGCGCTTTTGTGCGACGAACGGCCATTGCACGTGATCGGAGCAGGAAATTCTGCCGGCCAGGCAGCGATGTTCCTGTCCCGATTCAATGCGAAGGTAAATCTCATCGTCCGCGGCAGCGATCTTCGCAAAAGCATGTCGTTCTACCTTGCCGAGCGGGTGCAGGCGAATTCTCGCATTCATGTGCGTCTGCATTCGGAACTGCGCGCAGTGACAGGCGCAGATTCTCTCGAGCAGGTATCAATTGAAAATGTTGCGACATCGGAGACGACGGTCGAGGATAGCTGCGCAGTATTCATCTTTATCGGAGCGACGCCCTGCACCGACTTTCTTGGTGACAGGATAAGCAAAGATGAAAAGGGCTTCCTGATCACAGGTGCCGAACTAATTGCTAAGGGGACGTGGTCGGATCCGAATCGCTTGCCCCATGCGCTGGAAACATCATGTCCCGGAATTTTCGCGGCCGGCGACTGTCGCTCCGGCACAACCAAACGCGTCGCATCCGCAGTGGGTGATGGAGCCCTGGCCGTCACCTGCGTGCATGATCTCTTGGGTACTTACGCATAGGGAAATGCCGAAAGCCCACGCAGCCAAGTGCTCGCGGTCGCCCGGACCGGCCCGGCACTTGCCGAGCTGGCCAACACCAGCGCGAACATCCGGACCGAGGTCGCGGATGCGGTCGATCCGACGCTGGCGTGGAGCCGACTGGACCAGTACGAGCCGGAGGTTCTCGTCCTGGTGGCCGGCGCCAACTGTCGCCCTGCACTAAAATCGTAGACTGTGCTTCCAGGCAATCCACGATTTAAATGCAGTAATCGTTGTACTAAAATCCTAGACTCCTGCACTTGATTCGTTGGACTGATTTCGCCCTTGATTTCGTGATGGAAATTGCCGCTAGCGATCCGCGTTTCCGCTGATGCGACACTTCTTGCCGATGGTCTCCGCCGAGAGGAGTTCGCGTCCGAAAGACTGAAGCTGTCTACGATTCAAGTGCAGTTCCGTCCACGAATTAGAGGCGGTGGATAAGCTTCCAGTCCACGAATTAAGTGCAGTAAACGGCGATAGTCTACGATTTAGTACAGGGCGACAAAGAGGTAAATTTTTGTACCACTGCGAGACGAATTTTTACTGCCACTTTTGACGGGGACAAAGATCCTCCTTACCGATATCGAAAACCGAGATACGACCGAAAAAATCTCAACCAGCCGTTATCAATGTGGGATAATCGGCGTACCCTTTCGGTCCGGATGCATAAACTGTTGGCCAACTAACTTCGTTGAGCTTAGCGCCCGTCAGAAACGCTCTGGCAGATCGGGATTAGCGATGTAGGGGCGACCAAAAGCGATGGAGTCGGCTAATCCTGCCTCTATCAAGCGGTTTGCCCGCTCTTGGGTCATATCGACATTTGCGATGAGATGTCCTTGATAGAGCGGCCGAAAGTGTTGAAACAGGGGTCACTCCTCCGTTTGTAAAAATTGTACGTTAAGCCGCGAGCCTGAAGTAACACAGCGCCTGAGCTTCTGTGGCGCGGCTTCCGGGACAGCCTTGATCAGATCGAGGACTTGTCCGGCGTCAGTCCGGTCGATCGGGATATAAGACTAATTCCCCTCGTAATTTCTGGCCTAAGCGCACAATTTTTTACAAACGGAGGAGTGACACCTGATTGATCACCCATAAAAAATCTACGGAGATGCTACCCCGCAGAGTCTTATCGAATTAGAGAGCTAAGCCCTCAATGTGCGACGAAACTGATCTGCAACGCATTCAATGTCGGATCGTCGATCCGACCAGAGACGGACAGCTTGTCGACGGATTGGAACCAGCTAATTGCTTTCCAAGTTTCTGGGCCGACAATGCCATCGATTTGATCGTGATAGTAAACTAAGTTGCGCTAGCTCCTTCTGCACGACAACAATGGTCTGCTCGGAAGGCGCCATTTCAGACGGCAAGGTTTGTGCATCGGAATAGTCGCCGTCATCGTAGTCCTAATAGCCGTAGTACGGATAATAATAGGGATATCCGTACCAGCCCCTGTAGCCACCCCAGCACCCGTAGTGGCGTCCGTACCAGCCCCTGTAGCCAGCTCCGTACCCGTAGTGACGTCCGTACCCGTAGTGACCTCCGTGCCAACCGTCATGTGCGAACGCGGCGGTGGGCGCGATCGCCAGAATGCCGGCCAGAACCAGACCGACAAGTGAACTCTTGATTAATCTCATAAACAACCTTTCTGACGGGACTCTCATCCTGGGCACCCGGCGTCGCTAATCGGGTATTTCGATCGGATATCAGGCCAGCTGATGGCCTAGCAGCCTGTTGGACTTGAAAGGCTGAGCTGAACGGTAGCATGCTGATCTGATGGCAGATCCCTGGCCCTCTCGACCGGCCGCCGTTGCTGCGCTGGCGCGCCTTGGCAGAGAGCTCGACGAACACCACAAAGCTGGCCACGACAGCTTCGCCTAGTTGGGCTGCTAGATGCGAACGCTAACCGCGGATAGCTCGCTTCGGATCGAATTGGCGAACCGGTAGAACTCGGCAGGAAGCCCTCCAAGCTCGCCACTCGGGAGGCCCCAAGAGAACATCCGCTGAATTCGCAGACCAGGAATGTTAATCTGTCGGACGAGTCCCATAGCAATTTCCTGTTGAATGTCCCAACAGGAAAAGAAGCCCACCCCAAGACCCCCAATCACAAGTGATTTGATCGCTTCGTTGCTGCCTAATTCAAAACGCTGATCCAACTTCCTTGGATTCACTCCGCCATCCTTCAACACACTTTCCACAACCGCTCGCGTACCTGAGCCAGACTCGCGCCAGATCAGCGGCAGAGCCTCCAGGTCGCGAACGGACTTCAATCTTTCAATCGCGCGGCGGAGCTTTGGGTCGGGAATTCGAGAGGCACAAACCGGAACGATTTCATCCGGCATGAACTGCTCCAGGCGCACACCTGGACTACGCTGATGGCCCTCGACTAGCCCGAGCCCCACGCGCTGTTGTCGAAGATGGTCCAGCACTTCTTCCGTGTTGCCAACGATCAGATGCAGAGCGGCGGCCGGGTGGTAGTGATGGAAGCGGAGGAAAATCCTCGGTACAAAATATCTCGCCACAGTTGTGCTGGCCGCCAGAGTCACAGTCCCATTCACTTCCCGGGTCCGATCCAGCTCCTGCAAAATCTGTTCGAGTTCGGCAAAGACATCTTGAACTCTTTCCCGCAGATTGGCGCCTCGCTCGGTTAAAGAGACTCCATTGGCTGAGCGTATGAAAAGGGTTGTTTCCAGGTTGGCTTCCAACCTGCGAATGTGGCCGGTAACGGCCGGCTGTGAGAGATGAAGCCGGCGAGCTGCTTCCGAGACTCGGCCAGCTTCAGCAACCGTCAAAAACGTTTGCAACAAAATCGAAGGTATGCGGTTGAGATCCACAGCGGGACGATTTTAAAATGCGTCTCCTGATTGTCCTACTCGCCAAGCCGACGAATGTAGTCCTTTGCTCTCCACAGCAAATCCAATTCCGCTAGTACCTCCAATCACTGCAATTCTTCGCTCAATTGGCAGGAAGAAAACTCCGTTAAGAGCTCGTCGGTCTATAAATTTTCCCACCCACCGCAAAAAATTGACACTTCGTGGAGACACTCCTAATTATCGATCTGTATACGTTACATGTGTTACATATCGCAATATCCGTGTCACGAAAAGCACCCCATTTTCTTGATTTGTCTCCGCTGCTTCGCCAACACCTGACGAGTTAGTGTACGGCTTAAGCTTAGGGAAATTGAAGATATCCTTAAGAATTATTCAGAATTTGCAGCGCTCCAGCTGACGAGAGAACCATTGTCGCGGGGCAAGATTTAGTTCCGAGGTATCGATATCGCTTCCGCGGCGTTGCCGCTGCCAATCGGTCCTCTTCGCCCATCGTTGAAACTACTCCGACGCTGCCACGAAGCCGAATGGGCAACTGCCCTGCCTCCCTCCCTCGCTTCGCCACGGTGCGGGCTGATGATAAAAATTGGGGCTCAGCACCACATTCTCGAAGACTTTGTGAAACACCGGCGTTGTTGATCCGGATAAGGGTGGGACTATCCAACTCCAGTCGGCATGGGTGGTTCGACCGGCCTTCATTTCGCGTTCCTGATGAAGCATGAATTGCCGCGCCACCGTGTGGTGATCGACCATGGCCACTCCCGCTTGAGCAAACGAATGAAGAACGGCAGCGTTCAATTCGACCAAAGCGCGAT
>DASTDH010000113.1:0-3850 GCA_035710445.1 Chthoniobacterales bacterium
AGGAAATTAGAAGCCGACGCCAAGCGCTCTTGCGACATCCTGAAGGAACAGGTTCGACTTTAGGGAAAATCTGATGCACAAGGCAGTGGGATCGTCTTTCTGGAACGCTTAAGGTGCAAAGCTTTTCGGGGAACATCCAAGCGACGGTAGTCAATCATTTCCGAGGGTGTCGTCACCTCGTGGTAAGCTTCTCGTAGAGGGTTGTGTAGTTCTCGGCCATTCGCCGGGAAGTGAAACGTTCTAAGAAACTCTGCCGACACGCAGCCCGGTCCAAACGATCGATCTTTTGTACGGCTTCGATGGCACTTGGTAAATCATTGACTATATAACCTGAACGCCCGTCCTCTATGATCTCGCGCACGGAACCGTGATCGAAGGCGATAACCGGCGTACCACAGGCCAGCGCCTCGATCATAACGAGGCCAAAGGGTTCTGGCCAGTCGATCGGGAAAAGCAGCGCCCGAGCTCCCCCTAAAAAGGCGGACTTCTCTTCCTGCCCAATCTCACCAATGAAATCTAAGTACGGCTGTCGAAGAAGGGGTTTGATGACGGATTGAAAATAATCTCTATCTGCCGAATCCACTTTCGCAGCAACTTTGAGAGGTATGCCTGCTTTGCGAGCGATCTCGATCGCACGGTCTAAGCCTTTCTCTGGACAGATACGCCCCAGGAATGCCAAATAGTCTTCGGAATTCGACCTGAATATCAGTTCATCTTCCGGAAGCCCGTGATAGACCGTACCCATCCAATTGGCCCAGCCTAAAGGCTCACGTTGTGCATTCGAAATTGAAACCAAAGGCGCAGATGGGAATTGCTGAAGCACCGCTTGCAACTCAGGAAGGTCAAGCCGCCCATGCATCGTGGTGAGAGTCGGAACAGCAAGTTGCCGTAAAATTGGTAAATGTAAGTAATCGATATGAAAATGGATCAAATCATACTGTTTCCGGTTCTTAAGGAGCTTGCCAAGCATTGCCACGTGCCGTGCGACCGGGTCCTTTACAGTTTTGCCTCTCAACCGAAGGGAACTCTTGCTGCCGGGGACCAACTGAGCGCGAGTGACCGAGTCACCGCTGGCGAACAGGGTTAATTCGTGCCCAAGATCAATCAGCGCCTCGGTCAAATAGCCAACCACCTGCTCCGTTCCTCCATACATAACCGGAGGGACTCTTTCTGTCAGAGGTGCGAGCTGGGCGATCTTCATCTACTGTCCGCCATGTTTCGCTCTTGATCGGCGTTTCGGACTTACTCACAGTCGACAACCTATGGTCGTGTAAAAACAGAGAATGGGGTGCAATTGGCCCGATGCACTAATAAGCGCGATAGTGTCGATCTCTCTAGCTAAAGCGAATTCCCCCCACCCCAAACGAGCAAATTTCTGCGGCTGATTACCTTTCTGCATTACCTATCATCTTCTTCTTATGAGGCCAGTCATTTGCGACGATCAATCGTTAAGTGAATTAAATCTAGGCTTCATTAGCGGTTGATTAGAGGTTGACTAAGCGAAATTTAATCGACGACGCCGTTGGGGCTCCAGAAAACAAGTAATCGGACCCGGCCCTATACCGGATCAGCTACAGCATAGGAGACATCCCAAAGCCTAAATGTTTGCCTAACTTCAAATCAAAACCATTAGCTGGAAAGTGACTTGTCCGATCTACCAGGTCGGAATCAGGAGATCGTGATTACTTCAATGTTACCAATTCGTTTGGTAATGCCCACGCTGACTGCATCACCGTCTCGCACCAGCACCAAATCGGCCGACCCGTCCCCGACAGCCAGATTTTTAAGGCATACCGTCTTAATTGTCTCTGGCAATGTTGGATGATGAAACGTGACGCCCGAGTTTTGGGCAGAGATCTCCAGGCCCAGACAGCTCTGCAAGAGCAGGAACACCGATCCAGCCGCCCACGCTTGCGGTGAGCAAGCGACTGGATAAAGGGTGGGCCCTTTTCCCGGCCGTCGAGTAAAGCCACAGAAAAGTTCCGGCAAGCGCCGCAATTCGAAATTAACCGCGGCCTCAAAAAATCCTGAAAGAATGCGCCGAGCGAGACTTTTCTCTCCGCGATGAGCGAGGCCCCACGCGATAAGGGAATTGTCATGTGGCCAGACTGAGCCATTGTGATAAGACATTGGATTAAAATTCTTTTCTGCGCTCGCGATAGTCCGGATTCCCCAACCTGAGAAGAACGTAGATTGGCCGAGCGCTTCGATAATTCGATCCGTTGATTCCGGATCAGCAATGCCGCTAAAAAGGCATTGGCCCGCATTGGAACTGCGCACCTCGCATGGTCGCTTTTGGCCGTCGAGAGCCAAGGCATACATCCCGATGGAATCGCACCAAAACGCCCGCTGGAAATTGGTACGCAATTGGTTCGCCTCGTCGGTCAAGCGCTCGCCAATGTCCTGCTTTTGCAAACGCTGAGCCACCATTGCCATTCCTTTCTTCGCCGCGAAAACGTATGCCTGGACTTCACAAAGCGCGATCGGACCCTTAGCTAACGTTCCATCCGCATGAAAAACCGAGTCGATAGAGTCTTTCCAGCCCTGCTGCCTCAATCCAAGAGATTCGGTTGAGTATTCGACAAAGCCATCCCGATCTATGTCCCCGTACGAGTCGATCCAGGCCAGTGCCATTTCGAGATTGGGCCAAATCTCCCGGATTAATGCCTGATCATTGGTCCGATCAAGATAGGCCGCCGCTAAAAAAAGAAAGAGAGGAGTAGCGTCGACGGTACCGTAGTATTGCCGAAACGGTACCTCACCGAGTTTCGCCATTTCACTCTTTCGGATCTCGTGCACAATTTTGCCAGGTTGGGCGTCACTCTGCTTGTCTTCCGCAGTGGCTTGACTCTTAGCTAAAAAACGCAGCACTCCTCTCGCTATCTGCGGCTTGATCCAAAGCGTTTGGAAAGCGGTAATGATCCCATCACGTCCGAATGCCGTGCTGTACCATGGAACGCCCGCGTACGGGTACAAACCCTGGTCTGTCTCATTGGTGAGCATCAAGAGATCGGCTCTCGATCGATCCGTCCAGCCGTTGAATAGCTCGTTGTCAGTGTAAATCTCGCATCCATCGGCCGCCTGACTAGCAATTCTCAATTCTATTGTCTCGCGGGCGACATCAAAGTCCAATGGGACCGGTTTTTGCGATTTGTCATCACATGTGATCGCAACCGAAATTTCGCTGAAAACTCGAGGATCTAATTGGAGCACGGACCGAATTCGATCCTGGCCAAGCTCGGCAATAGGTCCAGACACTCGCAGGGTTGTCGTGCGAATAGTGCCATCTAATCCAGCGTAAAGAATTTGAATCCCATCTTCCAACAGTTTCGGCTCTAGGTGCTGGCCTCTTCGTCGACGCTTAATCCCGCGCACCTCGAATATATCGGCAAAATCCGCACCAAACCGGATACTCAGTTCTATTTCGTTCGGCTCGTCTCCGTAGTTTTCGACGCGAATGCGCTCAAAGCAGCAAGCCGGCTGAAGAAATCTTGTACGATAAATGTGGATCGTACCCTGGCGGATCAGTTGATCATCGCTTCCCATTTCCGGGTTAGTTAGATCGACGGCTAACAAAGCGTTATCCTCGCGAATGGCAGAGCTGAGGAGCAGCGGCCGTTGTCCATTCATCCGCAGCTCGAATGTGGAAAGATAACGGGTATCACAGTGAAACAAGCCGAGCTCACCCGTCCCGATCGGTTGAAAATCACCAAAGCGATCGAAGACTGCGAAAGTATCACCACTCAGCAGTACTCGCCGACGATTATCAGCCAGAGACGACCCTGCATGAATGTAATATTGATCATCAACGCTGATAATGTCCTCAATTTGTGTCCTCATCGCTAACCTG
>DASTDH010000114.1:0-37161 GCA_035710445.1 Chthoniobacterales bacterium
AATATTGTCATTCGCCGCTTCACTCGTTATGCCGTTGGCGAAGACCTGGAGGGAGAGGCAAGCTCTCCGGCCGAGCAAGAGCAAGCCGCAGCTTAGTCATCCTTGCCCTAGTTGTGTGTCGGATTCACCGCGAAGCGGTTAAAGAACTTAGCCCAGGAGCCTGTCGGATTTTACCGCGAAGCGGTTACAGCTCAGCCCTGGGTGATACACCGAACGGTGACGCCCTGAGCCCCGAAAGCTTTCGGGGGAGCAGGGCGAAAGATTCATTGCTTCGATCCCACAAATCAATACATCCAAGAATCGCCTGCTCATCGTCGGTTTCCCAAGTCTATCTCACTCCCCTTCAGGGTGGTCCGTTACGGGTGACGTGGACCCAGGGTTGAAACCCTGGGCTAATTTCTCTGACCGCTTCGCGGTCAGTCCAACAGAGGCCGAGGCGAGGTTAGAAGCCGCTTCGCGGTCAGCGCGACATAAACCTGGGCGCCTGCGGGACCGCCCTACCCGCTCTCTTCACGCCTCAAGACCGGCTCCAAATCAACAGGCCTCTAGGCTCGAATGAGATCACCAATAGTCGAGGTTGGGACGCATTCGTACGGGCGGAGCGGCGAGTATCGAAGTCTGCTATTTGTTATTTGCTGTCTCATCCGAGCTAGGGCGAGAATGATTGCAGTTTGTCGGCTGATTGGTTATATGGCCGATGATGAAACGTCTGCTGTTCCTCCTGTTTTGGGCGTCGTTAGGCGCGGGTTCCGCGGCTTTGGCGCAGGAAACAATCAAAATCGGTGAGTTTGGGTCGCTTACGGGCGGTAATGCGAGCTTTGGCATCTCGCAAAATAATGGCGTCCAAATGGCCCTGGAGGAGGTCAACAGCTCCGGCGGCGTGCTCGGCAAAAAGATCGAGCTTACTGTCGAAGACAATCAGACCAAGCAAGGACAGACCACCACCATCGTAAAGAAGCTGATTTCCGAAGATCACGTGGTGGCTTTGATCGGTGAAGTTGCTTCTTCCAAGTCGCTCGAAGCGGCTCCCATCGCTCAGAGTTCGAAGATTCCGCAGATTGCCACGGCCGCGACGAATCCGGCCGTGACCCAAACAGGGGATTATATTTTTCGGGTTTGTTTCACCGATGATTTCCAGGCAGTAGTCATTGCGCGTTTTGTTCTGGAAACACTCCAAAAGAAGAAGATTGCTTTTATGACCGATGTAAAACAGGACTACAGCGTCGGTCTCACCAGAATCGCTAAAGAATACTTCGAAAAGAACGGCGGCGAAATTGTCAAGGAGCAGAGTTACAGTTCGGACGACAAAGATTTCCGGGCCCAGCTAACGGCGATCAAGGCGGTTAACCCGGACGTTATCATCGTAACCGGTTACTATCCGGAAGCGGCGTTGATCGCGAAGCAGGCAAGGCAGTTTGGGATCAAAGCGATACTCGCAGGAGGCGACGGTTGGGATGGATCTTCGCTCATTCCAGTCGGCGGCAGCGCGGTCGAAGGCGCTTACTTTTCTGATCACTTTGCTGTGTCCGATACCTCACCGCTTGTTCAGAATTTCGTGGCCGCCTACAAGAAGAAGTATAATGTTTTACCAGACGCCTTTGCCGCATTGGGTTACGATGCATTTAAGCTTTTGGTTGATGCCATCAAGCGAGCGGGCGGGACTGATTCGGAGAAACTCCGGGAAGCAATCGCCAACACGAAGGATTTCCCGGGTGTATCCGGCAAGATCACAATTAATCCAGAGCGCAACGCGACCAAATCTGCGGTCATTCTTACGATCAAGAACGGCGCTTTTGACTATTTCAAAACGATCGAACCGAAATAACCTTTAATTGAGCCGGTCTTGCGGATGCGCCGTAAAGGCCTGAGGGCAGAGAGTTGAGGAACCCCGACGTGCGGGTCACTCCGAACCGCAAGGCGAAAACCCGAAGGGTGCAGCGAGGCAAAGCGCCGAGGCCGCCTGCGCAAGCTTCGGCGCACCCTTAGTCCTAAGGTCATGCAGCCGAAAGACGCGGCCGCGACGTAGGCTTTGCGAAGCCGGGTTTTCGCCCTACCATTATCGGACATTCATTACCTCACGTGCGTATGGGCGCACACGGCTCAAGCCCTCCGCATGCTCGCTCAGCAATTGCGTCTGGTAAGCATGAGGTCGCCGCGTTAATTGGTTAGCTCGAATCTTGGTTTCTCAATGCGTGTTGTTTTCTCGTGGGCCGGCCTAGTGGTTGGTTTTTCGTTTTTCCTCAACTTCTTGGCCATCGGAGAGATCAAGATCGGGGTGGTGAGCTGTCTCTCGGGCAGTTTATCCACATTCGGAGTGTCCAGCGTGCAAGGCACAAGATTAGCCGCTGAAGAGATAAATTCGGCCGGCGGCATTCTTCAGCAACATCTGACCCTCATCGTCGATGACAACCAATCCAAGTCCGGCGAAACAGCTAGAATTGTCCGCAAATTTCTTACCCAGGACCGAGTTGTTGCCATTCTTGGTGATCTGACTTCATCGTTGACGATGGAAGCCGCACCGCTCGCACAAAATGCCCATGTCCCATTGCTTACTCCCAGCGCAACCAACATAGCGATCACGCCGATTGGAGACTTCATCTTCCGAAGTTGTTTTACTGATCCATTTACCGGAAGAGTCATGGCACGCTTTGCGCTGGATCACTTAAACGCTCATCGAGCCGTCATCATGACCGATATTAAACAAGACTACAGCATAGGGGTAGCAGCTGAAGTGAAACGATATTTTGGCGCCAACGGCGGCCAACTCCTGGATGAGCTATCTTTCGGCAGTGGCGATACCGATTTCCGAGCGCAGCTTTCGAAGCTGAAAGCAGGTCGGCCCGAAGTGGTCTTTCTGCCAGCCTATTATCCCGAAGTTGCTCTGATTTTGCGCGAAGCTCGTCTTCTCGGAGTAACCGTCCCGTTTGTCGGCGGCGAGGGTTGGGATAGTCCAGCGCTCGTACAGATCGCCGGGAAAAGCGCGGACGGCAGCTACTATGCAAATCATTTTGCTTCCGGTGATCCTGACCCACAAGTGCGGAAATTTGTTGCAACCTACCAAGATCGATATCATGCGGTACCGGATGCACTGGCTGCGCTCTGGTATGATGGGATGCGACTGATGGCGCAAGCAATGGAGCGTGCTGGTTCTGATAACCCGGAAAAGATCCGGGATGCACTGGCGCAAACTAAAGGCTTTTCCGGTGTGACCGGAAACATCTCGCTCGACGACCAAAGAAACGCTACTAAACCTGGCGTTATTGTGACGATTCAGGCGGGAACGATTAAGATGGTAGAGAGAGTTACCCCTTAGCTTGCGTCCGCCGCGGTGGAAGTGCGTTTGGGCGGGATTTTTGCAAGCTGGCAGCCGATTGAATGAGTGATTCCTAAGACGAGATGGACCAGGTTATCCTTTTTGTTCAACAACTGCTCAACGGACTATCGCTCGGTTCCATCTATGCATTGATCGCACTCGGCTACACGATGGTCTACGGCGTATTGAGATTTATCAACTTCGCCCATGGCGATGTTTATATGTTGGGCGCATTCTCTGGGTTCTTGATTGCACCGACGGTCTCCCGGCTGGTTCCGTTGGATAGGTTCCAAGAATTCACGCCGGCGAATGCGCTCTTCATCATCGCCGGCGCTGCCTTGGTCATGATCGTCTCCATGGTGATCTGCGCGGTAACCGGCGTTCTCATCGAGAGGATCGCCTATCGGCCCTTGCGAGAACGCCCTCGCCTCACGGTGTTGATCACGGCAATCGGGGTTTCTCTGCTCATTCAGAATATGACCCAGTTCTTTTTTGGACCGCAGCCACGAGCCTTTCCGCAATTGATCCCGGTCGAGGCTATTCCCGGCTTGGGAGATCTGACCGTGCTGACCACCCAGGCCGCCATCATCCTCTCGACGGTCGTCCTGCTGATCGTTCTTCACCTCATCGTGACAAAGACAAAGATGGGGTTGGCGATGCGCGCCTTATCGGTCAATCCGACCGCCTGTTCGCTCATGGGAGTCAACAACGACGTTGTTATCTCATTCACCTTTGCGCTTGGGTCGGCTTTGGCCGCTGCTGCCGGTATTTTGGTGTCAATGGATTCTCCTTCGATCTCGCCGATGATGGGCAATCTGCCGGGAATTAAAGCCTTTGTCGCAGCGGTTCTCGGTGGTATTGGCAACATTCCGGGCGCCGCCATCGGCGGACTGATTATCGGAGTGTTGGAAACTTTGGTTGTCGGGTATCTCCGCCCAGAGCTCCGAGACGCGATTGCCTTTGCGGTTCTGATCGTAATTCTGTTGTTCAAGCCGACTGGAATTTTGGGAAGAGTCGAACGGGAAAAAGTATGAGCAAAGCGCGTCTGCTATTGGGCGTTTCATTAGCCGCTTTGCTCTTATTTAGCCTTTTTGGCGAAGCACTGGTCGAGAATCGTTACGCCTATTATTATGACATTCTCATCAATATCGGCATCAACATCATCTTGGCCGTCAGCTTGAATTTGGTCAACGGCTACACTGGTCAGTTCTCGCTCGGGCATGCCGGCTTCATGGCGGTAGGTGCTTATGCTGCCGCCAGTTGGTCCAATCATCTCGATCCCTTTATTCTGAATATGCTGGGCGGGCCCCAAAACGGCTTCGCGACTAATCTTGCTCTGCTTTTGTCGATGAGTTTTGGCGGGCTTTTGGCTGCGATTGCCGGGATCGTTGTCGGTATCCCCTCGCTCCGGCTGAAAGGCGATTACCTGGCCATTGTCACGCTGGGATTCGGCGAGATTATTCGGACGGCCATTTTGAACACCGATTTTCTCGGGGCGGCCCGCGGACTGCGAGTAAGCGGTAATTATACTAACTTATTTTGGACTTTCGGCACCGCCGCGATCGCGATCTATGTTGTTCTTGGCATGGTCAATTCAACGTTTGGACGTGGGTTCCTGACCGTTCGAGACGATGAGATTGCTGCCGAAGCGATGGGCATCAATTCCACCAGATATAAAGTTCTGGCATTTGTGGTCGGCGCGCTTTTCGCCGGAATGGCCGGTGCTTTATTTGGTCATTTCACCCTGTTTCTAACGCCAGAGGGATTCAACTTCTTCAAATCCGTGGATGTTGTCGTAATGGTGATTCTCGGTGGGATGGGCAGTACAACCGGAGTCATATTGGCCGCAATTCTTTTAACGATTTTACCTGAAGTCTTGCGTGCGCTGGCCCACACCGATTTTATTACCACGTCGCAAACCGCCATTGAGTCCGTCGTCAAGATCCATCTACCGCCCTTGCAAGGTTTGTTGGAGAACCGCCTTATCCTCTATTCAGTGCTCCTGATAATCATGATGCTGACACGACCGCAGGGCCTCTTCGGCGATCTGGCCGGTGCGAGAAAACGAGTGAAGAGCGTGTCCCATGGCCAGTCCTAGTCTCTTGCAACTTGATCATTGCACGATTCGTTTCGGCGGTCTGACTGCAGTCTCGGATTTTGTGCTGGAAATCGGTAATCGTGAGTTAGTTGGACTCATTGGGCCGAACGGCGCCGGAAAAACAACTATTTTCAATCTGATAACCGGCGTCTACCAACCGACCTCCGGGCAAATCATTTTTGCCAACGAATCGCTCAATGGATTGAAGCCTTTCCAAATCACCGGCAAAGGAATCGCCCGTACGTTTCAGAACATCCGTCTTTTTCCTTCGCTGACTGCTTTCGACAATGTTCGCGCCGCCTTCAATCTTCATCTGAACCATGGTCCAATCCACGCTCTGACGCGAGGTCCCAAATTTCAAGAGGAAGAAAGGCAGATCGCTCATGAAACGATGGAGTTACTGAAGATTTTTAGTTTAGACCGGTTTCGAGATACGATGTGCAAGAGTCTTCCCTACGGCGATCAAAGACGGCTGGAAATCGTTCGTGCCCTCGCGACGCGGCCGCGTTTGCTTCTTTTGGATGAGCCGGCGGCCGGAATGAACCCCACCGAAAAAGGGACACTCATGCGCTTGATCGAGTTCATTCAGGAGCGATTCGATATCTCCGTCTTACTGGTTGAACATGATATGCGGGTAGTGATGGGCATTTGTCAGCGGATCTGCGTCCTGGATCATGGCGTCAAGATTGCCGAAGATATACCGGAAGTTATTCGGCAAGACCCAAAAGTAATCCAAGCTTATCTGGGAGAGGAAAAAGCTCCCGACGCAAACCGGCGAGGATAATCCCGCATCGGACGCCATGTTAGAGATCAAAGACCTGGAAGTTGCCTATGGCTCGATTACCGCGTTGCACGGAATTAATCTTCGGGTTGAGAAGGGCAAGATCATTACGCTGATCGGCAGCAACGGCGCTGGAAAATCGACGACCTTGCGCGCGGTTTCCGGGCTGATGAAAGTGCGTTCGGGCAAAGTCTTCCTGGAGGGAGCAGAGATTACCAACCAGCCGCCGCACAAGGTGGTTGCGCTCGGGATCACTCAGGTGCCGGAAGGACGAATGATCTTTCCCAATCTTACCGTGACTGAAAACCTGCGAATGGGTGCGTTTCGACGCCCGGCCAAGGAATCGCTCAAACCTGATTACGAGCGCGTCTTTGCGATATTCCCGCGGTTGCAGGAACGGGAGAAACAGGTCGCCGGAACCCTCAGTGGCGGTGAACAGCAGATGCTGGCGATCGGTCGCGCGCTGCTGAGTAGGCCGCGATACCTCATGCTGGACGAGCCCTCTCTCGGTATTGCACCTATTTTGGTAAAGACGATTTTCGAAAAGATCGTCGAAATAAATCGCCAACTCGGGATCACAATTTTGTTGGTCGAGCAAAATGCCAATCTGGCGCTCGAAATTTCTGACTACGGTTATGTCCTGGAGACTGGCCGAGTGATCCTGGAGGATCCCTCCGACAAATTGCGTACCAGTGCCCTGGTTAAGGAATCGTATTTGGGAGGGTAAGGCGGTCAAAGAAAGGCTTGAGCCATGGTGATTCGTCCAGAAAATATTTTGCCTGAATCTTGTATCCGTTTGGGCCGTGATGGTAGGGGACGCACCAGGGCAGATCCGCAATGGCTTAAACCGGGCGCGGCAATCCCATCGGGATAGCAACATCAGTGGCGCGCCCTGCCTTTAATATCGTCCGTATTGACGGGCACGGCCGCGACGTAGCCTCTGCGAAGTCGGGTTTTCGTCCTACCCAAAAAATTCGTTGGCAAGACGGTGTCGGACCGTGAACCGTGAACGCCTGACAGATAACCGTTAACACTCACGCAATGGCCCGCGAATACCAACTGCACAAACTGCCGTCAGTGAGCACCAGCAGTATCGACTATCGGGCTGAGCTTAACGATCAGCAGTATGAAGCGGTTACGTCCGGGCCCGGACCGGCATTGGTGCTGGCCGGGGCCGGCAGCGGCAAGACTCGCACCTTGACCTATCGTGTCGCCTGGCTGCTTGATAACGGCGTTGAGCCACAGAACATATTGCTTCTTACTTTCACTAATAAAGCCGCCCGCGAGATGCTAGCTCGCGTCCAGTCACTGCTCCCGCTGGAAATACGCGCGATCTGGGGCGGAACCTTTCACTCGATTGGAAATCGGTTGTTGCGCCGGCACGCGGCGGAAATCGGTTATCGGTCCGGTTTTTCCATTATGGACCGCGAGGATCAAGAGGATCTCATCGCCGCGGTTATTGCCAATTCTGAAATTGATACCAAGCAAGTGAGATTTCCGACTGCCGAGGTGCTGGGCGATCTCTTTAGTTTCTCCTTGAACACAGGCCAGCCCTTGGCCGCCGTGATCGCTGAACGCCATCGGCGGTTCCAGCCGCTTACCCAACAGATCGCATGGGTTCAGCAGAAATACGAAGAGCGCAAGCGGGCCGCCAACACGGTGGATTTTGACGATTTATTAGTGAAGACGGTAGGCCTGTTGAAGGGAAATCCGAGCGTCGCCGAATATTACCAGCGCCACTTTCAGTTCATTTTGGTGGACGAATATCAGGATACCAATCGGCTGCAGTCCGACTTTATAGATTTGTTAGCAGCGCATCACCAGAGTGTGATGGTCGTAGGCGACGATGCCCAGTCGATCTACTCCTGGCGCGGAGCGAACTACCAAAACATTCTCGATTTTCCGAAGCGTTATCCTCAAACCAGAATCTATAAGATCGAGATCAATTATCGGAGCGTACCAGAGGTCTTGTCGGTGGCAAATGCTGCGATCCGAGGGAACACCAAACAATTCGTTAAAACGCTGCAAGCGCACCGGGCCAGCGCTGACCTCAAGCCGGCGCTAGTCCCCCTGATCGACAACAATCAACAGGCACTCTTTGTTGCCCAACGGATTCTCGAACTCCGAGACGAGAATATCGATCTGCGCGAGATCGCGGTGCTTTATCGCGCTCACTATCAGTCTCTTGAGGTGCAGTTGGCACTGACTCGCGCCGGGATTCCTTTCTTCATCACGAGCGGGCTACGATTTTTCGAACAGGCGCACATAAAAGATGTGGCCGCTTTCATGAAATTTGTCATCAATGCGGCCGACGAAGTTGCGTTCAAGCGGATGGTTCGATTGTTGCCGGGGATCGCAGCGAAAACTGCGGAGCGGTTGTGGGAACAGCTCAGCAGTACCCCCGATGAAGATCGCAAAAACTTTGTGACCTGGCTCGCTCATGGGAAAGTAGCGGCCAAGTCACAGAAAAGCTGGGAACAACTTGGCCATACCTTGGACGAAATCGCGCCGAATCGCCAACCGGTCCCACCGGCAACAATGATTCACAGCATCTTGGAGGCGATTTATGATGATTATCTTCAGTCGAAATATGCCAACTATGAACAACGCCACGAAGATCTGCTCACGCTGGAAAATTTCGCACGAACTTTCCAAGATCCGGTTGAGTTCCTGAGTCAACTTTCGTTGATGGCGACGGGCAGCACGGAGACGATCGCAGCCGAGGATGACGAAACGGAGAAGGTGACTCTCTCAACTGTTCATCAGGCCAAGGGCTTGGAATGGCGAGCGGTGTTCATCATTTGGATGACTGACGGCATGTTTCCAAGCGGCCGATCATTGGAATCGCTCGAGGCGATCGAAGAAGAGCGCAGGCTTTTTTATGTGGCGCTTACTCGGGCGAAAGATGAGCTTTACCTTACTTATCCGTGCTGCTGGCCGACTGGTTCACTTGAACAGCGGATCCAGCGTCCGTCCCGTTTTCTCAAAGAACTCCCTGCGGAGCTCCTTGAAGAATGGCGGGTGGGCTTTTGACGATGCCAGACCAAACCGTTACAATAGGCTTCGGCGTTCCGGTCGAGGAACGGTGCGCCCGGTAACCAGTTCGTGTGAAGCGATACTTGCGAGCAGTCTATGCGCCGGTCGTGGGCGTTCCTTGGAGTAACCAGGAGCTCCTCAATGCGATCCAAGGCTCGCTGGACCAATGGCTGGCCCAGGAAGAAAGAAAGGCTTTGCTCGATCTGATTCGGCTGTTCTTGATCGGTCATCGAACGCGGTACGTCCAGTGTCCCGATTTTCTTTCGTTCAATTCGTTTGCTCAGCACGCTGAAGCATTCGAGCGCGTCACTGGAGACTCGCTTCGGGCTGTAGCCGCTGAAGTCGCTACGCACGGTCCCACGCAATTTGATGCCATTCTCGCAGTATCAAGCGCGGGCCTATCTATGCCCGGTCTCGCCGACCGAGCAGCCAACATCGTAGGCGATCGTGTGAGTCGCCATGCACTCTTGCTCGACTTGGCCAACGCCGGCTGTACCGGCAGCTCGCGAGCGCTCCAGTTCGGAGCGAGTTTAGGATCAGAAATTCGAGATATCCTCGTTGTTGTGGTCGAACCAACGTCGATGCTGGCCGATCCGCGATCGGTCGACCGATCGAATTGGCAAGGCGTTTGTACTTTTGGTGACGGAGCAGCCGGTGTCTGGCTCTCTTCCGAACCGGGTGACGGCGCAGCCCAACTGAACAACATTGTATCCTGGCATGGGAATGAACCGAACCTGATCCAATGGGAAAAAGGCTCGAGCTATTATCGGTTCGGGTTAACTGATCCCGACGGATTTGAGAGCAGCGTCCGGCGCGAGATTCTCGAAGCGACGACGCAGATCGGCTGGGAAAAAAAGAGCGGCGCTCTCTGCGGGATTCATCCCGCCGGAATCATGCTCTTGCTGAGTCTGGCCAAGAAGCTTGAACTCGACCGGGCGACACTGGAGCCGTCAATCCGGCATTTTCGAACTTTTTCCAATATGAGCAGCGCGAGCATCTTACACATTTTGCGCGAGCTATTGATCACGGCCCGGCCCGGCCAGGAAGTTCGGTGGCTGACGATGGGCACCGGGTTCCATGTAGTGTATGGTCTCTGCACCAAACTTTGAGGCTTCGATATGATCCAACGAGAAGCCGTATTACGGGCCATGAAGGAATTTGTCACCACTCACTTTCCGGCCGTCCCATCCGACCACATCGAATCGCTTTGTGCCGGCGATGTCATCCGGCAGAGCCTGGAGTTGGTGGAATTCGTGTTGCATCTGGAAGAGCGACTTGGTGTTGAGGTGAACATTAACCAGCTTGGGGAAAGCCTGATCGTCCAAAACTTCGGAACGCTGGCTGATGAGCTGGTGAGGCTGTCGGAGCAGGATGACGGTCGGGGAGGGAGGATCTCGGCAGCGTGAGAAACGGCGGGATCTCGCTACTTGGCGTAACCCCTATAGGTCGTATAGGACCTGTACGGCCCATATCTGTCAGGCGGAGACAAGTATCAGGCTGCAAGCGGGGAACGGACCGGATTGCCTTGCAATTAATCGCTTGCGCCCGGGCAGTTCTCCCATATCTTCACCCCTCCTGAGAACTATGGCCACGAGTGAAACTATTGATCTGAGCGCGTTTCGGTTGCACGATAAAGACACCGGTAGTGCGGATGTCCAAATCGCGCTGCTGACCGACCGGATTAATCAACTGACCGAACACCTGAAAGAGAATCGGAAAGACCACTCCTCTCGAAGGGGTTTGTTGAAGTTGGTGGCAACTCGCAGAAGCTTGCTCGATTACTTGAAGAGGACGTCGCAAGAGCGCTACAAGGCGGTAATTGAGAAGCTCAACCTGCGTAAGTAATGAAAGGGTAAGCCGTCCAATTGGGCGGCTTTTTCGCTGATGGCTCTACTCTCTGGCCGGAAGACGGCTTCGCTTTCACTGGGTTTGGTCGCTAATGGGTGTTCGACCGATCAGCAACTGGAGTTTCGACGAAAATCGAGCAACAGTTCGAACAATATTTCTTGAGGATTAGCGGATGGCAGCCTTGGTCTTAGGTCTGAGCCGTCCAGCACAAGTTTTAAGTTGGAGCAGGTTTGGCAAACAAGCCTCCCAGATAAAACTGGCGCTGGGCGGTTCAGACCTACGGGCAAAGGTTGGCGTGGCAACTCCTCGAGAGCTTTGACAAAATGGAATCTAAAGTCTCGAAAGTTATTGGGTCAGCCGATCTTACGATTTCGACTGGCAAACTGGCAAAACTTGCCGATGGGTCTGTAACCGTTCGTTCCGGGGATACCTTGATCCTGGTGGCAGCCGTCTCAGCTACCACGGTGAAAGAAGGTCAGGATTTTTTCCCGCTTACTGTGGATTACCGGGAAAAGGCGGCGGCGGTTGGAAAATTCCCGGGCGGCTATTTCAAGCGGGAGGGTCGCCCCTCGGAGAAGGAAACATTGACTTCTCGAATGACGGATCGTCCCCTTCGGCCGCTGTTTCCTAAAGGCTACTTTTACGATACCCAGGTTATCAGCGTTCTGCTCAGCGCGGACGGCGAGAATGACCCTGATATTCTTAGCATCACTGGTGCCTCGGCCGCACTTTGTATCTCCGATATCCCTTTCGCGGGACCGATCGGCGCGGTTCGCATCGGGCGAATCGATGGTGAATTCGTCGTGAACCCGACTCACACCCAACGCCAGCAGAGCGATCTGGATCTCGTCTACGTCGGCAGTGCAGAAGAAATCGTGATGATCGAGGGCGCGGCCGATGAAATCTCCGAAGAGGACTTCATCCGAGCACTCGAATTTGCTCAACCCTATGTCCGCGAGATCGTGGAAATGCAAAAAGAACTCTCCCGAGTAGCAGGGAAACCCAAACGGGAGGTAGATCTTCTCTCGGTCCGCGATGATTTGCTCGAAATAGCTTACCAGGTAGCCGGTGATCGAATTGAGGCTGCACTCTATACGCCGGGCAAGGTCGCTCGAGGGAAAGCGGTCGACGCCTTGCGACAAGAAGTCAATGCCACGATTCTGGCCAAGTATCCGGACGCAACCCCGTTCGAAGTTTCGCAAGCGTTCGATTACCTGCAGAAAAAAGCATTTCGAGTCAGCATCCTTGACCGAAAAACGCGTTGCGATGGCCGCGGCCTCTACGATTTGCGGCCGCTGGCCGGAGAAGTTGGTCTCCTTCCGCGATCGCACGGCTCCGCGCTTTTTCAGCGCGGAGAAACCCAGGCGCTGGCGCTTGCTACGCTCGCCTCAGCCGAAGAAGCTCAGATGATCGACGCGTACACCGGCGGCGATCCGAGCAAGCGATTTATTTTGCATTATAATTTTCCGCCGTTCAGCGTCGGTGAAACCGGCCGGTTTGGCGGTGCCAGCCGGCGCGAAATCGGGCATGGTGCGCTGGCCGAGCGCTCGATTGCCCCGATCATCCCGTCAGAAGCCGAATTTCCTTACGCGATCCGGGTCAGCAGCGAAGTGATGGAATCGAACGGTTCGACTTCGATGGCCACGGTCTGTGCCGGCGTAATGGCATTGATGGATGCCGGAGTGCCGATCCGTAGGCCGGTGGCCGGTATTTCGGTCGGACTAGTTACAGAATTCCAAGGTGATCATCTTGCACGCTACACGACCCTTACCGATATCATCGGTTCCGAAGATCATTTCGGTGACATGGACTTCAAATTGTGCGGCACCCGAGAGGGAGTAACTGGATTCCAGCTTGATTTGAAGCTTCCGGGAATCTCTCACGCGATCATGGCTGAGGCTATTCGTCAGGCGTGCGACGCTCGCATGAAGGTATTGGACGTCATGAACGAGGCAATCCAGATACCGAGAAAAGAACTCAGCCAATATGCGCCGCGCATTGAGACTGTTAAGATTCATCCCGACAAGATCGGGTTGCTCATCGGCCCTGGCGGCAAGACCATCAAAGGAATCGTGGCTGAAACCGGAGCGGAGATAAATATCGATGACGATGGGTCCGTGCACATCTATTCGGCTAGCCGGGATAGTTTGAACCGGGCGAAGGAGATCATCTCGGGAATGACCAAGGAGATCGAGGTGGGCGAGAGCTATCACGGACGGGTGGTTTCGATCAAGGAATTCGGCGCCTTCGTCGAAGTTCTGCCCGGAAAAGACGGCCTCGTCCATATTTCTGAGCTTGCGGATTTCCGGGTGAAAAATGTGGAAGATGTGGTGAAAGTCGGCGACCTGGTGTGGGTTAAGTGTATCGGGATTGACGAGAAGGGACGCGTCAAATTAAGCCGCAAGGCGGCAATGAAGGAACGGAATGCCGAAGCCGAATCCGCGCTTCAGCAGGAAGCGGAGGCGTGAAGCATGCAGCAGCTGGAAGCCAGAATCCAGAATTTGGAAGCCGGAATCCGGAAGGCAACTGCTGGTTTGGCATGATCTAGCTTGGCTAGGTGTGAAACCCGACTTCGCAAGGCCTACGTCGCGGCGGGCTCTAGCGTCACGACAGGAGACGATCGAAGGTTTCTATCGTCCCTGTCGGGCCGGGGTGGGTTTCATGGTTGCGAAACCCGACGCTAAAGTGGAGCTACTTTCGTCGGTCACTGCGGAACGTTCGCCCACAGGAGTTTTGAGCCAGACTCCAGACTTCTGGCTCCCGACTTCTGAATTCCGGATTCTAAAATCCCATTTGACTCACCCTTTCGCATGCAGCTAGAGAGTTACTCGCGTCGGTGATCGTCGGTGGTGCGAGAATCGATCAAGAAATTGGTTGCGTAAGGAGTCGAACGCAATATTCTCGATCGCCATCGAGGTTGCGACACGAGGCGTGAAAACGATTTTCTCAACCCCCAACATTTTGCTTGTACTCGGATCTGGCCGCGAAGTGGGTTTGCGCGGATCGGAGAAGGCGATCCCGCCAACGAATGGCTAACTTTTTCCCCCGCTGGACCAACTACTTACCGCTTAAAATAATCTTCTGCCTGCTGGTAATAGGCGGCGCGGCTTCAGCCGCCTACTGGTGGTATCTAACACCGGAATACATGCGGCAAGGGTATCAACCGATCCAGCCGGTTCCGTTCCCGCACGACATACACGTCAACCAGCTCGGCATGGATTGCCGGTATTGCCATTCATACGTGGAAGTTTCGTCCGCTTCCAACGTGCCGACCACTCAAACCTGCATGAATTGTCATCAGCAGATACAAAAGGACAATCCAAAACTTTGGGCGGTAAAGCAAAGTTGGGAGACCGGGCAACCCATGCATTGGGTCAGAGTACACCAGGTCCCTGATTTCGCGTATTTCAATCATGCGGTTCACGTGAATCGGGGGATCAGCTGCGTCAGTTGCCATGGGCAGATCAATCACATGGATGTTGTCTACCAGCACGAGCCTTTGACCATGGGCTGGTGCTTGAACTGCCATCGCCACCCCGAAGAAAACCTGCGCCCGGTCAGCGAGGTATTCAATCTCGATTGGAAACCCGAAGGCGGAAAATCGCAGGAGCAAATCGGGACCCAATTGCAGCAACAATGGAACATTGCACCGCCGCAAAACTGTGCGGGGTGCCACCGCTAATGAAGAGAGTTTTTCATCATCCTTCTGAGAATCCGGCCGGGAAACGTTATTGGCGTGGGCTCGAAGAGTTGTCGAATACGCCGGAGTTTCAGGAGTGGCTCCAAAGAGAGTTTCCCGCGGGAGCGGCCGAGCTGGAAACGGATGGAGTTTCCCGCCGTAATTTCGTACGATTGATGGGAGCTTCGGTGGCACTCGCCGGTGTGGGATTGAGTGGCTGCCGGCGGCCGGAGTCGTACATCGTTCCTTATACCAAGAGCGTCGAATGGCTGATTCCCGGTAAGGCGGTCCTTTACACTACTTCCATGCCGACTCGCCTCGGCGGGGTGCCACTGGTGGCCACGACATTCGAAGGCCGGCCGACGAAACTCGAAGGGAATCCTCTCGTTCCGTTAAGCAATGGTGGTACCGATACATTCGCGCAGGCCGCGATTCTCAATTTGTACGATCCGGATCGAGCCAAAACGGTGCTGGAGGACGGCAAGTCAAGCTCTACGGACAAATTAGAAGCCTACCTGAAGAAGGTCCAAGGCGAGCTTCAGCAAAGTCAGGGCGCCGGATTCGCCGTGCTTCTCGATTATCAACAGTCGCCGACGCGAGACCGATTTTTAACGATATTCAAGCAACGGTATCCGCAAGCGGGGGTTTACTTCGACGATCCACTTGTGACCGGCCAATACGAACAGGCGGTCGAGACATTGTTTGGGCCTGATGTCGTTCTACGGCCGGCGTTTGATCAAGCGAACGTTATTTTGTCGCTGGACTGCGATTTCCTTGGCATCGAGCAGACCGTCGATGGAGTAAAGGCTTTCAGCGCCCGGCGACGTGCTCACGGTTCGGCCGATAATATGAACCGCCTCTACAGTGTAGAGAACCGGTATACGCTTACCGGTGGGATGGCCGATCATCGATTACGCTGCGCCGCCTCTCAAATCCCGGCGTTTGCTCTTGCGCTGGCGGGCAAGCTGGCTGCAGCCACCAATGATCGGGTGCTCGCGGCGATGGTTAGCCAGATGAAGCAAGGGACGCCCGGATTCGATGATGTTTGGCTGACCGAGTGCGCAAACGATTTGGTCGCTCACAAGGGACAAAGTCTGATCTTGCTGGGAAGCCGCTATCCGGCCTGGGTTCACGGCCTGGTGTTCGCCATGAACAACGCGGTGAGCGGGTTGGGTGCGACCCTGCGCATTCTGCAGCGGACCGAATTCAAGGGTGGCAGCCTGCAAGATTTGGCGACCAAAGCGAAATCGGGTGCGATCAAACGGCTGTTCATTTTAGCAGGCAACCCCGCCTACACCGCACCGGTTGATATCCGTTGGACGGAATCAGTGCAGCAAAAGGTTCCGGAGATTCTCCGGCTGGGTTACCACGAAGATGAGACAACCGCGGGAACCAAATGGCACGTTCCGGAAGCCCACTTTCTTGAGTCGTGGGGCGATCAGCGAGCTCCTGATGGGACCTATTTGCCGGTTCAGCCGATGATACTCCCTCTATTTGGAGGGTGGTCGCAGCTCGATCTACTGGCCAAGTTGCTGTCTCTCCCCGGCGGCGGCGATGCCGTCCGGGAAACGTTCAAATCCGTCGTTGGCGGCGGCGATTTCGAGGACGCCTGGACCGCGTTTCTCCGTCAGGGTTTCGTTAAAGACAGCGCCTACCGAGTGGCCAGCGCCTCGTTCAATACTGATCGGATTCCGACTTTGCTTCAAGGAGCGGTATTATCTGGTCCGGTCAATCCCAGTGCGATCGAAATCGTGTTTCCGGCGGACTACAAGGTCGATGACGGGCGCTATGCCAACAATGCTTGGCTGCAAGAGTTGCCCGATCCAATTACGAAATTGACCTGGGATAATGCGGTCCAGATTAGCAAAGCGACCGCAAAGGCTTTGCAGGTGGCAGAAGGCGATTTGGTAGAGATCTCGGTGGCTGATCGGCGATTGACAGCTGCTGTCCTCGTCGCGCCGGGCCAAGCGGATTTCTCGTTGTCGCTTTCACTTGGCTATGGCCGGAGCGTTGTGGGCAAAGTAGGCCACGGCACCGGTTTTAATGCCTATGTGCTGCGAAACAGCGACGGGCCTTATTTTGCGACCGGTGCCACCATCAAAAAGGTGCAACCCGGAGGATACAAGCTTGTCCGGACCCAGCTACATCACAGCATGGAGGGCCGCGCCCTGATCCGCGAGGGTACGGCGGAGGAATACCAATCCAATCCTGCTTTCGCTAAGAAGGTTTGGATGGACAAAGATATTTTGCCCAATATTTCGCTCTATTCTCACCCCCCGCTCAACGCTCCCAACCAGTGGGGGATGGCGGTAGATCTCAATACCTGCATTGGCTGTTCTGCGTGTGTAGTGGCTTGCCAGGCCGAGAATAACATCCCAATTGTCGGAAAGGATCAAGTAGATCGAGGGCGGGAAATGCACTGGATCAGAATCGATCGCTATTTCTCGAGCGCGGATGGCGACATCAACAACCCTCATCTGGAAGAGGATCCGGAGATGGTGGTTGAGCCGATGATGTGCCAGCATTGTGAGAATGCGCCCTGCGAGACGGTTTGCCCGGTGAATGCTACGGTGCACAGCGAAGATGGGCTCAACGTGATGGTTTACAATCGCTGTATCGGGACACGATATTGCTCCAACAATTGCCCGTTCAAGGTTCGCCGGTTTAATTTCTTCAACTACAACGATCGACCGGTACTCGATCGAGTTGAAAACGGCTTACCGGGGTTTCAAGGCAAACAACAACTCTACCTCGGGCCGCTTGGTCAATGGGGCATGGAGGAAATCTCGAAGCTCCAGAAGAATCCAAACGTGACGGTCCGTTCGCGTGGAGTAATGGAGAAGTGCACATACTGTGTGCAGCGAATCGAGACCGCCAAGATTTCGCAACGCATCAAGGCGGGCGTGAAAGGAGATCTCACCCTTCCGACCGACACCATCAAATCGGCGTGTCAGCAAGCTTGTCCCGCCGAGGCCATCGTTTTCGGCGACATCAAAGATCCGGAAAGCCAGGTTGCTAAGCTGCGTAATCTTCCCCAAAATTATCACTTGCTCGAATACCTCAACATCCAGACTCGAACGACCTACCTCGCGCGTCTTCGGAATCCGAATCCAAAAATGCCTGGGTCGGCCAAGGTTGGGCACATCAACGCAATCCATGAGCCGGCGGAGGAACGGGTCGGACCGGCGGCTCGGTTGGAGCCGGAAGGAGGAAATGCGTAATGGCTGAAACTCAAGCTCCTGCGACAGTTCCCTTTGAGGAACGAATGCCACGGCCACCGATGGTGTTGAACAATCGTTCGATGTCGTGGATCACCAACCTGATCGCCGGCATTCCTGAACAAAAGACTCCGTTGTGGTGGTATATTACGATTGCGATCACCGGTTCGATCGCCGGCTTCGGTGTTCTTTGTATTCTGTACCTCTTGTTCACCGGAGTGGGCGTTTGGGGAAACAACATTCCGGTTGGCTGGGCCTGGGATATCACCAACTTCGTGTTTTGGATCGGTATCGGTCACGCTGGTACACTTATTTCGGCCATTCTCTATCTCTGTCGTCAAAAATGGCGAACCTCGATCAATCGAGCATCCGAAGCGATGACGCTTTTCGCCGTGATCTGTGCTGCTATTTACCCGGGAATTCATGTCGGTCGTATTTGGATGGTCTGGTTCATGGCGCCAGTTCCTAATCCCAATTGGATCTGGCCCAATTTCCGCAGCCCGCTGCTCTGGGACGTTTTCGCGGTGTCGACCTACTTTACCGTATCGGTATTGTTCTGGTTCCTCGGGTTGGTTCCCGATTTAGCAACGATGCGCGATCGGGCGCGCAGCCTGGTCGGTAAATTCTGTTACGGCTTGCTGGCACTCGGCTGGCGCGGCGGAAACCGGCAATGGCGCCACTACGAAATGGCTTACCTGGTTTTAGCGGGTCTCTCGACCCCCCTGGTGCTGTCGGTACACTCCACGGTCTCCTTTGACTTTGCGACTTCGCTGATTCCGGGTTGGCATACGACGATATTTCCTCCCTATTTCGTGGCCGGCGCGATTTTTGGCGGCTTTGCCATGGTGCTTACGCTCATGTTGCCGGCGCGCTCCATCTACAAGCTGCACGATGTGTTTACCTGGAATCACATCGATGTGATGTGCAAGATCATTCTGCTGACCGGTTCGATCGTTGGGTACGCCTACACAATGGAGTTCTTCGTCGCATTTTACGGTGCCAATCCGTTCGAGCGTTTCGCGTTCATTAACCGCTATTTCGGGCCGTATTGGTGGGCCGCCTGGTCGATGTTCACGTGCAACGTGATAATGCCTCAACTTTTCTGGGTGCGCGCTTTTCGGCGCAATCTCATCACCGTCTTTTTTGTCTGCATGTGCGTGAATGCAGGTATGTGGTACGAGCGATTTGTGATCATCGCCGTTTCTTTGACCCGCGATTTTCTGCCGTCGAGTTGGGGGATGTACTATCCGACCTGGGTCGACGTTATGACCTTCGCTGGAACCTTCGGCATATTCACCACGCTTTTCCTGTTATTTATCCGCTTCTTTCCGATGATCGCCATGTCGGAAGTGAAAACCACGCTTCCCATCGCAGATCCCCATTATCATCCCCCCACCGTGGGTGGTGGCGAACCGATCAAGGAGGCTCGCGTATGACCGCTGCCGCAGCGCGACGAAAAACTCTGGGCGTCATCGCCGAGTTTCCTACCGCCGCCACGCTTTATCACGCAGCGGAACAGGTGCGTGATAAAGGCTACCGGTTTTGGGATGTTCATTCTCCGTTCCCGATTCACGGCATGGACAAGGCAATGGGGCTCCGCAGATCGCCGCTCGGGTATATCATCTTTTGCGGCGGCCTCACCGGATTCCTTACCGCCGCCTCTCTGGAGTTTATTCCTTCCTCTTTTCTGTATCCGCTCATCGTTCACGGGAAGCCGGTAAACTTTTTTACCGTGCCGGCGTTTTTCCCGATCATGTTTGAGTTAACCGTGTTGTTCTCGGCATTCACGGCTTTCTTCGGCGTGTTCGTCATGAATCGCCTGCCACGGTTACATCACCCGATTTTTGACTATGAAGAGTTTCGGCGCGTCACGAATGACGCATTTTTCCTGATCATTGAGGCCTCGGACCCACGCTTCTCCGATACGGTGACTCGCGAGTTCCTGGAGGAGATCGGCGGGAAGGACGTGACGTTGCTTTACGAGCATGATTAAGAATTTCCTGATCGGGTTTGTCTTGTTCTGCGCTTTGGCGATCGCGCTCCTTGGTACCCGCGGAGAGCATAGCACGGCTCCGCCTATCGAGTTTTTTGGCGACATGAAGCGGCAATCCAAGGTCAAATTTCAGAAGCCGAGCGACTTTTTCGCGGATGGTCGAAGTGCGCGCCCACCGGTGGCAGGGACAATTCCAATGGGATACGACATCCCGGGTCATCCATCCCAGAACTCAGACGTGCCCAATGATATCAGCTCTCCGCTGGGAGAGTTTACCGCCGGCACCGACTATTACAATACCGGCAAAATGGGAGATCAATGGGGGACCGGTTTGCCGCCGCAAGTTCCGATAACGATGGATCTGCTGAAGCGGGGTCAGAAAGAATTTCAGGTCAACTGTGCAGTTTGCCATGGTGCGACCGGACAAGGCAACGGCATCACTTCTAAGTACGGGCTGCTGAGCATCGCTAACTACCATCAAGACAAATATCGCCAGATGGCAGACGGCCAACTATTCAACACTATTACCAATGGTTACAATACGATGATGGCCTACGGCGATAAGGTTACAGTGAAAGATCGTTGGGCCATCATAGCATATATCCGCGCGTTGCAGCGAAGCCAGTACGCCAAGATCGGAGATGTCCCGGATAACCAACGCAAAGCTTTGGATTCCCAGAAATGAACCACTCGCACGTTCCCGCTCCCGAACTTTTTCAGTCCCAGAGGATAAACCGTCTCGTGCTGGTTTTGCTCGGTCTGGGAGCCGTTTTCTTGGCGATTGTTTTGATTACCGGCTTAGTGGCACCAGCCGGTAGCGAACTTCGTCACCAATTCGCTTTTTCCTGGCTATTTGCGTTCATCTACTTTTTCACCATTCTGATCGGTTGTCTGTTTTGGATCCTGGTCCATCATGCCACCGATTCCGGTTGGGGTATCGTGGTGCGTCGTCAGATGGAAAACCTGGCCGCATTACTGCCTTGGATGATTCTGTTCTTCATCCCATTGGTCCTTTTTCGCTTTGATATCTGGAATTGGCTTACGGCTAAAGACCACCTTGATGCCAATCCGGCCCTCGGCGATAAGATCGGTTACTTCGAACCGCACTTCGGTTCGGTGACGCTGCCATTCTTCTGGATCCGCGCGGTCCTATACTTCCTCTATTTTTCGGGGGCGGCGATTTATTTTCGGCGCACCTCAGTGCGGCAAGATTCGGACGGCGATCCGCGTTGGTCCATTCAGATGCGCGGGTTTTCTTTCGTTGGGATTATCCTCTTCGCGCTGGGTACAACATTTATGGCGTTCGATTGGATGGCTTCGCTCGATTATCGCTGGGCCTCCACGATGTGGGGCGTGTACATTTTCGCCGGATCAGCCGGCGCGTCGATGGCGCTAATCATTCTGGTGGTGCTTGCGCTCAAGAATGCCGGATACCTCAGTTTTGTGAACGCCGAGCACTACCACATGATGGGGAAGCTACTTTTTTGTTTCTCCATCTTCTGGGGTTATATCGGATTTAGCCAATATATGCTGATCTGGTATGGGAATATTCCGGAAGAAACGAGTTGGTTTCTCCGCCGCAATATCGGCTCTTGGAATACGGTGAGCATCGCGTTGGTGGTTGGTCGCTTCTTCATTCCGTTTCTCTATCTCCTCTTTCAGTATACCAAGCGCACTCCCCGATTTTTGGCTTTCATGTGTTTTTGGGTACTGGCGATGCATCTGCTTGATACCTTCGTTACCATCAATCCTTTTATCCATCCGACCGGGGTTCAGGTCAGTTGGTTGGATGTGGCGACACTCTTCGCAATCGGGTTCCTCCTGGCATTTTTGTTTTTGCGTAGCTTGGGAGGCGCCTCGCTCTTTCCGGCCCGCGATCCACGATTGCTGGAGTCCGTTAACGTGAGCAACTAGACCATGTCAGACGCCAGCCAATCCGCACGGTTCTCTGTTTCGACGGTGGTCACCATCTTAGTGGTACTCCTGCTCTTTGCCGGCTTCGTGTGGTTCGTTACTTACCAGCGCGAGTCGATCGCCGCGGCTGAACCCGGCCGGACCGAATTACGACTAAAGAATCTCAGCGATCTGAACGCCGAAAATCAGAAAACGTTGACTAGCTATCGCTGGATCGACAGAGGAAAGGGAATCGTCGGCATACCCATCGAACGTGCTATGGAGCTGGAGATAGCGGATCTGGCATCCAACCGCCCGCATGCTGCCGGACCGATCGCTTTGCCTGCTCCGAGCCCAACCGCTTCTGCGGCGGGATCGCCGGCGCAAAAGCCCGCTTCGGCGCCCACTCCAGCTGGCAATCAAACTTCCCCGAGTCCCGCCGGTGCGGTGCCTTCCCCAACACCGGCCAAGCCATGAAAAGAAATTCAGCAGCTTCGTCGATGAGTTTATGAGTCAATCGTCCTTACCAAATCCGATTGAACCTACTGCAATGAACCGAGCGGTTCGGTTGCCGATTCTTTTCTTCTTTGCTTCCGGATTTGCCTGGCTCTTAGTCGCTTCGATACTTTGGCTTTTGTCGGTAATCCAGATGGCTGATCCAAATGGATGGCTGGCATGTTCGAACGTGCCTTGGCTTACCTATGGGCGCGTTTATCCGGTTTCGCTGGACCTGCTGGTTTACGGATCGGCCTCTCTGCTTGGAATCGGCATCGCGATTTGGATACTGTCCAGAATGGCGCAGATCCCGTTGTTTACGGGGTCGTTGCCCCTCTTTGCCGGAGCTTTTTGGAATGCCGGTCTTGTCTTTGGCGTTTGGGGAGTGCTGGGTGGCGGTAGCACGGGACGGGAATGGTTGGAGTTCCCCCCCTACACAGCATTCGCAATCTTCCTGGCCCAGATTATAATCGCGGTTTGGGCGATCGGCCTGTGTCTCTTCCGCCGGCAGCGCCAGCTCTACATCTCGCAATATTACCTCTTGGGCGCCTTTATCTGGTTCCCCTGGTTTTACGCGACCGCCAACGGCCTATTGAATGTTGCTGGCGCAAGCGGCGTCGCCCAGTCGGCGATTCATTGGTGGTATTTTGGATGCTTGTTTGGATTGTGGCTTACTCCGCTTGGACTGGCCGCCGCGTTTTACTTCATTCCAATCATTCTCGATCGACCCCTTTACAGCAAGCGGTTGGGGCTGCTCGGTTTTTGGCTTTTGGCGGGATTGGCCGGTTGGACCGGGTTGACTCAGATCATCGGTGGCCCCTTGCCCGCGTGGATGATTACCAGCAGTATCGTCGCCAAAGTCCTCTTGATTATTTCGGTCATTGCGGTGGCAGCTAACCTTCATCTGACCATGAAGGGCCAATTCGAGCTCATCAAATCCAACCTCGCTCTTCGGTTCCTAATGATTGGCGCGATGCTTTACGGTTTGTCCGGTATCTGGGATGCGGTCAATGCGTTTCGGACGGTCGACCGGATTACCCAATTTACTCTCGCGGTTTCGGCGCGCTACTATTTGACCCTCTTCGGCTTTGTCTTTTTCGTCAGTTTTGGGGCGATCTATTTTATCATGCCGCGCGTTCTCGGCCGTTTTTGGAGATACGCTGGGCTGGTTCGGTGGCACTTCTGGCTGGGGATCGTTGGTCTGGGCTTTTTGGTGTTTGACCTCACCATCGCCGGAGTGCTGCAGGGACTTGGACTGATGGATCCGAAGGTCCCGATACCGGCAATTCTCGACCTGATTGCGCCCTTCGTCGTTGGTCAGATCGTGGCCGCTGCCATGATAGTAATCGCTAACATTGTGAGCATTTTTTCGATGCTGACCGTTTTGGTCAATCCGGTCTGGCATGCCGCGACGCAAAAGGCTCCGGAACCGATTCTTGATCTAGGAGAGGAGATACCGGCCGCGTGAAATCGATAACCAGCTTGGTACTAGGTATTTTCGTTCTGTTTGGGCTCTCTTGGATTGGCTTTGTCGCTTATCCCTATATGAGTTTTGCTGAACTCAAGGCTGATCGAGACTCGGTGACCAATGAGTTGACTCCCCCAGGAGTGCCGGGTGTAGCCCAGCAGGGGTCGCATGTTTTCGCGGCTAACGGATGTGTCTATTGTCACAGTCAATTCGCTCGCGATAAGATTGAGGGTGGCGATATCGATCGGCAGTGGGCCAAACGACGAACCGTTGCGCGGGATTACATGAACGATCGACAGGTGTTCCTTGGGGTCTCCCGATTGGGTCCCGATCTGACGAATGTCGGTGTCCGGCAAAAGGATGTACAATGGTACTACCGGCTGCTCTATGATCCGCAAACGATCAATCCCACTTCAATCATGCCGTCGTATCGTTGGCTTTTCCGCGAACAAAAGATCGCCGGCCAACCAGCCAACAATGCCTTGAAGTTGGAGGGCGCCGACCAGCGGAAGCCGGGCTATGAGATCGTGCCGACCGCCGAAGGTGAATCACTGGTGGCCTATCTGCTTTCACTCAAGCACGACTACAATTTACCGGAAGCTCCGGAGCCGAAGGAATGAGTTCAGAACAGAAAGATCCCAGTTCGGTGAACGGTCCATCCTCCGGACCGTTGGAAACGAATCCGCGAATGGAAAACGGACCGGTTCCCGGATGGCTGGTCGCAGTGATTGGCTGTGGTATTTTTTGGGCCGGAGCCTATCTTTTTTCTTACAGTGGTGGATTTGCGGCTGACGTTTTCGAATATCAGCCAAAGTATGGAGCCCAAGCAGCGGCCGCTGCCGGTCCACCCGATCCGAAAGTACTCGGCAAGAAACTCTTTTCCGCCAACTGCGTTACCTGCCATCAAGCAAATGGCCAAGGACAACCGGGGCAATTTCCGCCACTGGCCGGGTCGGAATTTGTGGTAAGCGACGCCAGTAATCGGCTGATTGCGATCGTTCTTAAAGGATTGCAGGGCCCGGTCCAAGTGAAGGGACAGGCCTTTAACAACGCGATGCAGGCGTGGGAAGGCCAGTATACTGACCAGCAACTTGCAGCAATTCTAAGCTACATACGATCTGACTGGGGGAATAATGCGCCCGAGATCTCTCCGGAGGCAGTCAAAGCGATGCGAGATGAGCTGAAGAGCCGCAAAGATCAGTGGACGTTTACCGAAATAATGCAGATACCGCCGAAAGACGTCACCAAGCAGGGAGGTGCACCCCCGCAACCGCAAGCCGGACAGCCACCGAGCGGATCAACGCCTCCCGCTCCGGCCAACGCTCCGGCGCCGGGCAGTTCGCCCCCTGCAAAGTAGCCCCCATGACAAACCGCAATAATTTTGTAGGTTATTTTGGATCCGACCGATTCCGTGACATGAACTGCAGTCTCACCGGAAGACTCCGAATCATATTGCCGATTTTATTGCTCTGGTTGCTCGCCGGCACCGGCTCGGCTGCGCAGCGCACGAACAATCTCTGGTGGCTGCCGGATGTGGCCAGCAAAGGAGGGGAGCAGGTTGACCAGATTCTCTATTTTATCTGCTTCCTGACCGGAGGCGTCTTCGTGCTCACCCAAGTTGTCTACATTTTTTTTCTGATAAAATATCGCGCTCGGAGAGGCGTACGCGCCACCTACAGCCATGGCAATAACCGGTTGGAGTTGCTCTGGACGGCGATTCCGACGGCCATCTTCATCGGGCTGTGGGGCTACAGCAACCATGTCTGGTGGGATGTCCTCCATACTGCTCCTCCCAGCGATGCGCTGAATGTTGGCGTCGCCGCATACCCATTTGGATTTACAATGCAGTATCCAGGAGCGGACGGGAGTTTGGGGCGTTCGGATGTCAAGCTGATCTCAAATGATAATCTGTTTGGCAATGACCCCTCCGATCCCGAGACCAAAGATAATTTTACCTCAGCCGTTCTGGAATTGCCGGTCAATCGCCCGGTCCACATCCGATTGAACTCCAAGGATGTGATTCACGGTTTTTATATTCCCGAGTTCCGAATTTATCAGGACGCGGTGCCCGGCCGGACGATTGATTGGGTCTGGTTCACGCCAACCAAGATTGGCAGCTATCAGCTTGCCTGTAGCCAGTTGTGCGGTTCCGGCCACTATAATATGAAGGCGCAGGTAGAAGTTGTCTCGCAGCAGGATTTTGACAAATGGTATCAGGAGAAGGTGAAACCTGCTCCCGCGCCGAGTCCGGCTCCTGCGCAATCGGATCAGAAGACACCCAAGTAGTTCGTCATGGCACAAACAATCGTTCATTCTGGCTCAGAGCTCCATGGGGCCTCCGCCCACGCGCATCATGAGCTCAGTTTTTTCAACAAATACATTTGGTCGGAAGACCACAAGACGATCGCCATCCAATATTTGTTCTCCACCTTGTTCTTCTTGATTGTCGGAGGACTGCTGGCGATGGGAGTACGCTACCAGTTGGCGTTCCCCGGAGAGCCAGTGCCGTTGATCGGGGGATTGTTGCCGAAATGGCTCGTGACTGATTCCGGAGCTTTCTCGCCCGGCGGCTACAATGCCCTGTTCACGATGCACGCCACCGTGATGGTGTTCCTGGTGGTGATGCCCTTGTTGGTTGGTGTTTTTGGAAACTTCCTGATTCCGCTCGAGATCGGTGCGCCCGATATGGCGTTTCCGTTTTTTAATGCCTTATCGTTTTGGCTCTTTTTCACTTCGGGGATCGTGCTGTTAGCGAGCTTCTTTGCGCCCAATGGGATGCCCGCCTCCGGCTGGACTTCTTACGCGCCCCTTTCAGCTCATGCCGCCTTTAATGGTACTCAGGCCGGCCAAAGCTTGTGGTGCATCGGCATATTCATTAATGGATTGTCCTCCATTGCGGGGGCGACCAACTACATCACTACCGTGATAAACATGCGAGCGCCGGGCATGAGAATGTTCCGCTTGCCCTTGCCGGTCTGGGCGCTCCTGGTGACGGCTTTTCTGCTCTTGCTCGCCGTTCCAGTCCTTTCTGCAGCGGCCGCAATGCTCTTTTTTGATTTGAATTTTGGAACGTCCTTTTTCTCCGGAGATAACTACGGCCAACCCTTGCTCTGGCAACACCTGTTCTGGTTTTTCGGCCATCCCGAGGTCTATATCCTGATCTTACCGGCCATGGGATTGGCTTCAGAGATAATCTCGGTATTTTCTCGTAAACCGATTTTCGGGTACAAGGCGATGGTCTTCGCGCTGATGGCCATCGGCGTGCTCGGTTTCATCGTGTGGGGCCACCATATGTTCGTCAGCGGAATGAATCTTTTATTGTCGGCGACGTTCTCCTTTTCGACGATGGTGATCGCTGTTCCCTCAGCCATTAAAACTTTCAACTGGATGGGAACAGTCTGGGGAGGGTCGATACATTATAGAACGCCGATGTGTTTTGCCCTGGGATTCGTTTCGATGTTTGTCATCGGCGGGTTAAGCGGAATTTACATGGCGTCAACTCCGGTGGATCTCTTTATTCATCACACCTATTTCATTGTCGCTCATATTCACTACGTGCTTTTCGGCGGAAGCCTTTTTGGGGTATTCGCCGGGATTTATTTTTGGTACCCGAAAATGTTCGGTCGGATGATGGACGAGTTTTGGGGCAAAGTTCATTTTGTACTTATGTTTATGTTCTTCAATCTGACGTTCTTCCCGATGCACAATTTGGGCCTGAACGGGATGATGCGACGCATTGCTGACCCGACCCTCTATGACCATCTGCGCAGCCAGCAACCATTGCAGATATTCATCACCTTGAGTGCATTTGGTCTCGGCCTATCGACGATTCCGTTTTTCATCAATTTCTTTTACAGCATGTTCAAGGGACCAAAGGCACCTAGGAATCCCTGGAATTCAGCTACCTTGGAGTGGACATTGCCCTCGCCGCCGGGACACGGAAATTTCGAAGTGACACCTACGGTTTATCATGGGCCGTACGAATACAGTGTTCCCGGCATGCAGCAGGATTTCCTTCCGCAAGACCAACCGGCACCGGATACCGCCCAACTGACAGTACACTGAGTAATGGCCGCTTACGACCTTCCCAAGCGTCTGCTCAATTGGTTCGCGATCATCTCGACGATATGCGTACTTGGGCTAATCGGTAGCGGCGGATTGGTGACCAGCCACGAAGCCGGCTTGGCGGTACCGGACTGGCCCAACAGTTTCGGCTATAACATGTTTCTCTTTCCGATCTCTCGTTGGGTGGGCGGAGTCTTCTTCGAACACACCCATCGTTTGCTTGCCAGTCTGGTCGGAGTTCTCACGATTGGATTTTGCTTCGCGACCTGGCTGATTGACGACCGGCGCTGGGTAAAATGGCTGGCGACCGTTGCGGTTTTGGCGGTAGTCGTCCAAGGAGTCCTTGGCGGCTTAAGAGTGACCGAGCACAATGCACTTCTGGGCCTTTTTCACGGTTGTCTCGCCCAAAGCTTTCTCGCTTTGATGGCGAGTCTCGCCCTGGTTACTTCACCCCTCTGGAATCGTCTGGCAACGTCAGGTTTCGAATCCCGCCCGCTGCGCAACTTATCGGTGGCCGTCACAGTCATGATATTCGTCCAGCTCGTTCTCGGAGCGGCCATGCGTCATTCTCATGCCGGTCTTTCGATACCTGATTTTCCAACGACGTACGGAGGTTGGTCGCCGCTTCTCGACCCGGTGGCGATCGCGAAAATAAATGAGGCGCGTGGAGCTGCAGGACAACCGTTCACCTCGGCGGGCCTTATCTTGCTGCAGTACGTTCATCGGGTTTGGGCCGTGCTGATCGCAATCGGGGTGGTTTGGACCTCGGTCAAGCTAATCCGTTCGTCCCTTTTGCCGAATCCTATGCGAATGGCCGGAGCGGCTTGGATCTTCCTGATCTTCGTCCAGTTGGTTCTCGGCGCCTGGACCGTTTTGAGCAACAAAGCAGCGGATATTGCCACCTCGCACGTCTTGGGAGGTGCTCTCATGCTGGTGATCGGCGTGCTTTTGAGCGTCTCTCTTTCTCGAATTCCAGCTTGCACCGATTGTCGGGCGGCGGGACGTTCACGAGTTTACCCGATGGAGACAGGCAAAGTATGAACTCGATTTCCGAACAAGAACCGATTCGCCTGGCGGAACGGGGACAGAAAGCTTCGGTCCGCAGGCTGTTGGCCGATCTCACGGAATTGGTGAAGCTGCGCCTGACATTGCTTGTTTTGATGACAACCTTTGTCGGATTTCTCTTTGCTTGGCGAGGAGACCTCGAATGGCTTTATCTTTTTCACACGCTTTGCGGAACGTTTCTCGCCGCCGCCGGCGCGGCCGCACTGAATCAGGTATTCGAGGCCGATTATGATCTGCGGATGCGCCGGACTAAAAACCGGCCAATCCCGGCTCGGCGCATGTCACGGGATGATGGACTGATCATCGGTTTGGTGGCTTGCGTAGCCGGTGTAGTCTATCTGAGCCTGGCCACGAACTTGTTGGCTGGCCTCCTTGCTGCCTTGACGGTCGGTACTTATCTTTTTGCCTATACTCCGCTCAAGCGAGTGACCACCCTGAACACGATCGTCGGCGCGATTCCCGGCGCGCTTCCTCCGATGATCGGCTGGGCGGCGGCTCGCGGACAAGTCGATTTCGAAGCCTGGATTCTTTTTGCAATCCTGTTTCTGTGGCAAATGCCGCATTTTCTGGCAATCGCCTGGCTCTACCGCAAAGATTATCGAGACGCCGGATTTGTGATGTTGAGCGGTTCTGATCCCGATTGCCGCCAGACCGGACGGCTAGCGCTTTTTTACACGATGGCCTTGGTTTCGGTCAGTTTGTTGCCGTTTGTCCTGCGACTTACCTCTTTTTGGTATGCCCTGGTTGCCCTGGTCTGTGGAATCGGTTTTTTCCTGGCAGCGTTTTCGTTCGCATTGACCGGAACCGAGAAAAGCGCGCGCCGCTTGTTCCTGACTTCGATCATTTATTTACCATTAACGTTCGGCACTTTGGTTCTGGCGCGGATCTGATGGATGAAGAACTCCAAAAGAAGAACCGGCGGTTACTGATTGCGATTGCGTCTTTTGCCATACTGCTTTGCCTTCTCGTAATAATCTGGAAATTGTCGATCTATAAAGCTTTCCCATGAGTTCTCCTGCCTTGACCATTGATGCGGCTCCCAAAGTCGGCCCGAACGTAGTTCGTTTCGGTATGCTGACCTTCCTCGCTTCAGAGGCAATGCTATTCGCCGGCCTGATTTCTGGATATATGATTCTGCGCTCCGGTGCCGGTGCCGGCTGGCAGTTACCGGAAGGATTGAAGGGCGGCGCGACCCTGATTAAGACTTTGATTGCAACCGGCCTGCTGCTCAGCAGCAGTGTGACTCTCCATTTCAGTGAGTCCCGCCTGATTCGGCAAACTCGCGGCGGAAAGTTCCTCCTGCTACTGACGATCGTGCTCGGGTCGCTCTTTTTGGCCAACCAGGCGGACGAATGGCGTCATTTGTTCTCCGAGGGATTTTGGTTCAACACGGCAGGGATCATGGGATCGAGTTTCTTTGTGCTTACCGGCTTCCATGGGATGCACGTCTTCATCGGAGTACTCCTTCTCATTGCTACGCTGGTCCGGGCTTTCCTCGGGAAGGTGACTCCTTCCCGCCATGGATTCCTGGAATGCGTCGGCCTTTACTGGCATTTTGTCGACGTAGTCTGGGTTTTCTTGTTCACGATTTTGTATATCCTGTGAGATTCTTTTCGGTCCGATCCTGCATCGAAGAGAGTGTAGCAACCCCCGTCGGCCGGACGGTGTATTCCGCAGCGCCGAGAGCGCGCCAACATAACGATCCGCTTGGCCTATCCGGGGGAGAAAAATCGTCCCGGAGGGATGTGACAAAAATAGCCCAGCACTTCAGTGCTGGGGCAGCGTTTTTCAACGTGTCCGTCCCGATAGGGACGATCGAGCTTTGTTCGCTCCCACAAAAGAGCGGGCCGAAGCGCTATCTTTCGATCGTCCCTCCGGGACGAATTGTTTTTTCCGACGCCCGCCCAGCAATAAATTGCCGGGGTACTTTCATCAGATCCCTTCGGGATCAGCAAAACGCGAGTCCCCGTCCCAAGCCCTTAACTTGACGCACATGCGCTTGACGCACATGCGCGCCCGCGGGACGTCTGCTCCGGTCAGAGGCGATCTAATCGAAGCGGTTTAGTCTCCTGCCATGAAACGACGCTCGTTACTGTCGGTTTGCCTGGCCCTTTTCGCTATCGCTCTGATCGCTTTGGTGTACTTCTCGTGGAACGCTTCAGTCCGCAGAGATCGAGCAGAACTGCCACGCTACGGCTTCGCGCCTGAATTTAGACTCAGGGATCAGGACGGCATACCGCTGGATAAGGAACATCTGCGCGGCAAGATTTGGATCGCCGGTTTTATCGATCTTGCTGACTCTGATTCCAGCGCCTTGTTCAGCAGCCGGTTTGCTGAATTGGATCAGAATTTTCGAAAAACAGAACGCCTTGCACTGGTATCGACGGTGCTCCCGGCCGTGAACCAAAGCGTATCTAAATTGGCAGACCTTGCCCGACACTATTTAGCTTCGTCTCGGTGGCGCTTTGTTGGAGGCACATCGGCAGAGACTCATGACTTGCTCGATCGATGGGAACGGATCGCTTCTGTGCAAACGGATGGCAAAGTCGTGGTGTCTCGTTTCTTCTTGGTCGATTCGGATGGGGTAGTTCGCGGGGAGTACGACGGGCGCTCACCCGAGGCGGTGCAACGCATATTGGAAGATATCGGAACGCTCTTGCGCAGCGGCGCCAAGTAGAGCAAGATTTAGTTCATGCGACGCGCTATGTTTACGTTGTTCGGTTTACTTCTGGCAGGCGTGCCCTCGGTTCTTGCCTGCGAGGGTTGCAAGGAACCAACGAGCGTGACAGGGAACGGCGGAGTCGATGGGATAAGCGCCGGTTTTTCAGGCGGTGTGCTCTTTATGCTGGTGATGGTCGGCTCTTTGATCGGCGGATTCATTTGGATGATCGTTCGGAGCTGCCGGCAGCTCGCCAGCGCTCACCGAGAGATGGCTGCGATACCGGACTGAGTGCCCAATATTTTTCAATTTTCTAACCGCTCGGTTCTTGTGTCCCGCAAGGAACAACTGGCTACTGCGCTTTCCGTTTGCGGGCATCCGTTTCTTTTTTCACCGGTAATCGCATTGCTGGCCGGGTGCCGGTTCCTTGGCCCGATCGAAGCAGTATTCGGTTTGGCTACGGTACTGCTCTTCTGTTTGTTGCCGGCATCGCTTTATATTTTGCGCAAAGTCCGAGTCGGTGAATGGAGTGACCTTGATGTTTCCGCCCGCAAAGACCGTCCTCATTTATTTGTTGTCGGATTGGGATGCCTGTTGGTCACGGTGTTGGTGTTGATGCTAACGCAACAACCGATGGTGTATGCGCGCGGGTGTCTTGCGGCGATGTTGCTCGTGGCTGCAGGCTGGTTACTGAATCGATGGCTCAAGCCTTCAATGCATGCCGGTTTTGCGATGATGACCGCGAGCGCATTGTGGTTTCTTAGCGCGCGTCTGGCGGTCCTGGCCATGCTCTTCGCTATTGCGGTTGGCTGGTCGAGAGTCGCTCTGCGACGTCACACTGTGATCGAAGTGTGCGTCGGCCTTGGGCTCGGCGTGCTAGTGGCGAGATTGCTGTTGTTCTGATGCAGGCATTTCGCAGGCCGCTCAGCGATGCAAGCGTTGGTCGATCGTCCCGTCCAGGATCGGAGTTCTTTAAGAACGCTAACCCAATCCGCCGCGGCGGATAGTGGGGTACTTTCATCCGACCCCTCCGGAACCATTATTTTTCCTGGGGTGAGCCGCGCGAACGGTTACATTGAAGCGGATATGCGAATCCGGGACGCTCCGCCAATCGCTGAGTTTCTCGACGTCTTTCCGTCACATTAAGCGTCTCGGCTGTCCGACCGCTCGCTGTCTTGCGCCCCGATTGTGAGCGGACGTCTCCGGTTGCGGTCCTGAGGCTGGAGCAGCAGGTTACTTTCTGCAGTTGCAAAAAACTGCTGCACCATTAGCTGTTCTAATAGTTCGGTGCTAGACCATGAGCACCTGGCTCGTCCGTTTCCTGTAATGACCATTTTTGTTCGCCCCAACTATCTCGCGGCATCAGATCGACCCCGGCGGTTGAGACGGCCACTCTGCTTGTTGCTCGTACTCTTTCTAACTGCATGTGACCAATCGAATATCGCTGTCTACCGCATTCCTAAGGAATCGGTGAACATGGAAGCCGGCAACGGCTCGTTGGCGCCTGCTCCGCCTTCGGCATTGCCAAAATGGATTGTGCCTTCGGATTGGAAGGAGCAGCCCTTGAGTGAAATGCGGTTGGCCAGCTTTAAGGCGGAAGGGCCAAACGGCGAGGCGGCGGATATTTCGGTCAGCTCCTTTCCCGGCGATGCCGGCGGTCTCGAGTCGAATGTCAATCGATGGAGAGGGCAAGTGCAGCAAGCCGTCCTAGATGGAGATTCCCTGGCGAAGACATTGGAACGCCGGACGGTTGATGGGGTGCCGGCGGCGTTTGTAGATGTACAGACCCCGGAAAGCGCTCCCAAGCCCGATCGGATCGTTGGAGCGGTGCTGCGAACGGCTGACCGGACGTGGTTCATCAAGATGACTGGACCCCCGGCCCTCGTGCAGGCGCAAGTTGATAAATTCACAGAATTTGTAAACTCTTTCCGGTTTCCGGGCCAATCGGAGGCAAGCGGCGAATCGATGGGCTCAGAAAAAGCGAAATCGACCAATGACAAATAGTCTGTTCCAGCTCTTCAAGCCGCTCGCCTCGCTAAAGCTCACCATTGCGTGTCTGGCTTGTGCCATGGTTCTGGTTTTTGTCGGGACGCTCGACCAGGTGCAAATCGGCGTCTATGAAGCTCAGTTGCGCTACTTCAAAAGTTTCTTTTTGTATTTTTCGTTACCGGGAAGCCAGCTAAAGATCCCGTGGTTTCCCGGCGGCTACACACTGGGTGGTGTTCTTTTAGTGAATCTGGTCGCTGCTCATCTCTCCCGCTTTAGGCTCTCCTGGAAGAAAGCCGGTATCCAGATTCTCCATTCCGGCTTGATTCTGTTGCTGGTAGGTCAGTTGGTTACCAGCGTGTTTGAAGAAGAGAGCCAGATCCAGCTTGGTCAGGGTCAAACCAAAAACTACTCCGAAAGTCCCTACCTGGACGAACTCGTGATTGTCGACAGCTCCGGCGCTACCACTGACGAGGTCATCTCGATCCCGACATCGAAGCTGGTGAAGGGAAAGCCGATCTCGCTGCCTGGCGAAGGGTTGACTCTGGAGGTAAATGATTTTTATGAGAACGCTGCATTGATCGGACCCAATCAGCTACCCAGCGCGAATTATCCGCATCTCCGGGTCGGCCCGATGGCAGTCGCTGTCCATATTGCCAGAACGTACAAGCAGGACGAGCGCAACCAGCCGGCCGTGTCGGTAAATCTAACGCAAAACGGGCAGCTAATCGGTTCATGGAATCTCGCAGGCGGTTTTCCGCAGCCCATTCAGTTTCAAGTTGGATCGAAGCCGTTTTCAATCGTTCTTCGACCCAAGCGCTACTATCGGCCATTTTCGATCGCATTGGAGGAATTTCGGCATGATCGCTACGCTGGTACTGAAATTGCCAAGAACTTCTCAAGCAAGGTGCGTTTGATCGATCCGAGCGCCCATGAAAACCGAGAAGCGCTGATCTTCATGAACCATCCGTTGCGTTACGCCGGGTTGACATTTTATCAGGCGGGCTTTGGCAACAACGACACTACCACGATTCTGCAGGTCATGAAAAATCCAAGCTGGCTCGTACCTTATATATCGTGCGGGATGATGGCGCTGGGCTTGGTGATACAGTTCGCGATGCATTTAATCAGTTTTGTTAGGCGGCGCGTGATCGCATGAAGAAATTCGTTCCTTGGATCATCAGTGTTGTTTTCTTGGGGTGGGCGATCTCCCATATGTTGCCGAGGAAGCCGATCACCGGCTTTGATGTCACCGGTTTCGGCAAGTTGCCGGTGTTGGCGGGCGGACGTGTCATGCCGCTGGATACTCTGGCGCGAGTCTCGCTCTCTCAAATGAACCATCACGGAATCGATGGGACCGCAAATAACGAAAGCTCGACGCAGGTCGCCACCCAAAGCCAATGGCTCTTAGATGTGTTCATGATGCCGGAGCACGCGGATATCTCTAAAGTGTTTGAAGTAACGAACCCGGATATCCTGGATCTTTTCGGCTGGCAGAAGGCGGGCACTTATTCGTTCAACGATTTGCAGCCTTTTTTTGGACAGATCGAACAACAGGCCAGCCAGGCCGCGCAGATCGAATCGGAAGTCAGGAATGCGTTCCAGCGTGGAATTATTAGGCTGCGCGATGTGCTGCGGCTTTACCTCCAATTAAAGAATACGGTCCAGGCGCAAGATTCGCCCGATTTTGGGAAAGAAATCCAAATCTTTCAGCAAACCATTCAACCTGGACTGCAGGCCGTTCGAGACCGGGACGCCGGGAAATCATACGATCAGCAAGCATTCGAACGAATTCTGCTCTTCACTCAACGTTATCAGAACCTGGCTCAGGCCAAGTACGCGTTTGCGATTCCTAATCTGGAAGGAAAGACAGAAAATGAGCGTTGGTCTCCCGTTTCGGAGGCGTTGCTCAGTTCAATTGGAACCGGAAAGATACCCTATCCGGTTATTGCCTACGGCCAGTTGATCTCGAGTTATCGTAACGGGGATGTCGCCGGTTTTAATCAAGCTCTGACCGAATACCAAAGCTTCCTGAACAGACACGTTTCGCATGAATTGCGCCGTCCAATCCTGGAGTACTACTTCAACAGTGCTCAGCCCTTTTATCAGGCGCTTGTTCTCTATCTAGTAGTCTTTGTACTGGCGCTGCTGTCCTGGCTTATCTGGCCGAACACACTTGGCCGAACCGCCTTGCTCCTGCTTGGTTTCACTTTTCTGATCCATACCGCCGGGCTGGTAGCCCGGATGTACATTCAAGGACGGCCGCCGGTAACGAACCTTTATAGTTCCGCGGTTTTTGTCGGTTGGGCCTCGGTCTTATTCTGTTTGATTCTCGAACGCGTTTACCGCAACGGTATCGGTAGCGTTTGTGGCGCCGTGGTCGGGTTCGTGACTCTCTTGATCGCACAGAATCTTCAGTTCGATGGCGATACCATGGAAATGCTGCGAGCGGTGCTTGACACCAACGCTTGGCTGGCTACGCACGTCGTGGGTGAAGCGCTCGGATATTCCGCTGTCTTCTTAGCGGGTATCATTGGCATCATCTATATCATTCGTGGCGTATTCACGACTTCATTCGACGAAACTACCGCACGATCGATGAGTCGCATGATCTACGGAGTTGTTTGTTTTGCTACGCTATTTAGTTTGGTCGCCACGGTCCTTGGTGGGATTTGGGCGGACCAATCTTGGGGCCGATTTTGGGGTTGGGATCCAAAAGAAAATGGCGCTCTATTGGTTGTGCTCTGGAATGCGATTATTTTACACGCGCGCTGGGGCGGGTTTGCTCGAGAGCGCGGCATAGCCGTCCTGGCCGTATTCGGGAACGTGATCGGAAGTCTCTCCTGGTTTGGTGTGAACATGCTCGGCGTTGGCCTGCACTCCTACGGATTCATGGATCAGGCATTTGGCCCATTGCTCGCCTTTGTCGGCAGCCAGCTTGCCATCATGGCCATCGGCCTGGTGCCGCTTAAATACTGGCGCGGGATTCGGGCGCGCGCGAAGAACGTTCCTGGGGAAGCTGCAGCGGCCCCCGATCCTGTGACAGCGGCTTAGGCGGGCGCATGGCTTTGGTAGCGCGGTCCGCCGCGGCGGATCCAGCAGGTCAGAAACGTGGAATGATGAATGCGGAACGGACGAATGGTAGCGGCGACTGTCCAACCGAAGCCCGAACGTTGGTTGCTTACTGAACGCTCGCCCGAAGCGACCAGCTCAACCCGCCCGAAAATGCAGTCGCCATCGTACTGCTGGGAAAGACGTGCGGAGCGTTTCCGGCAGCTTTGCTGAGAGCGAATGTCATCGTGTCTATTTGTCGGCCAAAATTCGTGCGGTCATACAGAGGTGCAAGGCCGAATTGAATAACAGTTATTAATAGTGTATTTTATTTCAATGTACTTTCGCAAGGATCTTGGCCATCAGGATGTGCCTCAAGAGGTCGGTTGGAACTGCAGCTTTTACGTCACAATCTGTGCCGTTCCGCGTAGGCAAAATCATTTCTGTCGAGATCCAATCGGTCCAAAGGTCTTGGCCTCCGCTCGCCATTACGAACACCTCGATAAGTGGACG